>CAJBCV010000144.1 GCA_903951635.1 uncultured Planctomycetaceae bacterium
ACCCGCCGGCGGATATCCGGCAATCGTCTATGTCTGCGGCCATTCCGGCCGCGGCCGCGACGGTAACAAGACCGCCTTCCAGGATCAGGGCATCTGGTTTGCCCGGCACGGGTATCTCTGCCTCGTCGTCGACACCCTCCAGCTCGGCGAGATCGCCGCCACCCACCACGGCACCTACCGCGAGGGACGCTGGTGGTGGCAGTCCCGCGGCTACACCCCCGCAGGCGTCGAATGCTGGAACGGGATCCGCGCCATCGACCTCCTCGTCGACCGCGCCGACGTCGATCCGCAACGAATCGGTGTCACGGGGATCAGCGGTGGCGGCGCTGCCACCTTGTGGATTGCCGCGGCCGACGAGCGGGTGAAGGTAGCGGTACCGGTGAGCGGGATGGCCGACCTCACCGCCTATGTCCCCGACGCATGCATCGACGGCCACTGCGACTGCATGTTCCTCGTGAACACCTTCCAATGGCCCTGGGCACGGATCGCCACGCTCGTCGCCCCCCGACCGCTCCTGTTCGTCAACAGCGACGCCGACCCGATCTTCCCGATGAGCGCCAGCGAACGCGTGGCGGCGATCCTCGAACGGGTCTACGCGATCCACGGCGCCGGCGACCGCTTCGACGCTCAGGTCAGTCTCGGTGGCCACGCCTACCGCGCCGACATCCGCGCCGGTGTCTATCGCTTCCTCGGCTCCTGGCTGAAGAACGATCCGCGCCCGATCACCGATGGCGAGATCGACCTCGTCGACGAGCGCGGGGCCACGCCCGTCCACCCGATTCCACCGGAGCGCCTCCGCGTCTTTCCACTCGACGCCGATATCCCCGCCGATCAACTCAACACGACCATCGACGCACACTTCGTGCCGCTTTCGCGTCCCGAGCCTCCGCAGCCTCTGGACCACGATCCCTGGCGTGGCCGGCTGCTCGACGCCCTGCGCCGCACGACCTTCCGCCACCTCGCCGATGTGCCGACGGCTCCGGCAGTCGAGCGCCCCGTCGACGGCCCGTGGCGCGTCGAGAGCGAGCCGGGGCTGTTCGTCGGACTCTTCCCCCCCACTCCCTCGGCGCTCGCCGCGGCGGAGCGGCATCGGCTCGTCGTTCGCGGGGACGCCGCGGAGATCCCCGTCGCGATCGACAAGGGCACGGCCCTCTGGGTCCTCGATCCGCGCGGCGTCGGAGCCGGCCGGTGGACCCGACGGAATCCCCCCAACCATGTCGAGCGATCGATGGCGCTCCTCGGCGACAGCGCCGCCGGCGGGCAGATGCGCGACACGCTCGCCGCGATCGCCGTGATTCACGCGGCCGATTCAGACCGCGTCGCCCGGCGGCCGATCGAGCTGGCCGGATCGGGGGCTGCTGGGCTCGTCGCCGCCTACGCGGCGCTGTTCTCGCCGCTGGTCGCCTCGGTCGATCTCGACGATCCCGCACCGACCCACATGGCCCCCGAGGCCCCCGCCTTCCTCAATATTCTCCGCGTCGCCGACGTGCCGATCCTCCTCGGCCTTCTCGCGCCGCGGCCGCTCTCGATCCGCTCGGCCACGCCGCAGGCGTTTACCGACACCGTCTCCATCTATGCCGCGGCGGGCGCGGCCGGCCGTTGTACGGTCGCGCCGCTGGACTGAACGCCCGGGGATCGACCGGGCTCAGCCGATCGCCTTGGCGATGAGGA
Organism: uncultured Planctomycetaceae bacterium; assembly: GCA_903951635.1. Lineage (GTDB taxonomy): Bacteria > Planctomycetota > Planctomycetia > Pirellulales > UBA1268 > QWOP01. The sequence goes on from CAJBCV010000144.1 coordinate 1,672, forward strand.
ACGCGGCCGACGCTGCCAGGCCGCCGACGAGGACCGTCTGCCAGGCGCTCCGCCACGGCCGACTGGTGGTGAACCGCCCCTTGATGTAGCCGAAGACGAGGAGCGCCAGGAGCGTCACCGCCACCGACCAGGCCAGCGCCACCGGCACCGACGACACGAGTGCGTATGGGGAGAGGGGCACGAGCCCACCGGCGACGTAGGCGCCCGCGATCGTCATGGCACTGCGGGAGGCGCGTCGCGGATCGGGTTCCTCGAGGCCCAATTCGAAGCGCATCATGAAATCGACCCAGCGCTTCTTGTCGGTGCGGATCGAGTTGGTGACCTTGTGCGCGTCTTCGGCGGAGAGGCCGTAGGTGCGGAGGACATCCTCGACTTCCTGGGCCTCCCGCTCCGGGATCTCCTCGACCTCGCGCTCCTCGCGGACCCGCTCAGCCGCGTAGTGCTCGAGATCGGTGCGGGCCGCGAGATAGCCCCCCAGCCCCATGGCGATCGCCCCGGCCGCCACCTCCGCAAGGCCAGCGGTCATGATGATGCTGCTCGATTCCACCGCCCCCGACAGCCCCGCCGCGAGGGCGAACGGCACGGTGAGCCCGTCGGACATCCCGATCACGATGTCGCGCACCGACTCCGAATCCTCGAAATGCTCCTCCGCATGCGGGGCGTGTCGGTCGGAGGAATGATGGAGGTGGGTGTCGAGTTTGTCGTGGCTCATGGTTCGTTCCCGGAGGAGGGGGCCGTAGCGGGAGGGGCACGATCGAGGAGGGCGAACTCCGCCGTCAGCCCCGGCCCGAACGCCATCGCGAAACAGCGATCGGCGTCGGTTCTTGCCAGCAAGTCGCGGAGGATGAAGAGGATCGTGGCGCTCGACATGTTGCCATGGTCGGCAAGCACAGCCTGAGAGGCCACGAGGGCGTCGGGGGAAAGGTCGAGTGCCGCGCCGATCGCGTCGAGGATCCGTGGCCCGCCGGGGTGGACTGCCCAGGCCCCGATGTCGGCGATGACCAGCCCCTCGGTGGCGAGCGCCTCCTCCACGAGCCCACGGATTCCTCCCTCGAGCATCGTGGCCACCCTCGAGGAGAGCGTCATCCGGAAGCCGTGATCGCCGATCTCCCATCCCATCTCCGCGCGCGAATCGGGGAGGATCGACGACCATTGCCGCCGGACGCGCCATCCGCCGTCGTGTGGGTGGCCCTTGGCAGCGACCAGCGCGGCCGCGCCGTCGGCGAAGATCGCGTTGGCGACGACGAAGTCGCCGCGGCGACCGTACTGGAAATGGAGACTGCACAGTTCGACGGCGACGACGAGGACGACGCTCCGCGGATCGGCGGCGAAGGCCCCGGCCACCCGCAAGCTGTTGAAGGCGCCATGGCATCCCATGAATCCGACGTGCGTCCGGGCGACGGAGGGAGGGAGCCCGAGGTCGGCCACGATTTGGAGATCGACCCCCGGATTGGCAAAGCCGGTGCAGGAACAGGTCACCAGATGCGTGACCCGTCCGGCTTCGACGCCGGCGAGGGTCAGCGCCTCGCGTGCCGCCGCCACGGCGAGTACCCCGGCGTCTTGCTGGTAGCGATCCATCCGCGCAGCGGTCGTCGGCCCCTCGTCCTCAGGCCCGGTAGCCGGGGGGAAGAATCGCTGCACGGGGACGTTCCCGGGCACCGGTTCGAGGAGCACCGACCCACGGGTGCGGATCCGGGTCTGCCGATAGAGCGTTGGCAGTGAGCGTTCGCGGCCGGGTGGCACGTTCCCGAACGTCCCAGCCATGACCGCGGCATCGTCCTGCGTGATCCGGCATGGGGGCAACGCGGTGGCGATGGCGAGGATCGCGAAGCTCATAAGCGGGCTCCCCGACCGCCGGCGCCGGTGACCAGCGACACGATCCGCGCGGCGAGCCCCGGCGCGATGCGCGACGAAGCCACGGCGGCCGTCACGAGCGCGGGGTTTTGCAGCCACGACACCACCCGCCGGCAGCGCGCGTGGGGGACGACGAAGTGGCGATCATGGGCCCGTGCATAGGCATCGCCGACGCCGCCCCCGCTCGCCCCTGCGAGGATCGCGTCGGCGGCGATCCTGGCGCTGGCAAGGGCCCAACCGATCCCTTCACCGGTGAACGGCTCGACGTACGCGGCCGCGTCACCGACGCGGAGAATGCGCCCGCCGTCCGAGGAGAGCGGGGCGCGGCGTGTGAGCGCTGGCGTGGCGGTGAGGCGGGCGGAACGGAGGGCGTCGGCGAGGTGGGGGCCCACTGCAGCCGACGTCGGGCCGAGCACGGCGAGGAGCACGTCGGCCACGCCCCTCCCTTCCCGCAGTGCCGCACGGTCGATTGCCGCAGCCACGTCGATCCGTCCGTCTTCGAGCCGGACGAGCCCACAGTAGCCCTGTCGCCCCACCGTCATGCGAAGCTCGCCGTGGTCAAGATCGACAGCATCTGCCGGGAGCGTCGTGCCGACGCCGATGACACAGCGTTTCCCGGCCGCACGCACGCCCCGGCGATCCTCGGTCGCACGATCCCTTGCCTTGCCGCGGACACGATCGACGAGCCCCGTGGCCAGCACGCAGCGATCGGCTTCGATCGTCGCGACGGTCCCGTCGGCCACGCTCCTCAGGGTGACGCGCACCGGCCCTTCCTGCGGCGCCACGACGGCGACGACGTCGACTCCCGGGACCCAGGCGACACCGCCGGCCACTCCCGCCACGACGAGTTCTGTGTCGAGCGTCTCGCGCGACAGCACCTCACCGCCGCGGAACGCGATCCGGGCTGTCCTTCCGCCGCTGGAGAGGGCAAGCGTGTCGAGGGGAATCGACGCCCTCCGAAGCAGGGGAAGTCGGAGTCGGCCGAGTTCCACGACCGCTTCCGGAGACAGGCAACACCCGCACACTTTGCCCCGGGGCATGCATCCCCGGTCGACGAGGAGGACTCGCTTTCCTTCCCGCGCCAGCCGCAGGCTCGTCGCCGCCCCGGCCGGCCCGGCTCCGACGACGATGCAGTCCCACAAGATCGTCGCGGCGCCGAGCGCGATCGTCGCCCGCACGGGAGGGAGAGGCGTGTTCATCGATCGGTCTCCTCGGCGCGCCACACGATCACGACCCGCTCGGGCCAGACGCGGCGCACCGTCGCGCCCCGCAGCCCGATCGATTCCAGGAGCGCCCGGTATTCCGCCGGCGTTCGTGCCGCGCAGACGGAGCGTGGCCCGTCGACCCTGGCCACCCGCGATCGTGCCAGGATCATCGTGCCGATCCGGGCGAGGAACAGCCCCAGCCGACTGCGGATCAGATCGGAGACGACGATCCCGCGACGTGCGGCGGCCGCCATGACACGGAGGAGTCGGCGGGCATCGTCGTCGTCAAGGTGATGGAGGAAGAGCGAGCTCACGGCGACGTCACAGGGGGGACAGCCCTCCGCCGTGACGTCGCGGAGGATGAACCGCGCCGAACTGCCGCGACGGGCCGCGAGGTCAACGGCGCGCTTGTTGGCCCGCGGGCTGATATCGACTCCGGTGACCAAGACCGATCGCCAACGATCGTCCCTCTCCAACCGCAGGGCGAGATCGATCGTGACGTCGCCGCCGCCGCTGGCGATATCGACCACTTCGAGCGTCGACCTCGAATCGCCCCGGCCATCGGCCACCGCCACGATCCCCGCAGCGAGGCGCGCGGCAGTGAGGGAGAGGGCATTGATCCTCCCGAGGGCAACCAGCGCCCGGAGATGGTCGGCCTCGGCAAGCGCCGGGTCGTCCATCAATTCGGGCTCACGGACACGGGGGATCGACCAGAGCGGCACGGGAACCTCGAGGGGGATTCGGCAGCGGCTTCTGCCTCCGGCATCAGGGGACGCGGGCAAGCGGCCCCAGCGACATTCCAGGGTACCCGGGAACGGGCGTTTGATACGCCCGATATTCGTCAGCGATGGAACCGACCAGCCTGCGGTCCTCGAAAACGCAGCGCCATGAAGGATGTCTTCGTGGCTGCGAATGGCCCCCCCTTTCTCGACGAAGCCCCTCCCGGCGGGCGAATGGATCACCTCCCGCCGTCGATCGTGGCGGGCACGGCCTGCTCGGCGGGGAGCCTACCGGCCGGCGGTAGCGCGGTCGGCGTGGTCAGGTCGGCTGCCGACCCAGGCGCGGGAGTGGCGGCAATGCGGATGTCGCCGTGGATCACCAGTTCGTCCGCCACACCGACGACACCGCCGAGTTTCTTGTAGGGCTTGATGCCGAAATCGGTCTGCTTGATGCGAAACGACCCGACGAGGCGGAGAACCCGGCCCCCTGATCCGACCTCCACCGGGATCACGACCTTCCGTGTCACTCCATGGAGCGTGAACGTGCCGACGAGGTCGACGGTCGGTTTCGCGCCATTGCCCGGACGCCGCGAACGGAGCGCCGAATCGATGTCGAACGTGGCGGTGGGGTGGCGGGCCACATCGAGAACCTCGGGGCCGAGCATGTTCTCGGTCGTCTGCTTTCTCGTCGAAGCATCGGTCTCACCGGCCAGACCGAGCACCTTGCGGGCCTCGGGGGTGTCGGCGACGAACGACGGCATGTCGAAGACGAATTGGCCGGCATTCTGTGGGGCGTCGAGGATCACCCGTCCCGAGACGAGCCTGCCGACGATGGCATGGTCGTGGCCGAGGCCCGTCTTGCCGACGAAGACGTACACCCGGCTGCCATCGAGGTCGACCTCCCCTGGAGATGGAGGAGCGGCCGGCGCTACCGGAACAGACGGAACAGCCGCGGGCCCCTGCGCAGCGACATCGAGGGAGAACGCCATCGGCAGCGCCACGGCCACGAACGCCATGGCCAACGGCGCCACGGCCAAACGCACCGTCGTGGTGAGCGTCATGACGACGCGGAGCGAGATGACGGGGTGGGGGGGCCATCGGTCGTCGCCACGAAACGTGGTCATGCTGCGGGCTCCTCGAGTGGGCGGCCATCGTACCCCGCTGCCCCCCGCGCTTCGAAGCCGAACTTCCGGTGGCACCTGTTCTGCGGGTTCTCCCGATTGGCGGCGACTCGGCAGGCCAACCTGGCCGTCAAGGTCGGTTGAATGGCCACCCAGCCGTCCTATGGTTTCAAGGTCTCCCGCCCCTACCGCGATCCCGCGAGAAGCCCATGGCTGTCCTCGGCCGACTGAGCATCCAATCGAAGGTCATTCTCCTCCTCCTCGGGGTGAGCCTGGCCTCGATCGGCACCGTTGCCTGGATCGGCTACGACTCCGGGCGAAAGTCCCTCGACCAGTCGCTCCGGGAGCGGATGACGGCGATTCGCTCGGCGAAGACGCTCAACGTCTCGATGATGCTCGATGCCCTCCGCGATCAGGTGATCGCGATGTCGGACAGCCAGACGGTGACGGCCGCCGCGCGGGATTTCACGGCCGCCTATGGGCAACTCGCCGATGCGACGCTCACCCCTGCGGAGGCGGAATCGCTCGCCTCGTTCTACACCACCGACTACCTTCCCAAGCTCAACGAGGGCCGCGGCGGACAGCCGGTTCTCGAGCAATACGTTCCCGCCTCGGCCGCGTCCCGCTACCTCCAATACCACTACCTTGCGGCCAACCCATCGCCGTACGACGCCAAGCATGCCCTCGAAGCCTCGCCCGGCGACGCCTCCGAGTACGGCCGTATCCATACCCGCTTCCACAAGGAGTTTTCCCGCACCGTCGCGATCTTCGGCCTCGCGGATCTTCTCATCGTCGATCCCGATTCGCTCGACATTGTCTACAGCTACGCAAAAACCGCCGAGTTTGCCACGAACCTCGACGTCGGCCCCTATGCCAACACGCAGTTGGCCACGCTCGCCCGCAGTCTCCAGGGACACAAGGAGCGGGACGACTTCGTGATCTCTGACTTCGAGAAGTTCGCCCCCAGCCTCGGCCAGCCGATGGCCTTCATCGGTAGCCCGATCTTCGACGGCTCGGAACTCCTCGGGATCCTCGTCCTCCAATTCCCGATCGAGACGTTCAACAAGGTACTCACGGCGGACTACGGCTGGTCGGAGGCCGGATTCGGCCAGACCGGCGAGTGTTATCTCGTCGGCCCCGACCGAACGTTTCGCAGCCGCTCCCGCTTCATGGTCGAGGACACCGAAGGCCTCCTCAAGACACTCGCCGACGAGGGACTTCCACGCGACGTGCTCGACAGGATGCGGGCCCAGCGGACGGCAATGTGCCTGCTGCCAGTCGACAACGCCTGCGTCGAGGAAGCGTTGCGGGGCCGCAGTGGCGTGATGAAGACCCGCGGGTACCGGGGAGAGCCGGTGGTGGCCGCCTACGGCCCGGTGGAACTCGGCCGCCTCCGCTGGGCGATCGTGACGTCGGTCGACGAGTCTGAGGCCTACGCGCCGACCGTCCGCTTCGGCCGGACGGTGTTCGGGCTGGCCAGCGGACTGTCACTGGCATCGACGCTCCTTGCCCTCGCCTTCTCGAATCTCCTTACTCGGCCGCTCCGGGCCCTCACGGCTGCCGCCAAAAGGCTCGGGGCGGGCGACGCGAATGTCAGCGTCCCGATCGATTCAGAAGACGAGTTCGGTCAGCTCGGCCGCGTCTTCAATGGGATGGCCGAGAACATCCGCCGGCAGACCGAGAAGCTCGAGACGCAGGTCCGGGAGCACGACGAACTTCTCCACAACATCCTCCCCGCGTCGGCGGTCGAATCACGCCGCGACGGCGACGAGCGGGCGCAGCGGGAGTTCGCCGATGTGTCGGTCCTCGTCGCGGAGATCGTCGGGATGGAGGGGCTCGGCACGGCGGCCGGCGAATCGCGGGCGATGGCCGTCCTCGCCGACCTCGTGGCGGCAATCGACGAGGCTGCCGAGGCCGGAGGCATCGAGAAGGTACGGACGATCGGCACCACCTATCTGGCGGTCTGCGGGCTGTCGGTCACCCGTCCCGACCATGTCCGGCGGATGATCGCCTTCGCCCGGGAGATCGAGCGGATCGTCGCCATCTTCAGCCGCGATCATCGCCTCGATCTCGGTGTCTCCATCGGCGTCAGCGCCGGGCCGGTGGTGGGGGGTGTCGTCGGCCGCCGTCGCTTCCTCTACGACCTGTGGGGCGAGACTGTCGCCGTGGCGAAGGGGCTCTCCCGTCAGGGGGGCACGGCGATCCGCGTGACCGACCGGGTGCGCGAACGCACCGGGGAACTGTTCGATTTTCTCGGCCCGTCCTCCGTGGCCATCGACGGCCGGCCGGCGATCGAGACATGGTCCCTAAAGGGATGAGGGGCGCGCAATGATCGACTGGCTCTTCACCCACCCGATCGCGACCGGCGTGCCGAACTTTTGGCCGGCGGTCCTCCTCGCGCTCGGGTTCCCGCTCGTCGAGCTGGCGCTCACCGAGGCGATCTCGGCGAGCGAACGCGGCAGACGGCGGTTCACACGGACACTCCGCAGCCTCCGCAGCTTCGTCGTCCCCAGTCTGGCGATCCTCCTGTTCGTGAGTTTCGTCCTCGGGTTTCCGAACCAAGGCACGGTCGTCCGCGTCGCCGAGACGGTGTTTTGGATCGCGGCCCTCTCGGCGATCGTCGGGGCGTTCAACGACGCCTTCTTCGGCCTGGCCACCACCGATTCCTGGCAGGACCGCGTCCCCACGCTCCTCCGCGACCTGATCCGCATCGCGTTGGTCGCGCTCGGCGGGATCGTCATCTACTCCAAGGTCTGGGGGCAGGAGGTCGGCGGGGCACTCACGGCCCTCGGGGTCGGCTCGGTCGTGATCGGCCTGGCGCTCCAGGAGCCGCTCGGCAACATCGTATCGGGACTCATGCTCCTCTTCGAGCGGCCGCTGAAAGTCGGCGACTGGGTGAGGACGGGGGAGACGATGGGGCGTGTCCTCGAGATCAACTGGCGGAGTGTCCACATCGAGACGGCCACGCGGGAGCTCCACATCGTCCCCAATGTCTCGCTCTACAAAAGCGAGTTCAGCAACCTCTCCCGGCCGACGCTTGTGCGCACCGAGGCCATCGAGATTGGCTTCGGCTACGACGACGCTCCCTATCGGGTGAAGGAGGTCCTCCAGGCGATGCTCGAATCGATCCCCGGAGTGCTCGAGACCCCGGCCCCGATCGTGAGGGCACTGGGGTATGGCGACTTCATGCTCAACTATCGGCTCATCTTTTCGGTCGCCACGCAGGAAGACCTCGCCGCGATCCGCGACACGATCATCTGCCGCGTCTGGTATGTCGCCCGGCGCGAGGGGCTGACGATCCCCTACCCGATCCAGATGGAGTACGGCCCGGGGGAGACTCCCGGCCGCCCCGAGCGTTCGCCGGCGGAGGTGCTCGAGCCCCACGCCCGCTTCAAGCCGGCGCTCGCCCACACAACAGCCCGTCCGCCGGCGGTGCGCGATTACGCCAAGGGCGAGTCGATCCACTCGCCGCGGTCGCGGTTCAGCGGCTTCGCCCTCATCCTCTCCGGCAAGGCGGCCCTCAAGACCAACGACGACAAGGGGGCGACGACGCCGATCGGCACGATCGGTCCGGGAGAATGCTTCGGGGACCAGTTGACCGCCGGAGGCGGAGGGGACGACGTGCGGATCGTCGCCGAGGAGGATCTCCGTGTCCTCGTCTTCGACCCTGAGGCGATCGGCGACCTGCTCGACCACTCGCCGAGCCTGGCTGCGGAGATCGGCGACGCGCTCGAGTCGCGGCGCCGGGCGGCCCTGGTCGCTCGGCGGGCGAAGTGATCCGGGGAGGAAGGGCCGTCAGGCGGCGGCCCTCACCTGCGCTTCATGGACCGCCGTACTGCGGAGGAGGATGCATCCCTGGAGCACCTCCGGCCGCCCCGGACTGCCGACCGCCGCGGTGGGACAGGCGACGAGCCCCCGCAGCCGCGACCACGATTCCCGCAGGGCATGGGGAATCGAACAGGCGCTCACGTTCCCGGTCCGTCGCGTCAGGCCGTTGACGAGTTCCCCACCGATGCCCGCCTCCTCGAGCTTCATGCCGGTGAAGCGGACGATCCCGGTACCGGCCTGATGGGGCACGACGAAATCGACGTCGCTGCCGCGGAGGCCGCTGGCAGCGAGCGACTCGGCGACGGCTGCCGACATCGCCCGCGGCGCGAGGTCGGCGATCGTCATGCCATCGAGCGAATAGACGAGCCGAGTGTCGTCGTGCTTCCGCGCCCCGCCGGCCGCGGGGACGGCGACGTGGGAGCGGAGGTGGAAGTCGAACGCGGGGCGATCGACGGGCAGCTTTCCAGCGTCGGCGCGGACGATCTCGAAGTGGACGGGATACCGCCGGCTCGCCATCGGGGCGAGGATCGTGGCCGACGCCATGTCGCCGAACAGACCGCCGGTGGTCGTGCAGCCGAAGTCGGTGATCCGACTGATGCGGGTGGCGACGACGACGAGGAGGAAGTCGTCGCGTTCGAGGCCCAGCCGCGGCGCCCAGCGACGGGTGACCACCGAGAACGCGCGGCTGTAGCCGCAGCAGAACCAATTCAGGCCGAGCGTGCGGCAGCGTCGCACCCCGAGTTCGCGGGCCAACTGGCGCGCTGCCCGCCCCGGCCGCTCGCGCGCCGCCTCGTGGGGCACGAGGTGCCGTCGGGCGACCGACGGCGGGATGAGGGAGGGGGAGACGAAGACGATCCCCCGGCAGTCGGCGAGGTTGCAGCCCGATTCCTGCTGGAGGCGGCGGACGGCCTTCAGCCCCATCGTCACCTCGTCCTCGACGGAAATCGCCCGGGCCTCGATGCCGGTGTGCTGGGTGAACTTCCGCGGGATCGTCTCGCCAAACCACCCGTTCTCTAACTGCCACGCCGGCTGATCGATCGCGATCGCGGCGATGCCGAGTGCGGGGGACGGGGGCGTTTCCATGGTCGGTGCGCGTCTCGTGGCGGGGGCCGGCGGCGGGTGCGGCAGGGTCGAGGGGGGCGGGATTGTGACGACCAACGGCCTCCCGGGCCAGTGGAAAACAGGCTGAGAAAACGACGGTTTCCCTCGCGCCGAGCCGACGCTCGAGCCCCCTTCTTGACACTGTCAATTAACACTGTCAGACTTGACCCATGTCTCCCACCACTCCCCTCATCACGCTCTCGGAGCTCGTCGCCACGGTGCCGGCGCTCCTCGCGGGGGATTACTCCGGGGTGCGGAGCGGCCGCGTCCGCGACCTTCCCGATGAACGCACGATCCGCTGGTATCAGTCGGTCGGAATCCTCGACCGACCGAGCGGTTTCCGCGGCCGAACCGCCCTCCATGGCCGCCGTCATCTTTTGCAACTCGCTGCCATCAAGAAGCTCCAGGCGGCCGGGTTCTCCCTCGAGTCGATCCAGGGAGGGCTGGCCGGAAAGACCGACGGTGAGCTCGCTCGCACACTCGAACTGCCGCTGCGGGACGTCGACGCGTTGATCGCGTCGGCGGTTGCGGCCCGCGAAGCGACCGCCGCAGCCGGATTGGCGGCGGCCCTCGAGCCATCCCGGCGCGACGGCCCGTTCTGGAAGACGCGGCCGGCCGCCACTCCTGTCGAGGCGCTCGACGCATCACCGATCGGGGCACCGCTCGCCATCGCCGCGGGCCAGGCCGACAGCCAGGCAGGCCTCCAGTCGGGAAGCGTCGGCGGCAGCGTGGTGGTGCTCTGGAACGGCAGGCCGCTGACCCCCTCCGAACAGACCCGGCTCGCGGAGCTTTCTGCGCCGCTGGTCGCCTTCTTGTCGTCGACTGCCCTCACGCCGGCCGAGCGTGGGGCGGCGTCACGATCCCGTCGGCCACAGAAAGGGCCCAACCCATGATCGACAAAATGACCGACGCGGCTTTCGCAGCCATGCCGGACGGGACCGCAGAGAAGGGGTTTGGGGCCCTGGAGACCGACCGGGGCCGCCTGCCACTGACGGCGATGGAGCTCGACACCGCCATCGACGGCCTCGTGGCGCACGCGACGGTGTCGCAGAGCTTCCGAAACGTCTTCGATGAACCGCTCGAGGCGACCTACATCTTCCCCCTCCCGCCACGGGCGGCCGTGATTCGTTTCCGGATGATCGTCGACGGGGCGGTCATCGAGGGGCGGATCGACGAGCGCGGCAGGGCCCGCGTCGACTACGACCGAGCCATCGCCGAGGGGCGATCGGCGGCGATCGCCGAGGAGGAGCGCCCCGACGTGTTCACGATCCGCGTCGGGAACATTCCCGCCAGGTCGCCGGCCCGCGTCGAGTTCACCCTCGTCGCCCCTCTCGCCGTCGACGGCTTGGAGGCGACCTACCGCTTTCCACTCGTGGTGGCAGAGCGTTACTGCCCCGGTGCGCCGCTCGACGGCGATTCGGTGGGGGATGGCGTGCTTGCCGACACCGACCTGGTCCCCGATGCGTCGCGGATCTCGCCGCCGGTTCTCCTCCCCGGATTTCCGAATCCCGTCCGGCTCGGTATCCGCGTCTCGATCGGGCTTGGCACGATCGCCGCCGACGGGCCCCACGTCACCACGTCCATCCCTGCGCGGGACGAGCACGACGGAAGCCGGCTCGTGGTGATCGCTGAACCCGGGCAACGACTCGACCGCGACTTCATCCTCCGCTGGCCCCTCCCTGCAGGCGCGATCGCCGTCGGCACGTTCACCCTCGAGCCCGACGCATACCGCCCGGTGGGAATGGGGCGTCCCGACAGGACCGCGGAGGCACCGGGGGAGGGAACGTTCTCGTGCGTCATCCTTCCTCCGGCAGCGACGACCCGCTCGCGCCAGCCGCGGGACGTTGTCTTCGTCCTCGACCGCTCGGGGAGCATGGGGGCCTGGCAGATCGGCGCGGCGCGCCGGGCGCTCGGACGGATGATCGAGACGCTCTCCGAGGACGACCGCCTCGCCGTGATCGCCTTCGACGACTCCGTCGAGCACTTCGGCCCGACCCTCGAGCTCGCCGCCGCGACCGACCGGCAACGGTGGGCGATCGTCGAATGGCTGGCGACGATCCAAGCCCGAGGGGGCACCGAGATGGCCGCGGCCCTGGAAGCGGGCCTGAAGCTCCTGGCGCCTCGCGGCAGGAAGCCCGCCTCAGCCCCCTCGGATCGCTCCGCGATGCTCGTCCTCGTCACCGACGGGCAGATCGGCGACGAGGAACGGGTGCTTGCGAAGCTCGAGAAACGGCTCGGCAAAACCATCCTCCAGATTGTCGGGATCGACACGGCGATCAACGAAGGATTGCTCTCGCGCCTCGCCGATGCCAGCGGCGGGGGTGTCGAGATCGTGGAGAGCGAGGCGCGGCTCGACGTCGTGATGGACCGAATCCAGGAGCGGCTGGTGCCGCCGCTGGTTACGAATCTCCGGATCGAGGGGCATGGCCTCGAGATCGTCGCGGAATCGCTCGTCCCGGCCCGGATGCCCGATCTCCATCCCGGTGTGCCGCTCGTGCTCCGCGGCCGGTATGCCAAGGGAGGCAGCGGCACGGTGACAGTCCACGGCCACGAGCGCGGCGGCGCCCCATGGCGACTCGACCTCGTGCCGACTGAGTCGGAGGCGAAGGGCCTCGGCGTCCTCTGGGCGCGGGGAAGACTGCGTCAGCTCGAGGACGGCCTCGCGCTCAGCTACGGCCCCGCCACGAGCGAGCTCGAAAAACGGATCATCGACCTCTCGACCGCCTTCGGGGTGCTCTGCCGGTTCACGGCGGTCGTGGTGATCGACGACCGGCGGCCGAACGAAACGAGAGTAGGGGCGCTGCGGCGGATCGTTCAGCCCGTGGCGCAGAGAATCTCCGCATGGACCGCGCGCCAGGGCATTCGCCGGAGCACGAGCACGGGGCTCTCGTTCCCGCTGCTCGCCTGCGACGACGCTCCGATCGCCGACGCTGCGATCGCATCTGATTTCGAGGCTTCGAGCCCAAGTGAGATCTCCCCTCCCGAAATCGATCCGCTGACAGAAATCCCCACCGGTCCGCTCGACCTTGCCAGCCAACAGGCGGTGGTCTGCGAGGCCCTGGCGCTGGTGAAGCCGCGCTCGGGGAAGGTCGCCGATGTCACGGCCGAGTCTCAGGCCTTCCTCTTCCGGGAAGTCCGCAAGGTGATCGATCGGCTCCGCGCCGGGGGGGCTCCGGTTGCCGTGGTCGATTCGCTCATCGACGCCATGCGGTATGTCCTGATCCATCCGGGCGAGACCGCCGCACTCGTCAACCTCCTCGACGCCGTGGCGAGCTTTGCCGGCGCGAGTGACCGCTGGTGGCTTGCTCCCCCGCGGAAGCAGGCCTTCTGGCGATCCGCCCTCCCGATCGCCCTCGCCTGCGGCCTGCTCCTCCCGGGCAGCGCCGCCGCGGCTCCGCTCACCGCGGAGCAGGCAACGAAGTTCGCGCGGCTGGCCCTCGACGGGATCGCCAAGGAATATCCCCACAAGCCGGCCGACGTCCTCAACGGCGACGCCGATGTCCTGCCGCCGCGGCAGGTTCATCCGGCGTTCCACGGCTGCTACGACTGGCATTCGGCCGTCCATGGCCACTGGATGCTCGTCCGCATTCTCCGCCGCTTCCCTGGCCTCGGAATCGAGGGAGAGATCCGGGCGGCGCTGGGGGCGAATCTCACGGCCGAGAATCTGGAGGCCGAGGCGAGATTCTTTTCCCGGCCCGGGGCCAAGTCGTTCGAGCGCCCCTACGGGTGGGCCTGGCTCCTCAAGCTCGCCGAGGAGCTCCACGACTGGGACGACCCCGACGGGAGGGCATGGTCGTCGCACTTGAGGCCGCTCGTCGAGGGAATCGTCACTTCGTATCTCGACTACTTCCCGAAGCAGACGTATCCCAACCGCAGTGGCGTCCATTCGAGCACCGCCTTCGGGCTCTCGTTCGCCCTCGACTACGCCCGCGCCGTGAAACACGAGAAACTCGAGGCCCTCGTCGTCGAGCGGAGCCGGAGCTACTTCGGCACCGACGAGCGGATCCCGGCGGCCTGGGAGCCAGACGGGGCCGACTTCTTCTCGCCGAGCCTCATGGAGGCCGACCTGATGCGACGGGTGTTGCCGGCCGAGGCGTTTCGCGGTTGGTTCCACCGCTTCCTCCCCGATCTCGCCGCCGGCGTTCCCGCGAGCATCCTCGAGCCGGCGACGGTCACCGACCGCACCGATCCGCAGCTGGTTCACCTCGACGGGCTCAACCTCAGCCGCGCCTGGTGCCTGCAAAGCGTGGCCACCATGTTTCCCGAAGGAGACGCCACGCGTCAGACGCTCCTGGCCGCAGCCGAGCGGCACGCCGCCGCGGGGCTGCCGCACGTCACCAGCGGCGACTACGCCGGCGAGCACTGGCTGGCATCGTTTGCCACTTGGCTTCTCACCGAAGGGGAATGACGAGCCGGCCGAGCCGAAGCACCAGCCCGATCACGGAGCCCCCAACACCTCGCCGCCATCGCGGGTGAGCAGCGCGCGGAGGGTCTGCCGATCGATCTGCTGCGCGACGGTCCGCACCGCGCCGTCGCCGAACAGCGTCATCCGCACGCCGGCATGGTTCACCTGCGCCTCCCGGAACAGGTCGATTGCTACGTCGATCTCGGCGGTCACCTCCTGGGGACTCGTCCACGGCACGCCGTTGTTTCGCCCCAACTCGACGACGAGGATCGTGTTCGACGTGCCGTCGTGGATCGCCGACAGCGGCACGCCGATCATCGCCGTGCCAGGAATCGGCTCGGGGGTGTCGAAGAACATTCCCGGCCCGGCGGCCGCCACGAAGGACGTGATTCCTTCCGACGGCGGCACCGGGGAACTCGGACAGACATAGATCTCCGGCATCCGCGGCAGGAGGGCGATATTGTGCGGGCTGTCCCACGGCTCGTCGAGGTGAAACTCCCGGTAGAGCTGTTCCTCGCCGATGTACGGGAGCAGGGCCACCCGCCAGCTCAACAGCGGCCGGCCGTCGGCATCGACGATGGCCAGCGGCATGAGGAGTTGCTTGTTCGTGCTCGCGGCGTTGTGGAACGCCAACCCGATCTGCTTGACATGGTTCGTGCAGACGGCGCGCCGGGCCGCCTCCCGCGCCGCCTGCACCGCCGGCAGGAGGAGGCCGACGAGCACCGGTGACATGAAGAGCATCATGCCGCTGAGGATGATGCCGGCAAGCGCCCTCGATCGGCCGGTGTAGCGCACCGGGGAGCCCGGCCGCTCGCTCGCCTCGATCTGGCGCAGCCCCATCACGCCACAGATCAGCCCGGGGATTCCGGTGAGGCAGAAGAAGGGACAGGAGAGCACGCCGAGGACGACGCTCGCAAGCGCCAGCCGACTCGGCTTCTCCTCGACCCGGCCGCCGGCAGCGGCATCGAAACTCGCGGCACTCTGGCCACCGGGGCCGGTGGGAAGCGGTGGGGGAATGTCGGATGCCATGCGAGCCTCCAGATTTTCTTGATTCTCTTCCAACGGTCTTCGCCCGGCCCCACACCCAGTCACCCAGGTTCATCAGAAGCCGCTTGCGATCCACCCGAGGGCGACCCCGACATACCGCACCCCAGCCACGGCCACCCCTCCCATCGCCAATCGCTCGACCGTCCATTCCACCGACCAGCGTCCCGGATCGATCCCGGCAAGCGCGATCACCAGCAGCCAGGCGACGGCCACCGCCGCCATCGCGGCGAGAACCACCCCCGCCCAGTTCACCCGCCAGGCCGCGCCCAGATCGCCATCCATGAGCAGCGCCAGGCTCGTCGTCATCCCGCAGGACGGACACGGCACGTGGAACAGCGTCTGGAATTGGCAGGCGGGAAGACCGAGTTGCCGGTGCGTGCCGGAGACCCGCGGCCTTCCGTCGGCTTCGTAGGGCGAAAGCCAGGCGGCCACGACGAACGTGAGCAGCCCGAGGGTCGCCACGACCGCGGCAGCCCGGCGAGGGGAGCGGCGGCAGGGGAGCGGCGGCGGCGTGGCTGGGGGACTCGGCAACGGGGTCACCTGTCGAGCACGAGGGTGCCGGCGACGATGTCGTGGAGGGCCTGTTTCTTCTCGGTGAACAGCGGTAGGAACCAGCCGATGACGGTGCAACCGGAGAGGATCTTGGCGAAATACCGCCCCAAGGATCGGCCGACGGTGAGCCGCCGGCCGTTGAGATCGGTGACCTTGATGCCGACGATCTGCTTGCCCCAGGTGGCCTGCTTCGCCGACGTTTCGAGCACGACGTAGTAGGCAACCTGCGCGAAGAAACTGAACAACTGGCTGATGACGCTGCCAATCGCCGTGCCGGATTCCTGTCCGAAAACCATCATGCATCCGAAGACAATGACGAATCCGGGGATGATCGTGAGCAGCGTGATGAAAATCGAATCGAGAATGAGCGCGCCGAGACGGGGCATGAACTCGGCGTAGACCATCCGGCCGGAGCCCGAATCGTCCGATGAGGCCGTCGTGACGTCGATCGTCGGCGACTGGTAGGGATTCCAGTCCGGGCCGCCCGGGCTGCTCTCGGCGGTGCGCGTGGCGGGGAAGAGCCCCTGGACGGTGGCGCAATCGGCCCACTCGGCCATGCCTTCCTTCCAGACCAGATCCCCCGGGGAGATCCTTCCGGTGGCGGCCATGTCACGGAGCTGTTCGGTCGAATAGGGGCCGGTCGACTGCCCACCACGCCCCACATGCCACTGCGATGCCATGCCTGCCCCTCTGGGATCAAGTCGGGATCAAGTCGGGATCAAGTCGGGATCAAGTCGGGATCGAGCCTCGAACCGAGCCTGGGGGCGAGCCCCCCGAGGCCCCCTTCCCCGGAGGTGGAGAATCCCCTCTGCCCAGCGCCCTGTCAAGGGAATCACGCCCCACAACGCCGTCACTACAGCCGATTGCGGGCCTTGATCTCGAGATACTCGCTGACGAGCTTCGCCGTCAGGTCACCGGGAAGGCAATCGAGCGTGAGGATGCCGGCAGCCTGCCAGTCGGCGAGGACCTGCCGGCGCCAGGAAAGCACAGCGGCGGCGGCGGCCGCGGCATGGGTGCCGGCGGTGAGTTCCGCCGGGCTTTCGCCGGCGGCGTCCGTCCGTTCCCAGGCATCGACGCGGTCGGTGAGCGAGCCATCACGGAGGCAGACGACCAACGGCAGGTGACGCCCGACCGTCGGGAGGACGTGCCGGCGGATCCGCTCGGTGTTGCGCTCGTCGATGACGTTGGTGAGGAGGACGAGCAAGGTCCGCTTTCGGCACTGGTGCCCGAGATGGATCAGCGCCTCATCGAATCGGCTCTCGACGAGCTCGGGATGGACGTCGTGGGTGGCGGCGATCATCCGGCGGAGCTGCCCCTGCCCGCCCCGCGGCGGCATCCAGCGGAGGATCCGATCGGAGAAACAGAGGATCCCGACCTCGTCGCGGTGTTGAATCGCCACGTAGGCGAGCGTCAAGCTCGCATCGAGCGCGGCGTCGAACATCGATAGGCCGTCGTGGTGATTGACCATCATCCGGCCACAGTCGAGGGCGAACACCACCCGCTGGCTCTGGTTCATCTGGAAATCGCGAACGGTGAGCTTCATGCGCCGCGACGTCGCTCGCCAGTCGATCGCCTTGAAGGCATCGCCGTCGGCATAGTCGCGGAGGCGTTCGAACTCGTTCTCGGTCCCCGCCCGCCGCGTCCGCCGCACGCCGAGGAGCGACATCCTGTTCTGCCGCGCGTAGAGCGCGTAGCGGCTGATCTGGCGGAGGGCCGGGTAAACCTCGATCCGATCGGCGACCGGGAGGCGGTGCGACACCGACCACAGCCCGAGGCGGCTCGGCGCGCGAAGGTGGATCGTCTCGAGCGCGAAGCTTCCCCGCTCCCGGGGCATGACGACATGGCTCGTGCGCCCCCGCGCCGCGCCGGCGAGCCGGAGCCGGGGGGGCAGCTCGAGCGATTCGAGCTGCCCGCCGACGTCATCGCGGATTTCGATCTCATGGGACCGCCGGGAGAGATTCTCGATCACCAGATCGAT
>CAJBCV010000145.1 GCA_903951635.1 uncultured Planctomycetaceae bacterium
CGTGGGGATCGAAGCGCGCCCGCGCGCCTCGGGAGCGCCGACAGCGGTGAGCCGGGGAAGCGTTGCGGGCACGGCCGGCAAGTCGCTGCCGGCGAGCGGACTGGGAAAGCGACGTCGGTTTGCCATACTGACTGAAAGCCGCTGGCAACCCGCCCTCTCTTGCAATGCTCCGATGCCCCTCTCCGCCCTCACGAGCCCCGAGCAGCCTGGTGCCACGGCCGCCGATGGGGGGCGGCGGCGGCCGGGCTGGCGGCGGGAGCAGATTGTCTGGGTGTTTCAGGTGCTGTTCTGGCTGGCGGTCGGCGCGACGCTCTGCGGGTTCTCCGTGGCGCTGCGCCCCGACGAGCCGCCCCCCTGGGGGGCGATCGGTCTGCGGGTCGTCACCGGCTTCGTGGTTACGAGCCTCATCGACATGCTGTTTCGACTGCCGGCCCTGCGGGCCCTGCCCCGTTCGCAGCGCTGGACGCTGCTGGTGATCGTGGCGGTGTTGGGGATGGCGATGAGCTTGGCGACCACCCTGTTGCTGCTGGGCGAAGGGCCGATGATCCAGCAGACCGGGATGGCGCTCGCCCCCTTTGCTCCGCGGCTGGTGGCGGCGCTCATGTGGTGCGCGATCTATCTGGGGATCGACCTCCTCGACGACATCCACGAGTCGGAGATGCAGTTTTTTCAGGCGGCGGCTGCCGCCGCCGCTTCCGAAAACAGGGCGATCCAGGCCGAGTCGCTCGCCCGGCAGCACGAGCTGCGGCAGTTGCAGGAGCAGATGAACCCGCACTTCCTCTTCAATGCCCTCAACGCCGTGGCGGCGAGTAAAAACGACCCCGCTGCCGTGGAGCAGGTGACGCAGGATCTCTCCGAGTATCTGCGCTTCGCCCTCCGCGAGGCCGAAGCGCTCGAGCCGCTTTCCCGGGAGCTGTATGCCCTGGAGAAGTATCTGGCGGTGCAGCAGCGCCGGTTTGGCGACAACCTTGTCTGCCGCATCAACGCCGACCGGGTCGCGCCGCGGGTGCTCGTGCCACCGATGCTGATCCAGCCGCTCCTGGAAAACGCGCTCCACTACGGCGCCCAGACAAGCAGCATGCCGCTGAAAGTGAACGTGCGGGCGGGCGTCAAAGATGACTGGCTCGAAGTCGTCGTGGCCAACTCCGGCCAGTGGGTGGTGCCCGATACCACGCGGTCGCCGGGGACGGGCATCCGCTCGTTGCGGAGGCGGCTCGAACTGCTCATCGATGCAAACGCTACGGTTGAAGTTCAACTCGATCCCGACCTCGACGACGGCTGGGTGCGGATCGTCATCCGCATGCCTGCGAACGTCAGGACTCCCGCGGCGGACCGGGCCGGCGAGCCGGCGTGACGGTCGACCTAGCTCCCACACAAACAAGCTCCCACTCAGACAAGCCCCCACACAAACAAGCCACCACAAAGACACAACAAGACACCCAACGCTGGACCCTCACCAATGCTCACCGCCCTGCTTGTCGACGACGAACCGCTCGCGAACGAACGGATGCGGGGCCTGCTTGCCGACTGCGGCGGGGTGAACTGCATCGGCACCGCCGGCAGCGTGGCGACGGCGCGAAAAACGCTGGAGACGCTCGCTCCGGATGTGATCTTTCTCGACATGGAGATGCCCGGGGGCACGGGGCTCGATCTGCTGCCGAGCGTGCCTGAGGGGACGCAGGTGGTGTTTGTCACGGCCTATGAGAAGTATGCGCTCGAGGCCTTCGCGGCGGCCGCGCTTGACTATCTCGTCAAGCCGGTCAACCCGGAGCGGCTCTCCGAGACGCTGCGAAGGGTGAAGAAGGTTGCCGACCTGCAGCGGCTCCAGCCAACGGCAGCGCACGAGCCAAGCCCCGGGGAAGACGACGATGATGAAACCCCGGTCGCTCGACCTGCCGGGCCTGGCGGGCCTGGAAAAAGCGGGCTCGGCGACACGATCCAGGTGCGGCTGCGCCACTCACGGCAATTAGCGGCCGTGACCGTCGACGACATCTGCTGGATCGAGTCGCTGCGAAACTACACGCGCGTCTGCCTGCGGAACCCGGGCCGCGTCGTCCTCTTCAGGCGACGGCTGGGGGATTGGGAGGGGGACCTGCCAGCCGGCGTGTTTGCCCGACTGGGGAGGTCGCTGCTTGTGCGCACCGACGCGATCGCGGAAACCGAGTGGAAGTCGCGCAACGACAAGGTCTTGAAGTTCGGGGCCGGCATCGAGCCGCTCGTCATCGGCCGGCTCGCCGCGATGCGGCTGCGGGACATCCTCGACGGCGAGGGGGAAGCGGCGTCGTGACCTGAGAAGGGAGGCGCGCTGCCGCGCGGCTTGCGACCAGCGTGGGGGCGCGTCCAGCCAGTTGGGACGGGGCGTACGTCACTTCTCCCCCTTGCCTACGGCCGCCGAGCCGATCGACTCTTCCGCCGCAGCCTGATCCGTCTTGCTCGCCGTGGCAGCCTTGCCGCAAACGCGGCCGTGTCATACATCGTGATACATGGAAACAACACTCACCGTCCGGCTTCCGTCGGATCTGAAACAGCAACTCGACGCCTTGAGTCGGCGGACGCACCGTTCCGCGAGTGAGCTGGTGCGAGAGTCGCTCCGGTGCTTCATCGCCAGCGACCAGATGGCCGCGGTCCGAAAGATGACGATGCCACTCGCCGAGGCTGATGGCTTCCTCACTGACGAAGACATCTTCAAGGCCGTCTCGTGAGGGTGGTGCTCGACACGAACGCGCTGCTGGCAACCATTTCCCGCTCTTTACGCCACCAGCCGACTCACCGCTGCCGCGGACGTGATGACGGGAATGCCGCGAAATGCGACGATCGCGAGAAGGTGAGCGTCGCCTGAGACGATCGCGTCGGCGCCGCCGGCAACAGCTGTCGCGAGCACCATGTCATCATCGGGATCGGCGAGGATGACAGGGCCGATGTCCGTCGGGACGACGAGTTGTACGAGTGCCGCATATCCTTCGAACAAGACGCCAGCGGCGGTGCCCTGCTCGGCCATATGACCAGCAAACTTCTTTCGGTGAAGCACGGAATGCAGCTCGTCCAAGAGCGGCAGGCTTGCGATGAGCTTCACCCTGCCGGCCGCTGCCGCGTCGATCAATTGCCCTGGGACTCCGCCCCAGAGGAGGCCGGATACAGCCGTGTTCGTATCAAGCACCAGCCGCACGTCGCCGCTCCGCGCGATACACGCTGATCTCGGCTTCGATCTCCGCGGCTGTCATGGGTGGCGTTCCGGTTGCTTGGAGTTGGAGCCGCTGCCGGGTCGCTTGCATCTTCGCGACGCGGGCTGCCGCGAGCCGTTCGCGCAGGATCGCTTCGATTGAGCCGGTCTCGAACAAGCCTTCGGCCGCGGCCTCTTTGGCGAGGGCGTCGGAAATCGTGATTTGGATCGTGGTCATGGGTGGTTCTTCCGGCGGCGATACCGCAAAGTCTCCCAAGCAGAAGAGTGGCCTAATCATAGGCAAGAGACGGGGGGAACGCCTCCCCAGAGTCCTACGGCCGTGGGGCCCTGCGGCGGGGCAGCGGCAGGAGCAGGGCTCTCGTCCCCGGGCCAAAACGCCATTTCCGACGGGCCGAAGGCGGGGCTCGGCCCCGGAGGCCGGGGGGGCACCTCCGGCCGGCACCTTGTCGGCCGGGGTTTTCTTGGTTCAATTGGGTGCTTTGAGAATCGTGTGAGTTTCCTCCGGCGGCAGCGTGCGACGCTTCGCGGTGGAAGGCCCACCGGGGGGAAGTCGCTCGAGCGGCCCTGCTGCCGGTTGAAGAGTCGATCGGGTAGGGCTCGGTCAGATCTGGCTTCTCTGAAAGCGTGAACAAAGGGCTCGCAATGCGTTCGACCGTCCTCGCCGTGGCAGCGCTTGCGTTCCTGCGGATCGTCATCGGCATGCACTTCTTCCTCGAGGGGATGAGCCACCTCCGCGACCCGTCGTGGTCGAGCGCTGGCTTCCGCCGCGCCGCCGTCGGGCCGCTGGCTGAGAAATACCGGGCTGACTTGCCGCAGACCGGCAACTGGGCCGGCACCCTCCGGGCCGTCGACGGCCGCGACACCGCCGAAGCGGTCGCCGACTGGAAGCAGAGCGTCGTCGACGGATGGCAGGGCTTGCTCGCCCGCCGGGAGAAGCTTCTCCCCCTCGCCGCGGATCAAAAGGCCGGCACGAAGGCCGCCCTCGACGCCGCCGTGGCCACGCTCGACGACGCGATCGCCTCCTGGGGGGAGGATCTCGTCGACTACCGCCTCCAGGTAGCACGGCTGGCCACCACAGAAAACGCCCCCGCCAGCAGGGCCATTCCTTACGCCCGCGAGCGGGTGGCGAAGAAGCGGAAAGAGCTGCTTTCCAGGGAAGCCGGCTGGATGCAACAGGCCAGCGCCATCGGCGACAAGCTCGAAGGGGATTGGAACGGCCTGCTGTCGGCCGAGCAGATCGCCAAGGTGTCTGCGGCCGACGAGCCGAGCCCGCTGTGGAAGGCCGATCGCTTCGTGAGCTGGTCGCTGGTCACGATCGGGGCCTGCCTCGTCGTCGGATTCCTCGTGAAGTTCAACGCCATGGGGGCCGTCTTCTTCCTTGCCAGCGTCGTCGCATCCCAGCCCTTCTGGGTGGCCGGGGCCCAATCGACCTACGATCAGTGGGTCGAAATCGCGGCCCTTCTCGTCCTCGCCTGCGTGCCGGTCGGCGGCTGGAGCGGGCTCGATTACTTCCTCAAATCGTGCTGTGCCTCGTGGTGCGGCCAGAAACCTCTCAAGGTGCGCGGATGAACCTGACGGAAGGCCAAAAGCAGATCGGCAAAGAGAACTTCAGCGACGTCGTCGAGATGACGCGCCGCGACTTCCTCGGCGGCACCGTCGCCGCGGGGCTCGCGTCGGGGGCCGGCCTCGGCTCGCTCTACTTCGGCTACGGCCGCAGCGTCGGCAACCCGCTGCGCGTCGGAGTCCTCGGCACCGGCGACGAGGGGAGCGTGCTCTTGGGCGCCCACACCCCCGACTACCTCCAGGTGATCGCGATCGCCGACATCCGCCCTTACAACGTCTTCCGCGCTTTCCACGGTGACGTCTCGAGCCCGAGTGCCAACACCGCCCGGCCGGGGCTGATGGCGAAGTACAAGTGGAAGACCGAGGACGAGGCGCGAAAGAACGTCAAGGTTTACGGGGCCTATCAGGATCTCCTCGCCGACCCCGACATCGAGGCGGTCGTGATCGCGCTGCCCCTCCATCTCCACTCCGTCGCCGCCATCCAGGCGATGCGGGCCGGGAAGCATGTCCTCACGGAGAAGCTCATGGGGCACTCGATCCACGAGTGCAAGGAGATGGGGCGCGTGTCGCGCGACACCGGCAAGATCCTCGCCACCGGCCATCAGCGGCATTACAGCATCCTCTACGACAACGCCGTCCACACGATCGGCAAGGCGAAACTCCTCGGCGATCTCCATTCGATCCGGGCCCAGTGGCACCGGGGCAATCTCCCTGGCAAGGATTCCTGGAAGCCACCGATGCCGGGCGACGACGGGTCGCTGAAAAAGCTCGCCGGCTGGAAGAAGGATCTCGAGAACGCCAAGCCGGCC
The DNA here is from genome assembly GCA_903951635.1 of uncultured Planctomycetaceae bacterium. Classification (GTDB taxonomy): domain Bacteria; phylum Planctomycetota; class Planctomycetia; order Pirellulales; family UBA1268; genus QWOP01. The sequence continues at coordinate 5,554 of CAJBCV010000145.1, forward strand.
GACATCGATTCGCTCCAGAAGCGGATCGCCCAAATGGAAGCCCAGATCCTCGACAAGGATGTCGACGCGGAGAAGTTTGGCTACACGCCGATGACCCTCGGCGACGGGTCGACGCGGACGCCGCTGGAGGAATTGATCCGTTGGCGGCTCTGGAACCGCACCGGCGGCGGCCTCATGGCCGAACTGGGCAGCCATCAGCTCGACGCGGCGGGGATCTTCGTCTCGGCGATGCGCGGCGACGGGCAGAAGGTGAAGCCGCTGACCGTGACGGCCGTCGGCAATCGGAGCATCTTCCCGGCCGACCGTGAGATCGACGACCACGTCTACTGCATGTACGAATATCCCGCCCCGGGCTACGAGGAGGACAAGAACAAGAAGGTGGTCGTCACCTACTCCTCGATCAACGGCAACGGCTTCGGCGACTACGGCGAAGTGGTGATGGGGACGAAGGGGACCCTCGTGCTCGAACGCGAGCAGGAGGTGATGCTCTACAAGGACAGCGCCAAGGACACCCGTGTCACCGTCGCCAAGGCGAAGGACGGGGCCCCGACGCTCGACACCACCGAGAGCGGCGGCGGCGGCGGCAAGGCGGCGGCGGCCGGCCCCGGCGGCGATGGGGCTCCCCCGTCGCGCGGCTACACCGAGGAACTCGAGCATTGGGCCTGGTGCATCCGCAATCCGGCCCCGGAAAACCAGCCCCGCTGCAAGCCTGAGGTGGCGATCGCCGATGCGGTCATCGCCCTGGTGAGCAACATCGCTTTGGGCGATTCCACGAAGGCCCGAATCGAGTTCAAGCCGGAGTGGTTCGACATCGGCAGCGACGAGACCCCGGAGGGCGTTGCTCCGGACGTCAACCGCGACAAGTACAAGGCCTGAACGACGGCCTGAAAAGGGGCCAGCTGGATACTTTCCCCCGCGGGGGCTGGACAGTTTCCGGCGGCGAAGAATAATCGACAGCGTCGTCTCCGAGAGGTGGCGGCTCCATACCTGTGTCGCCGAATCTGGACGGCGGCACTTCCCTGGCGGACGGGTGCTTCTGGCGGAGCAGCCCCGCAAAGGAGAGCTCTCATGCAACTGCGGACGAAGTCCAGACCGGCCCGTCGGGTCTCGATGGCGGACATTCTTTCCCTGATCGCGTCGTGGGGCCTTTCGCTGGTGACGACCGCGTCACTCGTGGCCGTTGGGTGGCTCGGCCACTCCACCCACTGGTCCTTCGGCTTGGGGGGGCATGCGGCGCCGCACGGGGCGCGTGGCGACCACGCCGACCACGGTGACCATGCCGAGCACGCCGGGAGCGACGCTGCCGCGGCGACCGTCGACGGGCCGGGTGATGCCGAGCCGGGGACGGTGCGATTTTCCTCACGCGAGGCTGTCGAGCGGACCGGGATCGAGGTCGTGCCGGTGGAGCGGCGGCCGATGGTGAGCGAACTCGAGGTCGCCGGCGTCGTCGACTACGACGAGCGACGAACGGCCCAACTCTCTTCCCGCGTCGGCGGAAGCATCTGGCGCGTCGAGAAGCATCTCGGCGACGTCGTCCGCAAGGGGGAAGTGCTCCTCGTCATCGACAGCCAGGAGGTGGGGCGGCTCAAGGCCGCTTTCCTCAATGCCCTGGTGACGTTCGAGTCGCGGCGCGAGCAGATGGCGATCCTCGAAGAGGTGCAGGGGGCCGTGATGGGGCGGCAACTCCGCGAGGCCCGCGCGGCGCTCCGCGAAGCGCGGATCCATCTCGTCAATGACGAACAGGCCCTGGTGAACCTCGGCCTTCCCGTGGCGATCGCTGATTACGAGGCACTCGTCGACGAGGCCCGGGCCGAGCGGATCCGCACCGTCGGCCTCCCGGAGCAGATCGTCGCCGGCCTCACCGACGACGTCGTGACCTCGAATCTCCTCCCCCTCGCCGCCCCGTTCGACGGCGTCGTGGTCGGCCGTGATGCGGTCGTCGGCGAGGTGGTCGAGGCGGCCAAGCCGATCTTCGAGGTGGCGGATGTCTCGCGGATGATCATCTCGCTCAAAGTCGACAAGGAGGACGCCGGCAAGGTTGCGATCGGCCAGCCGGTGCGTTTCCGCCCCGACGGCTCCGACGAGGAGTATTCCAGCCGCATCACCTGGATCTCCACCGAGGTCGACGAGGCGACGCGCACGCTCCAGGTACGGGCGGTGGTCGACGGCCAGTCGACGCCCCCCGTCGCCGCCTCGGGCGGACTCCGGGCCCACACGTTCGGCAGCGGCAAAATCGAGATCGATCGCCGCGGCACCGCGATCGTCGTCCCGTCGCAGAGCGTCCAGTGGGACGGCAGCCGGTGGGTGGTGTTCATCCCGTCGGGCGATGTGTCGTTCACGGCCTGCGAGGTTCAGCCGGGCGTTCGCAACGGGAATGTCGTGGAGATCGTCGGCGAAACCTCGGGGGGCACGCTCGAGCGGGTCGTGGGGGCGGGGAGCCATGTCCTCAAAAGCCAGGTACTCCTCGAGCGGATCGAGTCGGGGGAGCTGTGATCGGCGGGACCGGCGCCAGGACGGCGCAGGGCTCTCGCTTTCGCCTTTCATCCCGACCTGAATCCCCTCACCCCCCTTCCCTATCATGCTCGATTCCATCATTGCTTGGTCGTTGTCGCGCCGGATCGTTGTCCTCCTCGGTGCGGCCGTCGTCTGCCTGATCGGCTGGGTGGCCGTACGCGGGCTGGTCATCGACGCCTTTCCTGACACCACGCCGGTGCAGGTGCAGATCAACACCGTCGCCGCCGGGATGGTGGCCGAGGAGGTGGAACGCCAGATCACCTTCCCGGTGGAATTGGCGATGGGGGGAATGCCGGGGCTCGAAGACATCCGCAGCGCCAGTATGTTCGGTCTGTCGGTGGTGATCGTCACCTTCCGGGACGGCACCGACATCTACTTCGCCCGCCAACTCATCAACGAGCGCCTCGGAACCGTCGAAGTCCCGCCGGGGGTGGCCCGGCCGGAGATGGGGCCGGTCTCCACCGGCCTGGGGGAGGTGTTTCACTACCTCCTCGTGCCGAAGGGGATGAGCCTGACCGACGTCAAGACGCTCCAGGAATGGACCCTCAAGCCGGCGCTTCGTTCGGTGCCCGGCGTGGCGGAGGTGAACGCCTGGGGAGGGCTCAACAAGCAGTATCAAATCCGGGTCGATCCGGGGCTCCTTCGTCGCTACGACCTCTCCTTTGACCAGGTCGTCGAGGCGGTGCCGCGCAACAATTTCAACGTCGGCGGCGGCTCGATCGACCGCTCCGGGGACGCGGTGCTTGTCTACGGTGTCGGCCGGACGGTCGATCCGGAGCAGATCGGCCGGATCGTCATCGCCTCGCGCGACGGCGTCCCGATCCGCATCCGCGACGTCGGCGAGGTGTTCATCGGCCACGAGATCCGCAAGGGAGCGGTGACGGCCGGCGGCGAGGGGGAGGTGGTCCTCGGCCTCGGCTTCATGCTCATGGGGGAGAACAGCTACGCCGTCACGACGCGCTTACGCGACCGGTTCGAGAAGCTCCTCCGCACGCTCCCGGAAGGGGTCGAGGCGAAGATCGTCTACGACCGCACGAAGCTCATCGATCGGGTGATCGCCACGGTGCGGCAAAACCTCCTCGAGGGAGCCTTCCTCGTCGTCGTCATCCTCTACATCATGCTCGGCAATCTCCGGGCCGGGCTCGTGGCCGCCACGGCGATCCCGCTGTCGATGATGTTCGGCTTCATCGGCATGTGGCAGGCGGGGATCGCCGCCAGCTTGCTGTCGCTCGGGGCGATCGACTTCGGCATCGTCGTCGACTCCTCCGTCGTCGTCATCGAGAGCATCCTCGAGAAGATCGCCCACCACCCCGGGGCCACTGGCGCCGCCCGCCTCAAGCTCGTCATGGAGGCAACCAGCGCCGTCAAGAAGCCGGCCTGCTTCGGGCAGCTGATCATCATGATCGTCTACATCCCGATCCTGTCGCTCGAGGGGGTCGAGGGGAAGATGTTCCGGCCGATGGCGCTGACAGTGATCTTCATCCTCATCGGGTCTCTCGTCCTCTCGCTCACCGTCGTGCCGGTGCTGTCGAGTATCTTCCTCCCGAAGCGCGTCGATGCCCACGACGTGTTCCTCGTCCGGCTCCTCCGCTGGGCCTACCGCCCCGCCCTGCGGGCCTGCCTGTCGGCGCGGGGAACGCTGGCCATGGTTGCCACGGCCCTCCTCTTCATCACCTTCCTGCGGGCCTCGACGCTGGGGACGGAGTTCGTGCCGAAGCTCTCCGAGGGGGATATCGTCCTCGGCATCATCCGGGCGCCGGGAACGAGCCTCGAGGAATCGTGCCGGATGAACACCCGGATCGAGAAGGCTCTCCTCGACGCCTTCCCTCACGAGGTCGCCGCGGTGTGGAGCCGGGTCGGCACTCCGGAGGTGGCGACCGACGCCGGTGCCCTCGAGGGAACCGACGTCTTCATCGCCCTGCGCCCCCGCGAGGAGTGGAAGGCCGCCCGGACGCAGGTCGGCCTTGTCGAGGCGATGAACAAGATCGTCGAGGGGATCCCGGGGCAGATCATCTGGTTCACCCAGCCGATCGAGCAACGGATCAACGAGATGGTGTCGGGCGTCCGGGCCGACATCGCCGTGAAGGTGTTCGGCACCGATCTCGACCAGCTCGTCACCAAGGCCAACGAGGTGGCGGCGGTGATCCGCAAGGTGCCGGGGGGGGCCGACGTCGCCGTCGAGCAGGTCGCCGGCCAACCGATCCTCAAAGTCGCCGTCCGCCAGGATGAGATCGCCCGCTACGGGATCTCCGCCAAGGAGGTTCTCGACGTCATCGAGAGCGTCGGCGGCAAGGCGGTCGGCCAGATCGTCGAGGGGCAATTCCGCTTCCCGATCGTCGTCCGCCTCCCGGAGTCCCTTCGCACCGGCCCCGAAGCGTTTGCCAACATTCCGCTCCGTTCCCCCGCCGGCGAGAACGTTCCCCTCGGCCGGATCGCCGACATCAACACGATCCTCGGGCCGAAGTACGTGACGCGCGAATGGAGCGAGCGGCGCGTCGTCGTGCAGTGCAACGTCCGCGGCCGCGACGTGGGGGGATTTGTCGCCGAGGCGCAAGGGGCGATCGCGGAGGCCGTCGATCTTCCCGAGGAACAATTCCGGCTCGTGTGGGGCGGGCAATTCGAGAACATGCAGCGGGCCCAGAAGCGGCTGGCGATCGTCGTGCCGCTGGCCCTCCTCCTCATCATCGCCCTGCTCCATCTCACCTACCGCAACGTCGCCGACACGACGCTCCTCTTCGTGAGCGTGCCGTTTGCGTGTGTCGGCGGCATCTGGGCGCTTGCCGCTCGGGAGATGCCGCTGTCGATCTCGGCGGCCGTGGGCTTCATCACGCTCTCCGGCGTCTCGGTGCTCAACGGCATGGTGCTCGCCAGTGCCCTTCGCGATCGGCTCGCCCGCGGCACCTCCCGCGATGTGGCGATCGAGGAGACGGCGTCGGCGTCGCTCCGCACGATCGTGATGACGGCGCTGGTGGCGAGCCTCGGCTTCATCCCGATGGCCGTGAGTGAAGGAACCGGCGCCGAGGTGCAGCGGCCGCTCGCTACGGTCGTCATCGGCGGCGTGATCACAAGCACGCTCTATACGCTCTTCGTCCTCCCGGCGCTCTACCGGCTCGTCCTCGGCGTGCCGCCGGCGGCGCCGCTTCCGAGGGAGTGGGCCGCCAAGGACTGACAGCGTTCCTTACTCCGCCGCAGCGTGGCGGAGGACAAAATCGACGACCGGCGTGGGATCGTCGAGGCCGTGGGGATGGTGGCCGACCCCCGGCTTGTGGATCACTTCAACCGTGCCGCCAAGGGCCCGGTAGCGCTTGGCGACGACCAGGCCGTTCTCTTCCGGCGGGACAACGTCATCGGCATCGCCGACGACATGGATCAGGGCCACGCCGGCCTTGGCGAGGGGCGCGAGCGTGTCGACCGGGTTCCCCGTCCAGGCAAGCGCCGCGGCGTCGTCGGCAAAGCCGTAGAGCTTCTTCACCTCGGCCCAGTCTTCGGCGCTCCCCTTCCCCTTTCGGCCGGCGGCTACGCCCCCCGGCCAGCTGCGGATGTCACACACTCCCGCATCGCCGTAGATCACGCTCACTTTCTCGGGATGATCGGCGGCGAAGCGGTGGGCGTAGAGACTGCCGCGGGAGATGCCGATCAGGGCCGGCCGGGGGCTGAGCCCGCGGCGGACGAGCTCGTCGTGGAAGCGGGCGAGCTTCGCGACGGCGGCCGGCGCACCAAACGTGTTGCCGACGTCGAGGAAGGCATGGTGGAAGCCGCGGGCGACAAGCGCCGGCGCCGCGCAGCGCTCCGTGAAGGCATCTGGAAACATCAGGCACCAGCTCCAGGGATTTCCGGGAAGCGGTGTCGTGGGGACGACGACCCAGGCCTCCGCCCCCTCGAAGTGGAATCGCCGGCGGGCGTGGCCATGCCACTGATCGACCGTGGTCCCGGGGAAGTCGAGGTCGACAGTGCCGGCCGCACTTGCGGTGGTCGACGCGAGGGTGACTGTGATGAGGACGAGGAGGCAGCGGCGGCGGTCCATGGCGGTTTCCGTGGGCGTTGGTGGAACGATGCGGTCAGCCGATGTCGAAGAGGCGCGGGAGCGGGGCATCGGCGGGGAGCGCGAGGATCGTCCGCAACTCGGCGAGATCGCCGTCGTCGAGCGACACAAACACCACCGGATCCTGAACGAGGTCGGGGTTTACGAGCCGGTGGCCGGTGACTTTCCCCTCCGTGACGATCGGGGCCCGGCCGTATCCATACATCATCCAATCGACCGGGCCGAAGAAGTCGGCCAGGGTGATCGCCGGCGGGAGCGGCCGGCGGACGAAGTAGAGCTCGAGACACGTCTTCCAGAAGTGGGGGACGAACTTCTCGCCGACGTCGGCGATCCCGTAGCGATCGCGGTTGGTGCCGGCGAGGCAGGTTGGCAGGGCGACAAGCGGGCCTCCGCGCCGCAGGCTTCCGCGCTCGAGCGCCGCGCCGAGATTTTCGAGGAAGTCGGCACTGAAGCAGTCGTCGCAGACGATCGTGAGGTGGGAGAGATCGATGCCGGCGGGGGGCGTGGAGTTGTTCCCTTGCTTGGCGTCACTTTGCTTGGCATCCCCTTGCTTGGCACCGCCGAGGATCGCGGCGGCGAACTGCTCGCAGGGGATCGAATAGCTTTGGATCTCCTCCGGGAGGCCGTGGCCGAGGACGACGATCGTCGTCGGCCGCCGGTCGCGGGCTGCCTTCTGGACCGCGGCGAGGAAACCAGCGGCGGTGGCCTGTTTCGTGTCGGGGCCCGTGGGGCCCCCCTGCCCCTGCTTCCACACCGTCGCCTCAGCGTCGTAGGCCCCGGCGATCGTCGTGATCTCCTTCGGGTCGAGACCGCGGTCGGGGTCGAGGAGGCCGATCACCCCCCGCCCTTCACCAATGACGACGTCCGCAGCATGTTTGTCGCGCATCCGGAGGATGAAATCGGCAAGGCGGGCGAGCGTCTCGATCCGGTCGGCCGCCTCGAGGGAAGAGATCGCCGCGGCGTGGCGCGCGGCGAGGAGCCAGAGCGTCGGCTCGATCTGCCGGTATTCGCGATCGGTCGCTTCGAGTCGGTCGCGGATCAGCGGTGAATCGTCGTGGGCAAATGCGGCGAAGGCAGCCGCGGCGGCCTGTGGGGCAGGCTTCAGGGCGGGCTTCGCATCCGGCTTCGCGTCAGGCTGTGCGGCCGCCAGGAACGCGTGCTCGATGCCGATCGCGAAGAGAACGATCGCGATGAGGACGATCAAGGCGCAGCGGATCGCGCCCCAAGCCAGGCCAAGGCCGGGCCCGGAAAGCCGGCAGCGCGGCGGCGGTCGATCGGTGGTGAGCGCGAGGATCAAGTCGTTGATGAAGGCTTTGATCAAGGCCAGCGGCCCTCCGGTGGGAATGGGCCAATTGTGGCACAGCTTGCGGCGGGGGGCACGCACACCGCCGCCGGTTACGCAGCAAACCTGGCAAAGAGCCGCTCGGCCGAGCCGTGGCCGATCGCCATATGGCCGGCGGCGTCAAGGCTCGAAGAAGCGTCGAGCATCCCGGCAAACAGGCCGACGCCCGAGGCACTGGCAAGAACGTCGGACGACTCAGAGCAATTCCTCGAGGTCGCCGAGGTCCCGCTGCCTGCCGGAGGCACGCTTGTTGCGAATGAGAGCGTCACGGCCGATGAACGTGACATCGATGGTCCCGTACCGACCACGGACCACGCTGCTACGGGCGTCTTCGAAGGAGACACCGTCGATCCGGTTGAGCAGATCGATCCTCGCCGGCTCGACTCCGATGGCGATCACCGCCTCGGGTTTGAGCAGCACCTCGTCGGGAACGGTCTTTGCCTGGAATCCGAAGGCCACAAGAGCGGCACGCAGCCGCGCGGCATTGGCCGGTGAGGCCTCGAAGAACACGTCGATGTCCTTCGTGAATCGTGGGTAACCATGGAAGGCGACGGCGTAGCCACCGACGACCATGTACTCAACGCCGTTCGATTCGAGCAATCGAAAGAAGTCTTCGAAGTCGGGTTGGGTATTCATAGAGGAACTTTCCGGCCTCGACCCTCAACCGCTCGACTTCGTCGAGCCGCTCTTCCGGCGTTCGCCTTCTCCATGCCCGGCGATCCGCTTCGGCCTGCGATTTTTGGTCGGTGATGTGCAGGTGTGGCATGACGTGAATGATTCCGTGGGTGCTTATCGATTCTATCCCCTCGATCCGTGGGGCGTCAGCATCGGCTCAGGGAAGCCTCGCGTCTGCCCTCGCGCATGGCGGTCCCCTTCCGGGGATGTGCGGCCTGTCGGGCGCGAGTCGACGCTGCACCGCGACGAAAAACTTTTCCCGAATGGAGCGTTGACGGTCGGCCTGCCGATGGGTACTGTACGCGCGTTCATATTTCGCGGGAGGCGGGACCAGTGGCCGACGACACGACAACCTCCGCCCCGACCGCCTCCGACACCGCCGCCGGGAGCCTGGCTGATCTCGTGGCCCGGGGCGTCGTGAGCCGGGCCGGAGGGGGGGCTCGAGGCCAATTCGGCGGCCAGTTTGCCAGCCAATTTGCCAGTCAGTTCGGCACAAGCGTCTGGACCTGCCTCGAGCCTGCCGACGCCACGGCAAGCCTGCCGCGGGCGATCTTCCCCAGCGGCTTTCGGGGGATCGATCGGCTCCTTCCTACCGGAGGGATCGGCAGCGGCAGCCTGATCGAATGGATTGGCGCGCCGGCATCGGGAACGGCGACGCTCGCCTTCGCGGTCGCCGGGAGACTGCGCGCGGCCCGGCCCGAGGGGACGGCCGGGCCGATCCTCGTGGTCGATCGTCAGGGGCGGTTTCATCCACCGGCGGTGATGCCGTGGCTCGAAGGGCCTCCGGCGGGAAAGCCGAAAGCCTCCGGGGCCGCCGTCGGACCGCTCGTCGTCATCCGGCCGTCGCGCGACGAGGAGGAGATCTGGGCAATCGATCAGGCGCTCCGCTGCCCCGGCGTGACGGCCGTGCTCGCCTGGCCAAAGCGGGTTTCCAGCACGGCCCTGCGGCGCTGGCAACTGGCGGCCCGCGGCAGCGGTACGGTGGGATTTTTGGTGAGGCCGGTGGAGGCCCGGCGCGAGCCGTCGTGGGCCGAGGCCCGGCTCAACGTGGCGGCCGTGCCGATGCTCGGACGCTTCCGGGGGGGCGACGATCCCCTCTCGTCGCATCGCTGGGCGCCCGCCGTCGGTTCGCTCGCGGTCCGGCGGCTACGGCTGTCGCTCCAGGAGGGGCCATGGTCGTGTGAACAGCCCCCCGATGTGCCCACGGTGGAGATCGCGCTCGATCTGGCCACCGGCCGCGAAGCGATCGGCGACGCCACCAC
>CAJBCV010000146.1 GCA_903951635.1 uncultured Planctomycetaceae bacterium
CGACCGCCGCCGCCGCCGGGCGGCGCCGGGCCCAGCGCTGCGCCCGCGCGAGGGGGCCCGCGCGGCGGGCGAGGATCGACCGGCCGTCGAGGAAGCGCGAGAGATCGTCGGCGAGGGCCGCGGCCGAGCGGTAGCGACGCTCGGGCTCGCGCTCGAGGCAGGCGGCGACGATCGTGCCGACATCGGGGGGGAGCCGGGGAACGAGCGCCGAGAGCGGTTGCACGGTGCCATCGGTGGCCTGCTTGAGGACGGCGGCGGTGGTCCGCCCCTCGTAGGGCACCCTCCCCGAAAGGAGCCAGAAGAGAAGCGCTCCCAGGCCGTGGATGTCGGCGGCGGGGCCGACAGGGCCGAGCGTGGGATCGAGCCCGGTCTGCTCCGGTGCCATGAAGGCCGGCGTGCCGACGGCGACCTGCGGGTTGGTGAGGGAATGGCCCGCGTCGTCGTCCGGACGGGCCAGCCCGAAGTCGATCAGTTTCGGCACGGGGTCGCCCTCCGGCCGCGTGGCGAGGAGGACGTTGGCGGGCTTGATGTCGCGGTGGACGACCCCCGACTCGTGCATCGCCGCCACGGCCCCGGCCAGGTCGCGGACGATCCGCACCGCCTCGACAAGCGGCACCGCGCCGCCCCTTCCCCTTTCGTCGAGCGCCTCGCCGTCGATCCATTCCATCACGATCGCCGGCAGGCCGTCGGCGTCGGTAACCGAAAGAATGCGGACGATGTTCGGGTGAACGATGCGGGCGAGCAGGCGGGCCTCGCGGTCGGCGCGCCGCCGCGCCTCGGCCGAGAGCGCGGTCGCCGACGTGAGCACCTTCACGGCGACGGTGCGATCGAGCCTTGCGTCACGGGCACGGTAGACGACCCCCATTCCCCCTCGCCCCACCTCGCCGAGATCCTCGAGTCCGTCGATCACTGGCGCCGGTGATCGTGCCTCGATCTCGGGAGAGTGTTCGAGGAGGCGCTCGACGAGGGCGTCCGATCCGGGCGTGGTCGCGGCTGTGCCGGCGGCGACGAGGCCGTCACGGCTCCATTCGGCCGCGAGCACCTCGAGCCGCTCGAGGCATCCGGGGCACGCCAGCACATGCTCGAGGAACGGGCCATCGGCCGAGGCCCCTGCCGTCTCGCGGAGGTCGGCCCAGATCGCGGGCCCGGGGCAAGGCGTCGCGCTTGCCAGGGGAGTATCGGTCGGCCGGGAATCGTCCATGCGCACTCCCGCTTCAGTCGCGCGTCGAGTCGGCGTCCTGGCGGCGGAGCGTGTCGCTAATCATCCGCTGGACGTTCATCCGCGCCATGTAGACGTTCGCCGTGCTCATCCCCAACTCCTCGGCCACCACCTTGCCGGGGAGCCGCTCGATCGCCGACATCCGAAACGCGGCCCAGGTGGTCCCCTTGACCCGCGATTCAACCTCCGTCATCGCGTCCGAGAGCCGCTCCAGATCGAACGCCTGCTCGATGGACGCCGCCAGGTCCTCCCGCGCCGGAAGGCTTTCGAGCAAGGCTTCCAGTCGCGGGTGGCCGGCGGCGGCGCGGAGCCCCCTGGTCGAATCGGCCCAGTCGGCGACCGCCGTCAGCACGATGCGGCGGAGGTAGGAACGGAACCGGCGGGAGGGATCATGACGAAAGTCCGCCGCGTGCCGCCAGAAGCGGACCATCACCTCCTGGGCCACCTCGTGCGCGTCATCTTCCTGGAGGCCGTAATCACGGCACCAGCCGAGGATCGCCGGAGCATAAAAAGCGACGAAATCGCCCCACACGCGCGGGTCGCCCGACGGGCTCCCGAGGCGCGCCATGAGACTGATCCGGGTGGTCTGCAGCGTGGGCATGGGGAATCGGCTCCGCGACATCGTCTGAGAGTGGGTTCGCAAGCGTCATCCATGACCTCTTTTTCTGCGCGCCCGCGTTCGAGCCATAAGACCCGTCGGGCCAGGCGGCCGCGAAGCCTGAATGCCCCGGGGTGGCAGCCGGCCCGGTGGTCAACAGCCTCCACGATCCTCCGCCATTAAAACTACCACACCCCCGCGCAGGCACCAGGGACGCCCGCAGCGGCCGCCGACCCCGACTCCGCGGCCACCCTGGGCAGCCCGCACGCCCGCACCCCGACCCCGGACGGGCCTTGCTACGATGTTCTCGCAGGAAGATTTCCCGCTTTCCGCTCGTGGAAACCCCGAGAGTCGCCACCATGAACAGTATTCGCGTTTCCCCGGCCGCCGCGGCGGCCCGGGCCGATTCGCTCGATGACTGCCAGCGGATCAAAACGCACGTGCCGCGGTCAACAACGCACGTCTGACACCCGAACTGGCGGAAATGGATCGAGACGCCGTGGACCCGCGGGAGGCCGCACTGTTCAATCGTGGCCACGCCAGCCCTGGTAGCGCCTTGGGCCGTCTTGCCGATCGGCGACGGCCGTCGACACCTGGCTGCCACCCCCCCACTTGCGGCATGCGGGGCAAGGGTGGATATACTGCAGGCGGCGCCTGTTACGGCGCCAGCGACTGGGGCCAGGATCAACGTAAGCCCTTACCGGGAAGCCCATTGCGTCCAAGGGGCAATAGCGGTTCAGGTGCGTTAACACGCAGCGACGGGTGGTTATACGGACCGTA
>CAJBCV010000147.1 GCA_903951635.1 uncultured Planctomycetaceae bacterium
GGCTCCCCCGACGGCACCACGCTCTACGTCACCGACCGCAAGGGAGGCATGACGTGGGCTTTCCCGGTGCTCGGTCCCGGGAAGCTCGGGGAGCGGCGGAAGATCAACGGCGACGGCTGCGATGGCTTCGCGATTGACGACCATGGCAATCTCTACGGCACGCCGAAGGCCCCGCTCGTGCGGATCTGGGCCCCCGATGGCACGATCATCGGCGAGATCCCTCTCCCTGACTCCCCTTCGAACGTCACCTTTGGCGGCCCCGAGCGGAAGACCCTGTTCATGACCGTGAAGGACAAGGTCTTCGCGCTGCCGATGAAGGTCTCCGGCGGCGGCTGACCGCCCCCCGCAAGCGTCTTTGCCCCCCCGTCACCCCGGCTCCCCTCCATGTCCATCGTCACGCTCCGCGACGTCCACCTCGGCTTTCGCGGCCCCCCGCTCCTCGACGGCGTCGAGTGTCATGTCGAGGCCGGTCAGCGGATCGGGCTCCTCGGCCGCAACGGCGCCGGCAAGACGTCGTTCATGCGCCTCCTCTGCGGCGATCTTGCCCCCGACTCCGGCGAGGTGATCTTCGCCCCCGGCACGGTCGTCTCCTATCTCCAGCAGGACGTGCCGCAGGAGATAGTCGGCCTGGTGCGGGAGGTCGTCGCTACCGGTTGGTCGGAGGCCGCCGGGGCGCGGCGGGCCGACGACGAACACGACGCCGCCTGGCGGCGCGAGCATGCGGTCGCGCAGATCCTCTCGAGAATGGAGCTCGACGGCGAGCGCGCCTTCGAATCGCTCTCCAGTGGCATGAAGCGACGCGTGCTCCTCGCCAGAGCGCTCGTCGCCGGCCCCGATCTCCTCCTCCTCGACGAGCCGACGAACCACCTCGACATCGACGCCATCTCCTGGCTCGAGGACTTCTTGGGCCGCTGGGACGGCACGCTCCTGTTCGTGACCCACGACCGGGCGTTTCTCCGCCGACTGGCGACCCGGATCCTCGAGATCGACCGCGGCCGCGTGTTCGACTGGTCGTGCGACTACGACACCTTCCTGCGACGGAAAGACGAGGCCCTCGCCGCCGAGGAGAAGCAGAACGCCCTCTTCGACAAGCGGCTCGCCGAAGAGGAGGTCTGGATCCGCACCGGGATCAAGGCCCGAAGGACGCGCAACGAAGGGCGTGTCAGGGCCCTCGAAGCGATGCGCCGCGAGCGCGGCGAGCGGCGCGATCGCGTCGGCAAGGTGAATCTTCTCATCCAGGAGGCGGAACGGAGCGGCACGCTCGTCGCCTCCCTCCAGGGGGTGACGGCCTCGCGCGGCGAGAAGACGATCCTCCACGACGTCACGACGACGGTCACCCGTGGCGACCGGATCGGCATCATCGGCCCCAACGGCGCCGGCAAAACGACGCTCCTCCGCGTCCTCCTCGGCGAGCTTCCCGCCGACGCCGGCCGCGTCCGACTCGGATCGAACGTCCAGGTCGCCTACTTCGACCAGCTCCGCGACCAGCTCGACGACACGAAGAACGTCGCCGACAACATCGGCGACGGCTACGACACGGTGAAAGTCGGCGGGCAGTCACGCCACGTCCTCGGCTATCTCCAAGACTTCCTCTTCACCCCCGACCGGGCCCGGACGCTCGTTCGCTTCCTCTCCGGCGGCGAGCGCAATCGCGTCCTCCTCGCCAAGCTGTTCGCCAAGCCGGCCAACTGCATCGTTCTCGACGAGCCGACCAACGACCTCGATGCGGAGACCCTCGAGCTTCTCGAGGAGCGGCTCGTCGACTTCGCCGGCACGGTCCTCGTCGTCAGCCACGACCGGGCCTTCCTCGACAACGTCGTCACGAGCACGCTCGTCTTCGAGCCGCGGCCCAGTGGCGACGGCCACGACGTCCTCGAGTACGCCGGCGGCTATTCCGACTGGATCCGGCAGCGGAAGGCCGCGGCGAAGCCTGCCGAATCCAAGCCCGCAAAGGCGCCATCGCAGGCGCCATCGGCGGCTTCCCCCGCCGCCGACGCTGCGCCCCGCAAGCGCAAGCTCTCCTTCAAGGAGCAGCAGGAACTTGCCGCGCTGCCGGGGCTCATCGAAACGCTGGAAACCGACATGACGGCGCTCCACGCCGCCATGGCCGCCGCCGACTACTTCCGCCAAGCAGGCGACGTCCTCGCCCGCGACAAGACCCGCCTCGACGATCTCCAGACCAGGCTCGACGCGGCGTTCGCCCGCTGGGAAGCGCTCGAAGAGCCTGCCTGAGAGACGCTTCAGACGGGGTCCGGCGGGCGTGGAGCGGATCGTTGCCGGATCAGCTGAGCCGCCTTGCGGCGTTGGACGTAGGCGTCGCCGATCTCGGCCGCCAGACCGCTCGACCCCTGCAGCCATCCGGCCACCGTCCGGGAATCGATCGACACTTCGACGACGTCGGTACGGGCGACCACTCGGAAGTCGCTGGGACGACCGGCGGAGACGGCGGCATCGCCGTGAAAGTCGCCCGGACCGAGTTTGGCGACCGGCACCTCCGCCCCGTCCGCATCGACGACGAGGAGTTCCACGCTCCCTTCGGCCACGAGCCCGAAGCGGTCGACGGCGGCCCCACGGGCCTGGATCTCTTCGCCGGCCGCGTAGGTGACGATCCGGGCTTCGGGAGGGGGGGCAGGGTGTCCGGCCACCATCGCAGCGTCGTGCTGACGGGCCTGGGACTCGAGCATCGCCTCGCGGACATGCCGGTAGCGGGGGAATCGATCGAGGACCTCGGCCACTCCCGGTTGGCGCGGCGACGGGGATTCGTACGGCCGGTACTGCATCTGGATCGGGAACGGAATCTGGAGCGACTCGCGCTTGGCGACATACCACACCCGCGAGAGGATCGCGTCGCGGACCGGGAGGAGATCCTCGTGGCGGGCCACGGTGAAATACATCCGGTAGGTGATCGAGAAGTCGCCGTAGTTGAGGGTGTGGACCTCCGGCGCCGGCTCGGCAATCACCCCCGAGGTCGTGCGGAGGATGTCGAGCATCGCCCGCTTCACGTCGTTGGGGGGATGGTCGTAGGAGAAGCCGACGTCGTAGGTGTCGGTGCGGGCGGCGGTGGGGCGAGAAAGGTTGCTGAACGACGTCTTGTAGAGGACGACGTTGGGAATGATCCGCATCTCGTGGAGGATCGACTCGATGTGGACGCTCCGCCAGTTGATCTCGATCACCTTGCCGGTCGTGCCGTCGGCGATGATCCAATCGCCGATCGCCAGCGGCCGCTCGAGGAGGAGCATCAGCCCCGAGACGATGTTGCCGAGGGGTTCCTGGAGCGCGAGTCCGACGACGATGCTCCCCAGCCCGAGGGCCGTCAGCGCCCCGCCGATCTCCTGTTGCCAGACATGCTGGTAGATGAGCGCGGCGCCGATCGCCACGAGCGTCACGCGGGCGAGATCGCGAAACAGCTTCGGAACGCGTTCGCGCATCGCCGCCCGCCCGTGGCCACCGAAGAGCGTGTCGTTGGTGAGCGTGAGGAGTCCATACAGCAGCGACACCCAGAACGCCGTCCGTACGACGCGCGATGCGGTCTGATCGGGGGCGATCTGCCACACTTCGGTGACGAACAGCATCGCCGCGAGGGCGGGGAGGACGAGATTGCGAACGACGCGGAGCGTGGGCGCGAGCATCCCGCCGCGCCGGGCGGAGGAATGGAGCAGTTCGGTGGCGATCAGGAGCGCCAGCGGAAAGCCGACGGCGAGGATCAGCGCCGGAAGGAGCGGGACGTCGGGCAGGACGAGCGGGCCGAACAGGCCGTTGGCATCGTTCATGGCGCGCCCCGGTCGACGAGCTTCCAGGTCTTCACCGTCCCCTTGCCACGGAGTTCGACGTCGGCAGGGCCGTCGAACTCGTGGAGATCAACGAGTCGATCGCGGACCGGCTGCGTCACCACGACGGCCTGGCCGCTCCGGGCGGCGAGCCGCGAAGCGATCGCCACCGTATCCCCCCACAGGTCGTAGAGAAACTTCTGCCGGCCGACGACACCGCCGACGACGGGCCCGGAGTTGATCCCCACCGAGACGGCGAGTGTCGTCCCGTGCTGTCGGTTGAAATCGGCGACGATCCGGCACAGTTCCCGCCCGAACTGAACGGCGCGAGCCGCGTGATCGGGGCGCGGAAGGGAGAGTCCGCAGACGGCCAGATAGGCCGAGCCCACCGCCCGGACCTTCTCCACCCCGCATCGCTCGGCTGCCTCGTCACAGGCCATGACGAGATCACTCACAAGCCCCAAGGCCCGGCTCTCGGCATCCGGGCCCGAGGCCCCGTCAAGCCCGGCGAACTCGGCGACGAGAACGGTGACGTCGGCAAATTGGCGGGTGGCCTTCTCGTCCCCTTCGCGTCGCTGGGCCACCGCCGCCGCCGGAAGGATGTTGAGGAGGAGCTCCTGGTTTTCCCGGGCCTGCTCCTCGAGTTCCAGTCGCTGCCTGCGAAGGCTCTCCGACATCCCGTTGAACGTCCGCGCGAGCTCTCCGAACTCGTCCCGAGAATTGAGGGCGACACGCACCCCGACCTCGCCGGCACCGATCCGCCGCGCCGCGTCGGTAAGTTGCCGCAGCGGCCGGACGAGCATCCATGAAGCGAACAGCGCGAGGACCGCCGTCGCCAGCGACAGACCGGTCGCGGCGAGAAGCGCCCGCCGGGCATAGGCCCGGATCGGGGCGTAGGCCTCGGAGACGTCCATCTCCGCGATCACCCCCCAGCGAATCGAATCGAGGTCGAGGGGACCGTAGGAGGAGAGCACGGGAACGCCGCGGTAGTCGTCGATGATCGCCAGCCCTTCGCGACCACGGATCGCCTCCTCGGCGGACGGGGTGCGCACCGGCAGTTGGTTGATGACGTTTCCCTGCCGCTCGATCTGGTCGACGGTCGTTGCCGGGAGTGCCGAACGATGCAGTGACGCCAGAAACCCCTCCCGATCCTCGACCATGAATCGGCTCCGGCTCCGCATCGTGAGATCGGGGCCGACGAGATAGCACTCGCCCGTCTTTCCCATCCCCTCCCGCTCCCACTCGAAACGCCCCGTCGTGATGGCGACGATCCGGTCGACCGGGAACTCGAGGGCGAGGATCCCCACCATCTCCGGGCCGTTGAAGATCGGCGAAAGGACGAATCCCACCGGCAGCCCGGCGTCGGGCACGTAGGCTTCGATGTCGGCGACCCGATAGGCATCCTTGTCGCGGGCGTGGGCGAGCGAGGCGGCGGCGCGGGCGAGGTTCGTCCCGGCATAGGGCCCCGTCCGCAGGCTCGTGGCGAAATCGGGGCGCTTCTTGAGCGAATAGACGATCTCGAGGGTGTCGTCGTCGATGAGGAGGATGTCCTCGTAGCCGAACAGACCCGCCGCCCGGGCCATGCGATCGCGTACGGCCTGGTGAACGATCCCGTACTCCGAGTCATCGGTGGTGTCAGGAAGCGGGGCGCGGTCGTCACCGGCCGCGGCCCGGCGTTGCTCGGGGAGCAGGTAGTGGTATTGAAGGTAGCGCTCTCGCGGCTCGGCCGGCAAATACTGCTCGACCATCGGCGAGCCGCCGAGATGGGTCTCGATTTGAGGGATGAACTCCTCGGCATACCAGCGGCGCAGCGCCTCCTCCTGTGCCGGCTCGAGGGAGGCGCCCTCGAGGCCGGCCACGCCGCGGCGGAAGGCCACCACACCGTCGGTCGCCATCCGTCCATCGGAGATCGAGAGGACCTGGTCGCGGAGCCCTTTGAGCATGTCGACCAGCGCCGTCGTCTTCGAATGACGCACGCTTTGCAACTGCTGCTGGACCGCATGCGTGATCGTGTCGCGGGCCGAGGTATAGCCGATCCAGCCGATCGCCAGGATCGATCCAAGGCTGACCGCAAGGAGAAGCACGATCAGCCGCGACTGGACGGCCAGCCGTTCGAGGCCGAGCATGCGGGGCTCCGGGAGAGGAAAAGGGGGGAAGGAAGGCGGAGAGCGGGGGACGAACAGGCCGAGGGCAGGGGGGGCAACACCGCCGCTTTCCGGCGACGATACCCTCTCTCCTCCACGGCGGCAAACCGGACTGGTGCCGCCGAATCATCGCCCGCAAGCGAAGCGGATCGGCCGGCTGCCGGAGGCGCCCCCAGCCCCCGGATCGTCCTTCAAGGGAGGACGCGCATCCCCACCGCCGTGTTGACGTCGAGCATGCTGCGTCGGTAACGCACGAGCGCCTCGCGGTGGCTCTGGGAGACAGCGGCCGCCTCCTCGAGGTGTTCCTGGAGGTCATCGATCGTGATCTCTCCAGCTTCGTAGGCCTCCTGCGCCTCGCGGAGCCGTGCTTCCGCCTGGGGAAGGAGCACCGCCTCGATCCGCTCCAGCGCCCGTCTCGCGTAGTGATACTCCCGGTCGGCGAGGCGCACCTCCGAGGCCACACGCCGCTCCATCGATTCCAGCTCTGTTCGCGTCTGCGTGACGTTGCTTTGGGCGCGGGCGATGTTCCCCTGATTGCGGTTGAACACCGGCAGTGAGAAGGTGAGCCCCACCGCCCACGACTGCGAGTTCGGCCTGTTGACGGGGCCCAGGTCTTGGATCGTGATCGGGTCGTAGAAAAGATAGACGTCGTCGAACCGGTTTGCCCGCTGGAGATCGACTTCCGCCCGTGCCCGGGTGACGCCGAGGCGGACAGCGCGGACATCTGGACGACAGCCACTGGCCAGCCGCACCATCTCTTCCAGTGGCGGTGGCTCCGGGGCGATCGGTCGCAGACCGCCGCGGGGAACGAGCTCCTGGGTGCGCTCCGGCGGGACGCCGAGCAGGATGCCGAGCGTTTCCTGGGCGTCCTCGAAGGCCTCCGTGGCATCGAGCGCCGTGAGCCTCGCTTTCTCGAGCCCGAAGGTGAGCTCGCGGACGAGATCCGTGGCTTTCCGGCCGCCGGCGATGTCGGCGGCCGGGATCGCTGCCGCGTCGCGGCTCTCCTCGGCAAGGAGCGACTCGACTCTCCGCACGGCCGCCTGAGCAGCGAGCATGTCGATCCGCGCCGCCTGGAGACCGACAAAGGCCTTGTTGACGTTGTCGATCTGGCGACGAACGACATCCTGAAACTGCGCCTCGAGCGCCGTCTTCGCCATCCTCGCCACCACCGTCCGCGCCTGCCGCTTCCGGGAGACGTCGAGCGGGTAGGTGATATTGACGTCGTACTGCGTCGGCCCTCCCGGTGTGGCGTCGGTGTACGAGCCATAGGGGATGAACTGGCTGTCGAGGTAGATCAAAGGATTGGTCCGCAACCCGGCGGTGAGGATGTCGGCGTCGGCCTGGGTGAGCTCCTGCCGGAGCGCGCGGACGTCGATGTTGTCGGCCATCATCCGATCGATGGCGGCGTCGAGGGTGATACCGTTCTCCGGCCCCTCGTCGTCGGCAAGCCGCCGGTCGAGTTCGCCGGTGCCGATCGCCAGGCCCCGTTCCGGCGTCGCCGGTGCCGGTAGCGGCTCGGGAAGCTGCATGCCGCGGGCGGTCTGCATCCCGACAGACCGCGAGGCGTTGCGTCCCTGCCTGGGCAAAAGTCCCGCCCGGCGTCTGCCGCCGATGATGCCCACGTCGGCATTCTCGAGCCCCCCGGCGTCGAAGGCCCCGGGCCCGGGGCCGAAAGACGGCGTGTTCGCCCCCGGGATCGGCCCCAGATCGGGAAACTCGATGATCCTGCCGCGCGACGAATCGTTGGCATCCCCCTGCCAGGCATGCGCCGGCAGGCCACCGCACCAGGGGAGGACGAGCGTCAACAGGAGCAGAAGCGCGGCGTG
Organism: uncultured Planctomycetaceae bacterium; assembly: GCA_903951635.1. Taxonomy (GTDB): domain Bacteria; phylum Planctomycetota; class Planctomycetia; order Pirellulales; family UBA1268; genus QWOP01. Next base: position 7,738 of record CAJBCV010000147.1, read on the forward strand.
GCGCCGCGTGCAGCGTGGCACAGCGGGGCTTCCCGTCGGGCGGTCCGGCCCCGACTGCTCGCATGGCGTTGAACAGCCGAATCGCCCCGACGTTCTTCCATCGTCTGGCAAGCTGTGACGGCTGGAGATTTCCGGTCGGGAAGGGCCTGACGCGCCGTCGCCAGTCGCCGCCACCTGCGCATCCCCCCGCAAGCCCCCCTCCCTCACGGCGCGGGGGGGCGCTTGGCGATCATCTCCCGCGCCTTCCGCGACACCCGGCCGGCGAGCGCTCCTTCCTCAGCCGAGAGCATCTCCGGGTCGATGCCGTCGAGCACGTCGAGCGCTTCCTGGGGGCGGTCGAGCCGCCCCGCCAGGATCGTCGCCAGACGGATCCGCAGGCCGTCGGTGCCGAAAGGGTATTGGCCGATCGCCTCCTCCATCACGGCCGCGGCATCGGCCCACGCCTTTGCGGCATCGAGCCCCTCCGCGAGTTGGAAGAGCTCGTTGCGCTCCAGGGGAAAGCCACCGTCATACCCGGACGTCGACTGCCGCACTCTTTGCGCCCCGGCGGCATCACCAGCGGTGAGGAGCCGGCGAAACTCCTCCCGGCGGTCCGCGCGCACCGCGTCGTCGCGCTCGCGCCGCTTGGCGATTTCCTCGACATACGCGCGGCGCTTCCCGAGCTCGCCTGAATAACTCGGCCGCCCGTTCCGGCAGATCGTGAAGGCATCCCAACCTTCGCAATCGACGAAGCCTGTCTTGAGAAGGAGGATCGCCAGCGGCGCCCCAAAGGCCGCGCCCATGAGATGGAGCAGGCCGGTCAACGATCCCCACAGCAACTGCAAGAGGTTGAGGCCGATAAAGCCCGCGGCCCACAGGCCGATCGCGACGTCGAACGTCCCGGTTCGGATCATCCACCCCAGCCCGGCAAAATAGCCACAGGTGATTTCATTGGCGGGGGCCCAGATCGCCGCCATCGCCATGATCCCGAAGATCGCCGACGAGGCGCCACCCGATCTCGTGTTCGCGCCGGTGAGGGGGAGGGTGAGGATCTGCTCGACCATCGACTGCCCTACCCCAATCCCGAGGTAGCAGACGAGGAACCGCCACCAGCCGATCTTTCCCTCGACCACCAACCCGAACACCCACAGGAAGATCATGTTCCCGGCAAGGTGGAAGAAGTCACCGTGAACGAAGTTGCTGGAGACCCACTGGAATGGATGGAGGCCCGCGCCCCACGCTAACCAGAGATGGCTGTTCCGCTCGGTGGGCCCGCCCCCGACAGCGAGGAACACGAGAATGTTGGCGACGATCAGCCCGATTGTGGCAATCGGCCGATGGTAGATCGGCGCGTCGGTCGCATACGGAAAGAAAAAGAACACGGCCCCCTCCCGAGAAGCATCGATCCCCCTCACGCATGGTACGGAGGCGGAGCGGAAGCCGCCACGCCCCGGCCGGCGGGATGCGGTTCACTCGATCGCCATCATGCCCCCCCAAGGAAACGCGGAGCTAGGGCGGACGCGCCACCCGGTTTCCGGTGTGTCCGGCCCGGGGCTCGGCCGGTAGGCTGAGGATGTTCGCCCTGCTGTCGGCCCCGGAGACTTCTTCCATGCCCCGCCCGCTCTCCCTCTTGGTCGCGCTCGTGACGACGCTCGCCTTGGCCCTCCCCACCGCCGCTCAGACCGCCCCCGAGCCGGCGCGGAAGGGGCTCGGCAACCTGCTTGGTAAGGCCGCCGA
>CAJBCV010000148.1 GCA_903951635.1 uncultured Planctomycetaceae bacterium
CGCCAAGGAAATCACCGACGCCGACATCAGCGAGTTCTACGAGAAGAACAAGACGACGCAGTTCCGGGCCCGCCCCGGCGCCGCGGCCACCACGCCGCCGGCCGCGGAGGCCACGGGCGTCGCCGAGACCCCGGCCGAAGGCGAGGCGGCCACAGCGCCACCTCCGGCAGCCGAGGCCCCTGCAGCCCCGACCGAGCCTGCGGCCACCACCGAGCCCGCCGCTCCGACAGAGGGAACGCCTCCGGCCGCGGAGCCCGCGGCCGCCACCGAACCAGCCCCGGCGACGCCACCGGCAGAGCCGGCCCCTGCCGCTGAGCCAGCCCCGGCAACGGAGCCCGCCACCGAGCCGGCCCCGGTCGAAAAGCCGGCCGAAGGGAGCGGGGCTGCCGTGACCCGCTCGCCGTTCCGTCAGGTGGCCTATCAGGCCCCCGACGCCCCGGCTAACGAGCCGAAGGCTGCCGATCAGCCCCCGGCTGCCGACGCGGCCCCGGCTGCCGAGCCCGCTGCTGCTCCCGCTGCCCCGGCCGGTGAGGCTCCTTCGGCCGGTGCTGCAACGGAAACGGCGGCGGAGCAGTTTGAACCGCTTGACGCGGTCAAGGATCAGATTCGGCAGCAACTTGCAGCTCAGCGGGCGGCAGCGAAGATCGACCTGTTGTTTGATCGCATCAGCGCTGACGTTGAAGGCTACAACCAGGACTACGCGCTCTGGAAAGCGAGAGAAGAGTCCAAGGGCGTCGCGCCGCCGGTCCCCCCAGACGTCGCGAAAATTGCGGCTGTCAGCGGCTTCGAGTCGGGTCAGTTGCCCCTCCAGTCGGCCGAAGAGGCCTTCGACGGTGGCGGCCTCGGCCGGAGCTTCGACTTCCTCCCCGATCCCGGCAGCCGATTCGGCATCCGCCAGCTCCAATGGGTGGAGATGATTTACGGCCAAGGAGCGGTGAGCCAGCGGGCCGTCAAATCGCGCGATATGGAGGGAACGCGCTACATCTCTTGGCGAACGGTCGATCAGCCGGAGTTTGTCCCCACCTTCGACACCGCCCGCCCGAATGTCGAGCGCGCCTGGAAGATCATCGCGGGGCGGGAACTCGCCCGGAAGAAGGCCGAGGAGATCGCCTCGAAGAGCGCGGCGGCCGAGTCACTCGAGTTGGCGATCGCCGGCGACGAGTCGCTTCAGGCGTTCAAGGTCGGGCCGTTCTTCTGGCTCTCCCCGCAGGCGGCCTCGTCGGGCGTGCCTCAGATCAGCCAGCCGGCCGGCGTCGTCATGCCGGGGAACGAGTTCATGAGCGCCGTCTTCGCCCTCCAGCCGGGCGGCACCGCCGTGGCGTTCAACGAGCCGAAGACGGTCTGCTACTGCATTCGCCTCATCGACGTCGAACCGCCGGCCGAGAAGCTCAAGGAGCGCTTCGTGGAGACGAAGTCGGATCCGCGGATGACGGCCGTCGCGGCCCAGGACGAGTTTTCCCGATCGTTCGGGACCTGGATCGAAGAACTCGAGAGCCGCTACCAACTCGAGTGGAAGCGGAAGCCGCGTCGGTAGCCTTCCGCCGCGTCAGTCCCGACGCGGCTTGAGGACGATCGTCGACAGCGGTGGCAGGGAGAGCACGAGCGACTGCTCGAGCCCGTGGCAGGGCGTCGGCACCGCGGCGATGCTTCCTGCATTGCCGACGTTGCTGCCGCCATACCACGACGAGTCGCCGTTGAAGACCTCGTCGTACACCCCCGCCGCCGGCACCCCGACCCGATAGTCATGCCGGGGGATCGGGGTGAAATTGCAGCAGACGACGAGGAAGTCGTCGGGGTCGGCACCGCGGCGGACGAATGCCAGGATGCTGTTGGCCCAGTCGTGGCAATCGATCCACTCGAATCCCCGGCTGTCGAAATCGAGTTGGTGGAGCGACTTCTCCCGGTTCACCAGGGCGTTGAGGTCGGCGAGGCAACGCTTGAGGCCGGCGTGGGCCGGTTGCTCGAGGAGGTGCCAGTGGAGACTCCGGTCGAAGTCCCACTCCCGCCACTGCCCGAACTCGTTCCCCATGAAGAGGAGCTTCTTGCCGGGGTGGCACCACATGTAGGCGTAGAGGAGGCGGAGGTTCGCGAACTTCTGCCAGGCGTCGCCCGGCATCTGATCGATCAGCGCTCCTTTACCGTGGACGACCTCGTCGTGGGAAAAAGGGAGGACGAAGTTTTCGTGGAAGGCGTAGATCAGGCTGAAGGTCAGCTCGTCGTGGTGGTATTTGCGGTGGACGGGATCGTGCCGCATGTAGCGGAGCGTGTCGTTCATCCAGCCCATGTTCCACTTCAGGCTGAAGCCGAGCCCGCCGAGCCAGGTGGGGCGTGACACGCCCGGCCACGACGTCGATTCCTCGGCGATCGTGAGCACGCCCGGATGATGGGCGTGGACCTGGACGTTGAACTCCTTGAGAAACTCGACGGCGTCGAGGTTCTCCCGTCCACCGAAGCGGTTGGGGAGCCATTCCCCTTCCTTCCGGCTGTAGTCGAGGTAGAGCATCGAGGCCACCGCGTCGACCCGGAGGCCATCGATGTGGTAGCGATCGAGCCAGAACAGGGCGCTCGAGATCAGATAATTGCGGACCTCGTGGCGGCCGTAGTTGAAGATCATCGTGCCCCAGTCGGGGTGTTCCCCCTGGCGCGGATCGGCGTGCTCGTAGAGGGCCGTGCCGTCGAAGCGGCGCAGGCCATGGCCATCCTTGGGGAAGTGGGCCGGCACCCAGTCGACGATCACGCCGATCCCCGCCCGGTGGAAGGCGTCGACGAGCGACATCAGCGCCTGCGGCGGCCCGAACCGGCTCGTGGGGGCGAACATGCCGATCGTCTGGTAGCCCCAACTCGCCGACAAAGGGTGTTCTGTGGGGGGGAGCAGTTCGACATGCGTGAATCCCATCTCGACGCAGTAGGGGACGAGCTCGCGTTCGAGATCGGCATAGGTCAGCCAGCGGATCGGATCGTCTCCCGGCCGCCGCCAGCTGCCGAGGTGTACCTCGTAGGCGTTGATCGGGGCATCGAGAGCGTTGCGCGCGGCGCGGGTCGCCATCCAGTCGGCGTCGCGCCATCGGTAGGTGTCGAGATCGACGATGCAGGAGGCCGTTCGCGGTGGGAGCTCGGCCCCGAAGCCGTACGGGTCGGACCGCTCGGTGATCCCGTCGGCACCGGTGACGAGATACTTGTAGATCGTGCCGGCGGAGGCCCCGGGCACGAACGTCTCCCAGATGCCGGCGGAGGAGAGGCGGCGGAGTGGATTCCGCCGGCCGTCCCAGTCGTTGAAATCACCCACCACCGCCACCGCCGTGGCGTTCGGGGCCCAAACGGCGAACGTCGCGCCCGCGCTGCCGTCCTCCGTGCCCAAGTGGGCGCCAAGCTTTTGATAGCTCTGCCAGTGGCGCCCTTCGCCGAGGAGATGAAGGTCGTAGTCGGTGATCATGGAAGGACGCCTCGGTGTCGGAGGAATCATGCGCTCCACTGGGGCGCCCGTCCAAGCGACATGGTAGGTTTTGCCGGCGTCGGCCCCCCGCGATGCGCCGACGTGCCGGATGTGCGGCCGGAGGGTAGCGGTCACGGAAAGGACGAGCGATGCGATTCGAGCGATTGGACCCGGTGGAGCGGCGGATCGACATCGGCGGTCGGCCGGTGTCGATCTGGCGTCCCCCCGACATGGAGTCGCTCATCGATCTGGCGGCCTTCGAGGCCGACGAGCGGATCCCTTACTGGGCCGATGTCTGGGAGTCGGCGATCGTTCTGGCCGAGGATCTTGCCGCCATGGACGGAGCGGGGAAGACGCTCCTCGAACTCGGCTGCGGCCTGGGGCTGCCGGCGATCGTTGCCGCGCGGGCCGGTTTCACCGTGACGGCGACCGACTACGAGGAGACGGCCCTCGAGGGGGTGCGCTACAACGCCGACCGCAATCGTGTCACGGGCCTGCGGACGCGCGTCCTCGATTGGCGGAATCTCCCCGACGACCTCGGCACCTTCGATCTCGTCGTCGCCGCCGACGTCCTCTACGAGGTCCATCATCCGGCGGCCCTCGCCGCCACGATTTCGCGGACGCTCGCGCCGTCAGGCCTCGGGCTCGTCGCCGATCCCTGCCGCGCCAAGGCGGCGGGCTTCGCGCCGGCAGCGCGGGCCACGGGCATGGCCGTGAGCAAGACGAGGGCCCGTCGGCCGCATGGCGCGACCGACGGGCCCCACATCGAGATCCACAAAGTGACCTTCCCGGCGTGACCGCGCTCAAGCGACGAGCTTCACCTCGGGCACCTCGCCGGTGATCCCGATCACGAACTCCTCGAAGATCTTCATGTCGAGGGCGGAGGCGGTCTCCGCCTCGGGGTGGAACTGCGTGCCGATGGCCACCCATCCCTCGACCTGGCTCTCGATCGCCTCGATGACGCCGTCTGGCGCGCGGGCGGCGATCTTGAAGCTCGTGGCGAGATCGTCGATCGCCATGTGGTGCATGCTGTTGACGCGGATCTCGCCGTCGCCGTAAACGCGTTCCATGACGCTCCCCGCCTCGACGAGGAGGGCGTGGCGATGGGAGGCGTCGCAGGGATCCTTGTGGGGGATCGCCTTGGGGAGATCCTCCGGGATGTGGAGGAAGAGGGTGCCACCTTCGGTGATGTTGAGGAGCTGCATCCCGGCGCCGATGGCGAGGACGGGCATGTGCCGGCGGCAGACGTGCTTGGCGAGCATCCGGTCGAAGTCTTCGCGCCGGGCGTCCATGGGACGGACGGCGGGGTGGGGCATCCAGCCGTCGCGGCGGGGGTCGAGGTCGGCGCCGCCGACCATCACGACGCCGTCGAGGAGGTCGAGGAGCCGGACGACGTCATCCTCGTCGGCGAGGGGGGGCAGGATGACGGGAATCCCACCGGCGGCGGTGATCCCGTCGTAATAGCCCGCGGCCACGAAGGAGAGCGCGGCATGCTCCTTGCGGGACGCACGGTAGTCGGTGTTGATGCCGATGAGGGGCTTGGCTGCCATGGAGTGTCTCCGGAAGACCGTCGGATCGTCGAGCCATTCGTCCGGCACAAGCGCGGGGTGGTCGTCCATCGACCCCCGGCTTCCACGCATGAATCTCCCACCCTCCGCAGCGCTCCGATCGACCGACGTCATCGACGTTCGAAACGACCCGTCCGGGCCGTTCCACCCCACGCTTGTGCAGCGTCATCCCTAACGCCGATCCCTTCGATCGAAGGAGCCTTTGCGGCGGACGGAAGCCATCCGGGCTTCCGGGCCGGTCGCCCCCCAAGGGGAAACCGGGCCGATTCCGTCGTTCGTGCCGTTGCCAGCGTCACGGGGCCCGTCAGGGGCGTCCGTGGCTCTGGCGGCGGGGAACGTATCCCCTCGCCTTTCGGGTGAGCAAGCAACACGACGATTTTGTGGTCGCAGGGCCCCTGCCGACCCACATCCGGTGCTAGCACCCGGCCTGCTAGCAGACGCTCTCAGGCTGCGATCCACACCGCCCCGGGAAAGGTTCGCAGCCACGTCAGCTGCCGCTTGGCCAGCTGACGCGTGCGCGTCTGGGTGAGGCGGATCGCGTCGGAAAGGGGCAAATTGCCGGCGAGCACGGCGAGGGCCTCGGTGTAGCCCGCGGCCTGGGAGGCCGTCGGCCCGATGCCCCCCGGCCCCGCAGCGGCCCGCTGCGTCTCGTCGACGAGGCCCGCGGCAAACATCTGCTCCACGCGCCGGTTGATCCGCTCGCGGAGAAGTTCCCGGGAGAGATCGACGATCATCATCTGCCGGGAGAAAACGGCGTGGGGCGCCGGGGCGAAGGCGGCCGACAGGGGCATCCCGCTGGCGGCCACCTCGAGGGCGCGGACGATCCGTTTGGCGTCGTTGGGATGGATGCGGCGGGCCGCCTCGGGGTCGACCGCGGCAAGGCGGTGGTGGAGGGCGGCGGGGCCGATCGCCGCGACTTCGGCGCGGAGCCGCTCACGGACCTCTGGTACCTCCCCCGGCACTTCGGCGAGGCCGTCGCGGAGGGCGCGGAGGTAGAGGGGGGTCCCGCCGACGAACAGGATCTGCCGGCCGCGGGCGCGGATCCCGGCAATCGCCGTGGCAACGTCGGTGAGCCAGCGGGCGACGTTGTAGGCCTCCGACGGGGCGACGACGTCGATGAGATGGTGCGGCACCCGGCCCTGGTCGGCAGGCCCCGGCTTGGCGGTGCCGATGTCGAGCCCCCGGTAGACCGCCATCGAATCGACGCTCACGATTTCCGCACCCATTCGCTCGGCCATCCGGATTCCGAGCGAGGTTTTTCCGGCCGCCGTGGGGCCGGCGAGGAACCAGCAGTCGTCCCCGAGTTCCGGCCGTGGTCGGCCTCCGGGGCATGCTAGAGTTGGGGGCGCTTCCCCGGCGGTTCCGGGGGCTTTGCCGTCACCAGGATTGTCGGGAGTCATCGGATGCGTCGACCGGGGGAGACCTTCGAGGAACTCGAGCGGATGATCGTATCCCGCCGCGGGGAACCGATCGACCGCTCCTACACCGCCAAGCTCCTCCACGCCGGTGTCAACAAGGTCGGCGGTAAGGTTGTCGAGGAGGCGGGGGAGCTGGCGATGGCCGGGGTTTCTGAGTCGGACGATCGGGTCGTCTCGGAGTCCGCCGACCTCCTCTACCATACGCTCGTGCTCCTCGCCTGCCGCGGACTTTCGCTGGCCGCGGTCGGTGCCGAACTCGAACGCCGTTTCGGCACGTCGGGCCTCGAGGAGAAGGCCTCCCGGGGATCCCGTGCCACGCAGGAGGTGCCCGGTGAGTGATCCCGCCGTTCCCGATCGTCTCCTCCGCCTCGGCCTGCCGAGCAAGGGGAGGCTCGCGGAGATCTCCGCGCAGCTCCTCGCCGAGGCCGGGCTCAACTTCCGGCGCACCGAGCGGAGCCTGTTCGCCCGCTGCCGCGACATGCCGGTGGAGGTGATCTTCCTCCGCACCGACGACATCCCCGTTCTCGCCGCCGAGGGGGCCATCGACCTCGGCGTCACCGGCGCCGACCTCGTCGCCGAGAGTGGCGCCGATCTGGTCCACCGCCTCGATCTCGGCATCGGGTCGTGCCGGCTCGCCCTCTGCGTCGCCGAGGACTCGTCGATCGCCTCCGCCGCCGATCTCCACGGGAAGCGGATCGCCACGAGCTTTCCGCGAATCACGCGGTCGTGGCTCGCCGAGCGCGGGGCCGAGGCCCACTTCGTTCCCCTCTCGGGGAGCGTCGAGGTGATGATCCAACTCGGCGTCGCCGACGCAATCGTCGATCTCGTCGAGACCGGGAGCACGCTCGCGGCCAACCGGCTGCGGGTGATCTCCGAGATCGGCCGCTACGAGACGGTGCTCGTGCAAAACCGTTCGTTCCACGATGCCGCGACGGCCGACCGGATCGTCCGCCGGCTCGAGGGGGTCGTGATCGCCCGCACCTACTCGCTTCTGGAATACAACATCCCGCGTGCCCAATTAGCGGCTGCGGAAGCGATCACCCCCGGCTTCAATTCGCCGACGGTCAGTGCGCTCGAGGATCCGGGCTGGTGTGCGGTGCGGGCGATGGTCCGCCGCGGTGAAGTCCATGCCATCATGGAGCGCCTCGACGCCCTCGGCGCCTCGGCGATCATCGAGACGAGGATCGCCAACTGCCGGCTGTGACCGGCGC
>CAJBCV010000149.1 GCA_903951635.1 uncultured Planctomycetaceae bacterium
CCACTGCGGCTTGCCGGCGCGGAGCCGGGCGAGCCAATCGGCCTTCACGATTCGGACGTGGACCTTCGCGAGGTTTTTGAAACGAGCCCGGATCGTCGGCCAAGGGGCTGTCCACGTGCGCTCGGTGAACAGCTCAAGCGTCTTGCCGTCGATCTCGGCGACGAGATTTTTGCAGAGTTTGCCCCCGGCGGATTCGGGATGCGAGGCAGCGCCGGCGGCGGCGATGGCGCGGGCCTTCACCACGGCGTCGTCGTCGTTCCCTTGGCGTACGATGCCCGCCAGCCGATGCCGGACCATCGCCGCGACGTCGTTCTCGCCACAGTCTTCAAGCAAGGCTTCGAGGGCCTTGGTCGTTCGGGCGTTGCGATCCTCATCGCCGCCGGGGGAGACGGCGGTAGCGCTTGCGCGCCCGATCCGGTCGAGATCGGTCGAGAGCAGCGCCGTGCGATCGACGTCGCCAGCGTGGGCGTCGAGGAGACGGCGGAAGAGCCGCATCTCGCCCAAGAGCGGTGAATCGGTGTCGGTCGTCCCCTCCTCCGGCCGCCAAGCTAAAAACTCGGCGCGTGTGCCGAGGGCGGGGGAATCGATCTCGAACTCAAACAGATCCTCCGGGTCGGCAAGTCCCCGCACGCCCGACGCGGCGAAGCCGAGGGCATCGTGGGCGACGACATCCCACACCGTCGGTCGCCAGGCATCGGGCATCCCGCCCTTCTCGAGGATCTGATTCCACTCGCCCACCGGCAATCTCTGGAGGCGTTCAGCCGGATCGAGCGCGGCTGTGAACCGGCGGCGGACTTCGGCGACGATCCTGGAAAGATCCCAGGAGGCGATGCCCGCGAGCCCCTCGACGGCCTTCCCTTCTTCGTTCACACCACCGGTGGCCCCGGTTGTCCGCTGCGCGAAACGCCATTGGTTGTTCTGGAAAAATCCCCACGTCCAGTTGGCGAGGATCGCTTCGAGAACCGGCTTGACCTCTGCGGGCGCCTGCGCGATCGAGGCTTCGAGGCGGACGAGCCGCTCGGGGTCTTCGGGGGGACGGTCGCCGGTGTCGGCGTGAATGCGCGTGGCGATCGCCCGTGCCGCTTCGTCCCAGGCCTTCGCGGCGATCGCCCCTTGCTCGATCCCCGCAAGCGCTTCGAGCGCCGACTTTGGTTTTCCTTCGTCGAGCGCCCGTTGCACCGTCACCCATTGCCCTTCGCGGGCACGGTTTGGAGCGGGGGGCTCGGCGGAGCGGCCGGGGGGATTCATGACCAAGGCCCCGCCGAGGAGCACCAAAAGCCCGGCGAGGACCGGGGCGACACGTGGCAAACGGGGCACGGCAGCAGGCTCCGGAAGGAGAGGCGTCTGGGGAGGGACGGGGCAGACCGGGCCCGCGGCTGAAGACGGCGGCGGCAACGGCTGGCCATGGAATGCCCCGGGGGAATACGTAGCCGGGGGAAAGACGTTTCACTCGCCCCCCGCCGTTCGATGGCAAGTGTACGCGCCCCAGGCCCCGGCCGTCGCGAGAGGCCTGAGGGTGATGCGATGGAGCGAATTACAGCCAACGGATTTTCTCCACCGCTGGCCACTCTTACGAGTCTCCTCCAGGGCTGTTGTCGGCATCCGGCTCCGCGCCGAGGAGCGTCTCGATCGCACGCTTGGGATGGCTCAAGAACCGCCGTGTGACCTGATAGTGGTCTGTGTCGGTGTAGGCGACGTCGCGAATCCCCTGCCGGTCGAGGAGATGGAGGCGCGCGTCGGGGTAGGCCATGATGATCGGCGAATGGGTGGCGATCACGAACTGGCAGCCCCGGCGGATGGAGTCGTGCATCAGCACGAGAAACTCGAGTTGTCGCGTGGGCGACAGCGCCGCCTCGGGCTCGTCGAGCAGGTAGAGGCCGTTGTCCCGGAATCGATTCTTGAACAGGGCAAAAAATGACTCCCCGTGCGACTGTTCGTGGAGCGACCTGCCACCGTAGGCATCGATGATCGGCGGGCCCCCCGGCCCCTGATCGAGCCGCTCGATCTCGGTCGCCACGTTGTAGAACGTCTCGGCCCGGAGGAAGTAACTGTCGCGAGGCCGCGCCAGCGCCTTGGCCAGTCGGACGCACTCGCCGAGCGGGGAGTGGCTCGCCCGAGTGGCGAAGGTGAAGTTCAGGCTGCCCCCCTCCGCGTTGAGCCCGGAAGCGACGGCGATCGCTTCGAGGAGCGTCGACTTGCCCGCGCCATTCTCGCCGATGAGAAACGTGACCTGCGGATGGAGCGGCAGCACGCTCAAGTCCCGGACGGCGGGGAGGTTGAAAGGTTAGCGCTCGGCGTCAGCGATGCGATCGCGG
>CAJBCV010000150.1 GCA_903951635.1 uncultured Planctomycetaceae bacterium
CGAGGCCTCTTGACGCAGCAAGACATCATCGATGCCACAGCGAGACGAAAAGTCGAAGAGGAACGCGACGGGGCAGCACGATCATCCACCCGCGGGATACCGCTACCGGCCGGAATATCGATGCGATGAACAAATCGACGCCGGAGGCTGACGCCCCCTGACAACGTGATTGGGGACAGGCCTACCTGGTAATACGGATCCTGGCGGCTCCAAGGGCAGCCCCAGCCAACTTTTGGATGTCGCCCCGTTGCCCGCTGGGATTTCCGGCCCCCGAGACCCGCTGGATACCAGGGGTGGTGGGCCCTCGCTCGCCGAGAGCAACCCGCTTCATCCGCCGGTGTTCAGACCGGCGATCCGGGCGGCCTCTCGCGGAGGCTCGCTCGCTGCATTTGGACCGCCCCGCCCAGCCATGCTCCGTCGACGGGGGACCCACTACGGTGGCAGTAGAGGTCTGACACGCCAGTCGGGATCTGCCGAACGGCCCTGCCCCTGGCGGAGCAGTCGAGCAGTCTCATCGAATCAGCAGGTCGTAGTCGTCATGGTCGCCTATCCAGATCCACACGAGCGTGTCGTCGTCGAATCGGCCAAGCGCCCGGTGCGACCGTCCGACGCGGACGCTCCACAGATCGCTCGCCACCTTCTTGAAGTGGAGCGACGGGTGGAAGGCGTCCTGCTGCCAGACGTGGTAGGCCGCGGTGGCCTGTTTGCGAACGTCCCGGGGCAGTTGGCGATACGCTTGCCAGAACCGTCGGATCGCGACGCTCGGAATCCTCACCGGGACGCCTCGTCGCCGTCCTCAGAGAGCAGCTCCTCCAAGGGACGGCAGCGGCCGGCGGCGAGGTCGGCCCGGGCCTCCTCGACGAGGTGGTCGAGGCGTCCGGCCGTGGCGTCGGCCTTGATCTGCCGATCCCAGTCGTCATCGACGGGCGCATGGAGCATCGCCATCAGTTCGGCATAGTCGCGGGGCGAGAGTTTCTCGATCGCCGCCTTGATTTCCAGAAGCGTAGTCATGCCACGATCCTATCCCCCTCCCCCGGCTACGGGCAAGATTCCTGGACTTGGACGGAAAGAACGCCGTCCAAAAAGCCACTCGGCCCTGCCTCAACGATTCCACGTGAGCGACACGGGGCTACGCACGTTGACCACGAGCCGGGGCTGCCCCGACCAAGTCATCCGTCGATCAGCCGGCGAAGCGACAGGATCTGCTCGGCAAGCTCTTTCGTTCGAGGGACATCCTCGACGACCTTATGCCGCTTGAGCAAGCGGTCGGTTTCGTGCCGCTCGAGCCCAAAGCAGAGCCCGAGTTGGTGGTGGGTAATTTGCTCTTGGCGGTAGAGTTCCACGAGGGCCGCTTCCTTGGCAACCACGTCAAGGTCGGCGAGTTCCCGACGGAGTTGATCTTCCACCGAAGCCGGCAAATCGAAGCTAATGGACACGGCGAAGTCCTCGTGGTTTCCTGGAATTTCCCGATTCTATCCGACGTGTGTCAGGACCTGCCAGATTGGTCGGCGAAAGCACGTGCTGAAAGAAGGTCTCGTCGGCGATCACCCCGCCCACCGACGCTCGCTTTTCGCGCAGCATTGCGATCACGCTGCAGCGGGGCCGGTGAATGACGGACTCCGAATCCGCTCATGCCCTGCTGGTCTGTCGCAGCGACGGCCGACGGCGCAAACGATCAGCGCTGTGAAAAGCCACGAAAGACCCCATCCGGATCAACGCACTCGGCGAACTCGCGAAAATCCATGTTGGCGATGGACAGGTTGTTCTCCACGCCCCATATCTCGCTTGGGATGACCCGGAACGTCCGGCCGGGCTCATCGTTGAGATCGACCACGAGGATCGGCCGTTCGGAATCCGTGAACGTTGACGTATCCGCGATGAATGCGAAACGACGATCGCCACCTTTCGGACACAAGACGACCAATTGCTCGATCGTGAGTGCGTCGTAGTCGGGATCGCTGACACCATCGATGGACGCCGTGAAGCCGTCCTCGCTCGGTCGCCTGATGGCTTCGCACAGAGCGGTCCAACCTGCACCTTCGGAGAAGTTCGTCCGAAGCAGCAACGAATGGTCGGTCTTGGGCAACGGTTTCACATGGCCCTCCGCTTGCTCACGACGGCGGTCCGCCGCCTCTCCGGCCTATCGGTCCATCACTCGCGACGCCTCCAGCTTAGCTCCCAGGCTTGCCGGGCACCTACCGTAAGCCTCTGCCGGTCACCCGCAGGCAGACCCGAATTCGCGTAGATAGCGAGAAATACGAAACGGATGGGGTGGGATTAGAACCCACGAACGGCTTTCGCCGTTGTCGGTTTTCAAGGTCGGCAAATCCCCTTCCGGTACTTTCGAACTGAACACCCGAGAAAACAAGGGCCAAACGCTCCTGAAGCCGTGCTCGCCGGGACGAGCAGCATCCGGCCCGAGCGTCGAAATCGAGACAACCCGAGACACGACGAGCCAAATCGAGACCACTCGCGCGACAAGTCAGCGACAAGTCGCGACCGGCCTGTCTCGAGATGACTCGAAATGTCCGTGAACGGAGCGCCCCCCGCCCTGCCCTGTCGAGCTAGCATCGAGCACGGCCTCGGCCCGCCACCAGCTCCATTTCTTGTCAGTCGGCGCTCAAAACC
>CAJBCV010000151.1 GCA_903951635.1 uncultured Planctomycetaceae bacterium
CCAGTCGCGTTCGGCTGCGGCCGCATCGCCACCGGCATCGATCCGCCCCGCGATCGCACACCAGCCCGCCATCGTCTGGAGGAGCGCCGGCATGTCGTCGAGCCGGGCGCTGGCATTGGCCCGATCGCGGGCGAGGCTCTGCGCTTTCCGTTTGGCAAACTCGGCCTGGTGCTGGGCCGCGGCCTCCGTCTCGCCGAGCCGGCTGCAGGCGGTGGAGAGCCCGTAGAGGGCGTGGGCCGATGCCGGATCGATCGCGAGGGCCCGCTCGAAGTCTCCCTTCGCGCCGGCATGATCCCCCTCCTGCAGTCGGGCGTGGCCGAGGAGCGTGAGCCGGTTGGGATTGCGGGCCGTGGCAGGGAACTCACGGGCGAGCACTTCGACCGCTTCCCCGGCCCGACCGAGATTCGTGAGCGATTCTCCGAGGAGCACCTGAACGCCGGGGAGGTCGGGCCGGGCGGCAAACGCCTGCTCGAGATGCTCGACGGCGAGCGTCTCTTCCCCCTTCTCCCGGGCATATTTTCCGAGGCGGAGATGAGCCTCGGCCGAATCGGGATGACCCTCGAGCCACGCTTCCCACACGCTCGTCGCTGCAGCGAGGTTGCCGAAGCGATCGTGCATCGTCGCCTCGAGATCGATCGGCTCAGGGGCATCGGGGTGACGTCCGCGAAGCGCCGCGGCAAGCGCGAGCGCCTCCTCGCGCAAGCCTTCGAACGACTCGGGAAGCGGTGGCCGCGGCACGGGTTCAGGCCGCTCGGCGCGGCCGGCGACCGGCGTGCGAGGAGCCTCCCCAACGTGGGGCGTGGCTCGTTGACTCACCCCGCCCCTCGGCTCGGCATCAGGCAGGACGGGCCGAGGCGTTGCCCGCGGCGCATCGCTGCACCCCGACAGCGCGAGCGCCGCGATGGCCGCCGCCGAGATTCTCAGCCCGATGTCGCGGCGACGCCTGACTGCGATGCGAGCCTCCCGGGCAACGATTCCCACGCCGTCGACTCCCCTCCCCGCCTCCGGCCGATCCGCTCGTCCGCCACGGAGAGGGGATCGAGCCGGCGGTTCCGGTGAGGATACCAAGGGGGAGAAAGAGTCCGCCACGGCGGCCGATCACCGGCCGCGAAGGACGGTGAGGAGGCGGAGAATGTCGGCGGGCAAGGGCGCCTCGAAGCGCAGGCGCTGCTGCGTGCCGGGATGATCGATGGCGAGGCTCGAGGCGTGGAGGGCCTGGCGGGTGAGGAGCGGCGCGGCGTCCCCCCGCAGCCCCAGGAACGACCGATCGACGACGCCGCGGCCGCTGTAGAGGATGTCGGCGAGGATCGGGCAACCGATGGCAGCCAGGTGAACGCGGATCTGGTGGGTGCGCCCCGTCTTTGGGGTCACCTTCACAAGCGCCCCCCTGCCGAAGCGTTCGAGGACTTCATAGCGGGTGACGGCATCCCGGCTCGTGGAGTGGTCACGACGCACGGCCATCCGCTCGCGCTGGTAAGGATGGATGCCGATGGGAAGATTGATCTCGTCACGGTCGAAGCGTGGCTCCCCCTGGACGATCGCCAGGTAGGTCTTCTCGGTGGTGCGGCGCTCGAACTGCTTGGCGAGCGCGTGGTGGGCCTCCTCGTTGCGGGCGACGATGATCACGCCGCTGGTGTCGCGGTCGAGGCGATGGACGATCCCGGGGCGGGTCGGACCGCCGACGGTGGAGAGGCCACCGGCCACCCGTTCGAGATGCCACTTGAGCGCCCCGGCGAGCGTTCCCTTCCAGTTCCCCTTGGCGGGATGAACGACCATCCCGGACGGCTTGTTGACCGCCCCCATGACGTCGTCGAGGTAGAGGAAATCGAGCGGGATCTCCTCGGCCTCCGGCCCCGCCCGCGCCGGCTCCGGCACGGTGTAGGCGACGACCATCCCGGCCTTGAGTTGGAGCGAGGCCTTCGCGACGACGCCGTCGACCCTCACCGCCGCGGCATCGATCGCCCGGGCCACGGCCGAGCGGCTCAAGCCCCCGGCGTGGCGGACGACGAATTGATCGAGGCGCATCCCCACCACGTCGCCATCGACGGTGAGGAGGAGAACCGTTCCGGGAACGAGCGCTGGGCTCGCTTCCCCTGCCGTGACCGCCGGCGTGCCGACCGGCGTTGCAGCGGGCTCGGCCGGCAACGGTCCCCCTGCCACCGGGCTCGGCTCGGCGCTGACGGGGATCACATCGTCATCCACGTCGTCGCTGCGGGCGTCGTCCGGGGCAGGTTTGGCGTTGCTCAGGCGATCACTCCTGCGCGGCGGGCGGGTTGGCGGGAGCGGCTTCGGCGGCCGGTGCCTCGGTCCCTGAAGCCGGTGCCTCGGTCCCTGAAGCCGGTGCCTCGGTCCCTGCAGCCGGTGCCTCAGTGTTGGCAGCCGGTGCCTCGGTGCCGGCTTCAGTCCCGGCCGGCGCCGCGCCTGCCGGGGCTCCGAGGATCGGGCTGTTGTCGATCGGCGTCGGGGGCGTCATCTTCTGGGCGGCAAACCAGGTGTACCACTCGCGGGCCCGTTCCCCTTCGAGCGACCGCGACCGCTGCCGGGCCATGCCGGCCAGAGCACCACCGGGATAATCGCTGGCGACGGCCTCGTAGCCCTGCCGGGCGTCGTCGATCTTCCCCAGGCTCTCGTTCGCCTTGGCAAGCCCGAACATCGCCCGCTCGGCGAGGAGCCCCTTTTGGCGGCCGACGAGCAGCGCCGCGTAGCCGTCGGCGGCAGCCTGAAGCTTGGGCATCGCCCGGTCGCGATCGACAAACAGCAACTCGGCCCCCTCGTCGAGGGCCATCTCGGCCTGGATGAGATCGGCCCATTCGCCGGCCGGCGTGCCGGAATGCTGGGTGGAAACATCGGCCAGCGCCGCCGGATCGACTGGCGAGATGGCAAACATGTAGTCGTCCCAGCTCTTGGCGACGAGCGCCGCACGCTGCTGCTGAACCCACATCCAGCCGAGCGAGGCGAGAAAGATGCCGGCGAGCCCCATGAGGATCGCCCGCAGATGAGGGCGAAGGGCATCGAGCGCGGAGGCGATCCCGTCGGCCAGCGCGTTCCCCTCGACCTCCTCGGCCACTTCCTCGGCGGTGTCATTGGTGACTGGGAGACGGACCGGGCGCCCCTCACGCGTGGCGAGATTGTCTTCGTCTTCGCTGCGCGAGATCTGCCGCTCGCCGAAGCGGCGCTCGTGGTTGCGACTGTCGCCGGGCCGCGCCGAACGTTTCTTCATGGCTCTTCCAGTTCTTCAAAGCTGAGAAAAACCAAATAGAAACGGCCCCGTCCGGGGCGTCAAGCCGATCTGGGCCGATGGCCTCATCAGCATGTGGTACGATCCTGCCCCGCTGACTGCCGGGCCCTTCCCGACACCCCTCCGCACGGACGCTTTTCCACGTGAACGGACTCCCTCCGGACGTTCCCGCCACCGCCTCCGCCGCCCCCGACGACGAGGCCCTCGCCCCCACCTCCGCCGAGGCGACCTCGGCGCCGGAGGGGATCTCGGATGAACTCCCCGTCGCTCCCTCCGACACCCCTACGGACGAAGCCACCGACCAAGACGCGGGTCAGGATTCCGACGAGGCCCCGTTCGACGATCCGGCATCACTTGGCCCCTTCCCTGGGCCTGCCACCGCCCCCGGCCCTGCGGCCAGACCGACGCACGCGCCGTCGCGCACCGGCACCGGCCTCAATCCAGCGCAGACGCAGGCCGTGCAGGCACCGATCGGGCCGCTCCTGGTACTCGCCGGGGCCGGCACGGGGAAGACGCGCGTCGTCATCGCCCGGATGGCCCATCTCGTGTGGCGCGGATCACGGCCGTCGCGGATCCTCGCCGTGACGTTCACCAACAAAGCCGCCCGCGAGATGATGGCCCGCGCCAAGGCGTATCTCAAGCCGAAGAAGGTCGCGCGCGGTCCCGCCGGGAAGCCCCAGGAGGATCTCCCCGAGATCTCCACGATCCACTCCCTCTGTGTCCGCATCCTCCGCCGCCACGCCCCGCGCCTCGGCTACCCGGAGCGGTTCGCGATCATCGACCGCGGCGAGCAGGAGTCGACGGCGCGGAAGGTGCTCAAGGAGCTGAAAGTCCCCGACACGACGCTCTCCCCCGGCGATCTCGTCGACCGGGTGAGCCGCTGGAAGAGCGCCGCGGTCCGCCCCGACGGCGCCATCGAGACCCTCTCGGCCGACGCGCCCGAGCACTGGACCCTCGCCGCCGCCGGCTACCGCCGCTACCAGCACGATCTCCGCGTCGCCGGGGCGGTCGATTTCGACGATCTCCTCATGCTCGTCGAGGAGCTCTTCGACAAGCACGAGGATGTCCGCCTCGCCGAGGCGGGGCGCTTCGACCACATCCTCGTCGACGAATACCAAGACACCAGCGCCATCCAGGAGCGGATCCTCTCGGCGCTCGCCCGCGATCACCGCAGCCTGTGTGTCGTGGGCGACGACGACCAATCGATCTACGCCTGGCGCGGCGCGCAGATCTCGCACATTCTCGAGTTCCCCGCACGCTGGCCGCGGGCGGTGACGGTGCGGCTGGAGGAGAACTACCGTTCGACGCCGGAGATCATCCACGCAGCGAACACGCTCATCGCCTGCAACACCCGGCGCCACGGCAAGACGCTCGTCTCGAAAGCCCCCTCCGGCCCGGCGCCGGCGATCGTTCAGGCCCAGGACGAGCTCGACGAGGCCCGGCGGATCGTCGGCGACGTCGAGGCCCGGTTCGCGGAGGGCTCGGTCGATCCGCCGGAGGCGGTGATCCTTCTCCGCACCGGCGAACAGACGCGCGTCTTCGAGCAGGAGCTGCGGCGCCGCAACATTCCCTACGAGCTCGTCGGGAGCCGATCGTTCTTCGATCGCCGCGAGGTCAAAGACGTGATGTCGTTCCTGCGGATGATGGTCGATCCCGACGACGACATGGCCCTGTCGCGGATCGCCAACGTCCCCCCGCGCGGCCTCTCTTCGTCGGCCGTCCTCCAAGCGCGGACGGCGGCCCAATCGGCGGGGCGAAGCCTGTGGCGGGAGCTGCTCGGCCGGCGTTCGGAAGGGACCTTGAGTAGCGCCGCGGCCGGGGGGCTTACGGCGCTCGAGAAGCTGATCACGCTCGGCGGCGGCGAGGGCCCGCCCGACCCGGCCGTCGCGATCCGGGCCCTCCTCGACCAATCGGGCTACCGGGCGTTCCTCGAACGAGAATACGAGGACGCCGATGAGCTCGAGGCCCGCTGGCAGTGTGTCGAGCAGGTCGTCAACGGCTTGGCCGAGCATCAGCGGGAGCATCGCCAAGAGAAGGACGTCGGCCGGCTCGTGCGCGGCTATCTCGACGACCTCGTCCTCGACGTCAAGGAGGCGGAGCGCCCCAAGGACGACAAGCCGACGAAGCGGCTCCTCCGGCTGATGACGCTCCACGCCGCGAAGGGACTCGAGTTCGACAACGTCTGGATGGTGGGGCTCGAGGAGGGGATCCTCCCACACCATCGCTCACTCGCCGACGGCCTGAATGCGATCGCCGAGGAGCGACGGCTGGCCTACGTGGGGGTGACGCGGGCCCGCAAGCGGCTCGTGCTCTCGATGTGCCTGACGCGGATGAAGTGGGGCAAGAGCCGCCCCTGTCGCCCGAGCCGATTCCTCTACGAACTCACCGGCCAGGCAGACAAGTTCAGCGAGGAGCCGCCGCAGCCGAAGACCGCCCCGCCCCGCCCCGGTGCGAAGCGTTCCCAGCGCCGCGGCCGTCGTTGACCGCCGCCTCACCCGCGGAGGACCGCGGGGAGCATCGCGAGCATCGTGCCGAGGCCGCTCTTTCCCTCCGCACACCGGCCGTAGAGGTCGACCACGCCGCGAGCCAATCGGGCGCCCGAGCGATGCCACGGGAACCACGGGGGCCGGATCGATGTGGAGAGCGGCGCGCGGATCACCGAGTTGTGGACCAGCGGCAGGAGGAGCGGGTCGTGAACGAATCCGAGGCCGCTCTTCGGTGACGCGAGTGTTCCGCCGGGGAAGCCTCCCCAGGGCACGTTGCCGAAGGCATACGCCATCGCCGACCAGGTGTTCACCGCCACCACCCCGAAGGCGAGATGATCGACGAATTGCTCGGCGTGACGGAGATCGACCGTCGAGAGCCCGGCAGGAATCGTCACGCTCGCCGCGAGTGACCCCGGCAGCCGATGTGAGAACGCCAGGGCCCGGCCGCAAAAACCGGCCACGTCGTCGGCATCGATCGGCACTTCGGCCACCACCGGCACGAACCACTCCCGGGCGAGGAGGCGATCGTCGGTCGCCATGTCGATGCCCGTGATCAAACTCGAGGGAACCGTGCCATCGGCGGGCGCGACGCGCCCTGTCGCCACCTCCCAGTCGCGCACGGCTCCGGGATACCAGCCCGGCCGCGCCGGCAGCGACGCGAGCCGGCGCTCGATGAGCGCGAGGAAGTCCGCGCGCTGCGGCCACGACCGGCAGGTGACGATCCCCTTCGTGGCGATGCAATTGAAGGAGGTGTTGTTGGCGATCGAGGCGGCGACGAGGTCGGCTTGATGGGCAAGCGCGGCTCGGGAATACCGACCCGGGAGGATGAACCAGGGGGTGACGTTGCCGAGTTCACAGGTAATCGGTTTGACGAGGAGCGGGGCCGCAAAGCGGTCGACAGGGTCGGCAGATCCCCACACGATGCTCCGGTAGGTCGCCTCGCCGCCAGTGACATGAACGTGGGTCGTCTCGGGGGCGGCGATTGCCTCCCGGGCGATCTCGGCGCCCCCCGCCGCGATGGCGACCAGCCCCGCCTCCACCAGCGGCTCGAGGGCCGATTCCAGGATCGGCTGGAGCGGGGCATGGAGGGGATGAACCTTGAGAAACACCCCGCGGCCATGTTCGAAAACCTGCGCGAGGACGTCGGCGGCCGACAGGCCGGTGACATTGCCCGCCCCGAGCACCACCGCCACACCGCCGGCCCGCGGACGCTCTTCCACCTCGCGCCGCCAAGCCTGTTCGAAGTTGGCGAGGCCTCCCGGATCGTGACAGCGGACAGTGGCTCGGAAGCCCTGGTGGATCATCCCGTCGTGGAGGGTGCCGAGCGGGCCGCGGGCCGGTAGGAGATCGAGCCCGACAAGCGCCGCAGGTGTGCCCCCAACCGAGCGACGCCCGGCGTGGAGGACGCGCGGGGGGGCAGCGGCCCGCGGGATCCCGCAGGCAGCGATGTCGCGCTGCGCCCGGGCCGTGAGGAGGCAGAGG
>CAJBCV010000152.1 GCA_903951635.1 uncultured Planctomycetaceae bacterium
CGGAAAGAAGCTCAACGAGCAACGTGCCTCGCTCCCAGCGAGTGGTCGCCCGTGCTCCGAGAGCCGGCCTCGCCGGTCAGCGCAGCCCGGAGGGCGAAAGCGCAAGCGGCGCGGAGAGAGCGGAGGGCAGGGATGCCCTCCGCGAACGTCCGGCGACGGGGCACGGGCGACCCCGAAGCCACGTTTGAGCCATCCACGTGAACCCCCGCTCACCCGATGATCGAGCGGCGGCGGGAGACGTAGTCCCAGACGACGAAGCGGTCGAGATCCTTCCCCGACGTGAAGAACACCCGGCCCTGCGCGGTCTGCGCGAGCTTGTAGGCAAACTGAATGTCCTCGCGCGACTGCGACCAGCCGGAAAGGAGAAACACGTTCACGACGATCCCCTCGCGCCGGCAGGCCTCCGCCTCGCGGAGCGTCGCCTCCTCGGTGCGTTTGTGGGGGGGATAGAGGAGGTAGAGCTCGTTCCCTTCGAAATGGGCCGTGGGGAGGCCGTCGGTGATGAGGATCACCTGCTTGTTGGGCGTGTCGGCGCGGGCCAGTTGGCGGCGGGCGAGTTGGAGGGCGTGCTGGATGTTCGTGAAGTGCGGCGGAACATCCTCCGCCGTGATCCCCGGATCGGACATGTCAGCCCGGAGGCGCACGACCGGCTCGAAGATCGTCACCGGTTTGGGGAGGAGCGTGACGATCTCCCCGGCGGGGCGGGGCTTGGCGAAGGAGTACATCTCGAGGAAGGAGAGCGAGTCGCCGGGGAACTCGCGCTGCACGAGCCCCTGGAGGGCCAGCGCCATCCGCTTCACGCTCACGTAGAGCCCGCCGTGGCGCATCGAGCCGCTCATGTCGAGAGCGACGACGGTAGCGCACTTCGGCGTGTTGCGGGTGGCATGGACCTCGATGTCCCGCGCGGAGAGTCGCAGCGGCCGCTCTTTCCCTTGGCGGAGCATCGCGTTGACCAGCGAGCCGGGGATGTCGATGTGGGCGACGGAATCGCCGAACTCGTAAGGGCGGGTCGGTACCATTTCCACCGCCCCCTCGCCGGTGACGTTCACCTGGTGCCGGCCGGTACGGGAGGGATCGAGCGCGGAGAAGATCTTCTCGAGGAGCTTGCCCTGGAAGAGTCGCATCGCCTTGGGGGAGAGGGAGTATCCCTTCTTCCCCTTGTCGAGCCCCTGTTCGGCGGCCATTCGCGCCACCATCTCCTCGACCTGAGCCTTGAGGCGGGCGAGGTCGTCGAGCTCGCCGTCGGCGGCGTATCGGCCGAGGGCTTCGAGATCGATGAGCCCGACGCGGGCATTCTTCTGCGCATCGGCGAGTTGCGCGAGGAGCCGGTCGATCTCCTCGAGCTCCTCCTTGACACGAAGCGCTTCCTCGATGCCGAGCTTCTCGCGGCCGGTGAAGGTCCACTTCGTCGCCAGTTCGTCGATCTGGTAGACGGCCCCGAGGCGGTCGACGAGGCCGACGAGATCGGCGCCGAACCGGCTCTGATCGTCGTCCTGGGCATACCACAGCCGCTCGAGGAGGCGGAGTTGCTCCTCGCGGACGGCGCGGTGGAAGAGGTCCTTGTGCTTGGCCGGTGGCTTGACCTTCGCCGCCGCCTCGCGGAAGGCCGTACGGGCCCGCTTCCGGGCGCCGGAGGCGTCCCAGTGCTCGAGGATCTTTCGTTTCCTCGCCTCGAGCATTCTCCGCAGCGACTCGATCGACGGGCCGAAGCCGCGGATCTGCTCCGGATCGAGGAGCACGGCGCCGGCGAGCTCCTCGGGGGTGAGATCGTCGAGCTCCCCGAACTCGAGGAGGTGCTCCATCGCGGGGCTCACCAGATCGACCTCGGCCGGCCGCGGCGACGGGATCCGGGCCGGGTCGTAACGCTGGTAAGAGTGAACGATGCCGCCGAGGTCGTCGCGGGTGGGCATGGGAAAACCTCAGGCGTAGCCGCGGGTGTCGTAGATCGTGTGACCGTGGGATTGGATCCGGGAGATCCGCTCGGTGGCGTAGAGGCCGGCGAGGATGAACTCGATGCACGAGGCGCGCACCGCGGGATCCTTGGCGGCATTGACCTCGAAGGCTTTCTCCCACAGCTCGGGAACGTCGGCCACGATCGTGGCGTAGTCGGCCGAGGGGACCGCGTCGCCAACCTCGATCTTCATCCCCTCCGCGAACACCTTCGCGATCCCATCGAGCGAGTGCTTCTCGACATACTCGTTGAAGACGATGGCGATCGCATCGGCGATGATCCCGTCGAGAACCTGCCGCTCGGAGAGCTGGTGGCTCCCCATGAGGTCGAGTTCGAGCTTGCCGAGGCTCGAGGCGTAGAGGTGGCCGAGATCGCTGATCCTGGGAACCGCCGGCGTCTCGGCGAGCCGGACGGCGCGGTGGCGGGCGCTGGCCACCATCGTGCGGTAGTTGGCGATCGAAAACCGGGCACTGACGCCCGACTGCTGGTCGATGTGCTTGGAGGCCCGGGCGCAGATGGTGATCTGTTCGATGATCTCCTTCATGAACGGGGGCACGAGCACCGGCCAGGCGTGACCACCCTCCACGGCCGCCTCCTGCTCGAGCATCTGGATGCCGAGGGAGCGTTCGCGGGGATAGTGGGTGTGGATGACGGTGCCGATCCGATCCTTGAGCTGCGGGATGACCTTGCCGGAGCGGTTGTAGGTGGAGGGATTGGCGGAGAAGAGGAGCATGACGTCGATGTCGAACTTGACCGGATAGCCGCGGATCTGGACGTCGCGCTCCTCGAGGATGTTGAACATCCCCACCTGGACGAGCTCGTCGAGCTCCGGGAGTTCGTTCATGGCGAAGATGCCGCGGTGCATCCGGGGGATGAGGCCGAGGTGGAGGGCCTCTTCCGAGGCCATGCTCGTGCCGCCGGCGAGCTTCGAAGGATCGATCTCCCCGATGATGTCGGCGAACTTCGTCCCGGGGGCGAGCCGCTCGGCATAGCGTTCCGAGCGGTGCCACCAGCGGATCGGCACGTCCTGCTCGGCGCGAGCGGCGACGAGCGCCTTGCCGGCCGACGTGATGGGTTTGAGGGGATCGTCGTGGAGGGGGATGGCAGGATCGTCGAGGTAGGGGAGCCACTCGTCGAGAAACCGGCCGAGGAGCCGCATCACCCGGCTCTTCGCCTGCCCCTTCTCGCCAAGAAACAGCATGTCGTGGCCGGCGATGAGGGCGATGTCGATCTCAGGGATGACGGTGTCGTCATAGCCGACGATGCCGGGGAAGAGTTCCGTGCCGTCGGCGAGCGCGCGGAGGAAGTTCTCCCGCACCTCCTCCTTCACGGTCCGGCTCCGCCATCCGGAGGCGCGGAGTTCGGCGAGGGTCCGCGGGAGCGAACGCGGATCGATCGGGGCAGGGGAGGGCGCGGGAACATTGGGCATCGACGGGTCTCCGGGTGACTCCGCCGATTGTAGGCGCCTCGGGCGCCCCCGCCACGAATGGGAGTGTGTCATCGTCGAATCGGGGCTCGTGCCGATTCGATGCGACCCCGGGACGCCGTCAGTTGCCAGCGGGCTGCGGCGGCGTGGCCAGCGGGAGGCGGATCGTGATCGCCGTCCCCTTGCCGGGAGCGCTTTCCACCCGGATGCGCCCCTGATGGGCCTCGACGATCTCGCGGCAGGCGGAGAGTCCCAGCCCCGTGCCCCCCTTGCCGGTCTCGTCGGGACCGCTCTTCGTGGAGAAATGGGCGTCGAACATCCGCCGCATGACGTCGGGCGTCATGCCACAGCCGGTGTCACGCACGCACAGATCGACGAATCCGGCCCCGGGATCTCTCGAGAGTCGGATGATGAGCCGCCCCCCCTGTGGCATCGCCTGTCTGGCGTTGACGAGGAGATTGAGGAGCACCTGCTGAACCTGGCCGGGATTGGCCGTCACCTGGGGGACGGGGGAATACTCGCGCTCCACTTGGACCCGGTATTTCGTCATCTCCCGTTCGAGGAGCACCAGCGCCTCCTCGATGAGCGTCTCCAGTTGCACCGGCTCCATCCGCGTCGTCCCCCGCCGCGCCATGCCGAGGACGCTCGCGGTGATCTTCGCGGCCCGCGTCCCGGCGGAGAGGATCCGCTCGAGGGCCTTGTCGCGCGTCGGGGCATCGCGGTGGCGGAGGCCGAGCTTGGCGTAGTTGAGGATCGTCGTCAGGGCGTTGTTGAACTCATGCGTCGTCGTGCCGAGGAGGTCCCCGAGCGTGGCGGCCTTGCGGGCTTCGAGCACCTCACGGCGGAGGAGCGCCAGTTCGGCCTCGTGACGCCGGGCCTGGGCTTCGAGTTGCCGAAGGAGTGTCGCGCCCCCATCGACCGGCGTTGCCGGGACGGGGGCCGGCGTCGGAGGGGCGATGGCAGGCGCCCCGTGGACCGGGGGCAGCTTGCGGGCCACGCGGCGCACCGAGGGGGAGGGCAACGGACCGGCACGGCGTCCCGCCGACGCGTCTCCCCCTCCGAGCCCCTCTCCGTTTCCGATCACCATGCCACACTCCTCACACCACCCGTCCCCGGCGTCGCAGCTCTCCGGCCGGCGACACCCCATCCATCCCAGCCTCCCGAACCCGTCACGCCCTCCCGGCAGGACGACTCCGCCCCGTCCCCCCTCTCTCCCTGACTGTTAGACGCAAGTCTTTTCATGTCAAGGAAATACGACGAACCGACGGGCTTCGGTGTGCTATCGTCGCCCGAGAGGGCGAGGCCCGAATCAGACCCCTGCCGCACCTTTCTTCCGGCTCGACCGTTTCATCTTCGTCGCATGGCCCGGTTTTCCACGGGTGGCTACGATACCGAAGGTCGTCAGAACAAGTGTCTGTTCGCTGTCCCCCGATGTGGCCCGCCGGACTACCATCCGCTCGATTCGCAGCCATTCCGCCGAGCGGCGGTCCAAAGTGGCTTCGTCCAACGACTCAAAACCGACGAGGTTCCGTCCGATGCAGTTCCTTCCTCCGAGCCATGAATCTGCCCGCTGCTGCGCTCGCGGCAGTTCGACCACCCAGCGGAAGGGCTTCACCCTCGTGGAACTCCTCGTGGTGATCGCCATCATCGGCCTGCTCACTGGCCTCCTGCTTCCGGCTGTCCAAGCAGCCCGTGAGGCCGCCCGCCGGACGGAGTGCAAGTCGAACCTCAAGCAGGTCGGGATCGCGATGACGATGTATCTCGACCGGAAGTCGCGGGGGAAGTTCCCCGATGCGGCGATCCTCCCCAGCGAGGAACTCCTCTTCTTCACTCCCACCCGGCCGATCAAGCCGAGCCTGGCGAAGGTCCTCGGCCCCTATTCCGAAGACAACCGCAACATCTTCAAGTGCCCCTCCGACATCTACTACTTTCAAAAGAATACGCAGGCGATGGAGAAGCTGAAGACGAGCCTCTCCGCGATCGGCCGCTCGATCCCCAACGATGCCCCCGATGAATACAAGACGCTTCCCTACGAGGGGCTGAGCTACGAGTATCCGCAGCGTCGCCTTGCCAACAAGACGCGCGAAGAAGCGCTCGTGAGTCGTTCGGGGGCCGCCGGAGCGACCTCAAAACTCTGGGTGACGTACGAGTTCGAAGCCTTCCACGGCGGCGGGCTCGGCGCGTTGTTCACGGATGAGAACGAGTACAACGACCCCGATCCGAACCGGCCGCCTCCGCAGGAAGGGGCCCGCAATTTTCTCTACCTCGACGGCCACGTCGAAAACCTTTGACGCCTCCCTCTCGCCCGCCCCATCCGGAGCCCTTTGAATGGCCAGTTCCTACTCTGCCCGCGGCAAATCGCGCGGCTACGTGCCGCCTGAGGAGTCGAAGTCCAAGGGCTCGGCTGGGCGATGGATCGGCGCCGTTGCCGCGTTGCTCCTCGTGGCGCTCGGCGGCGCGTGGGGCATGGGGCTCTTTGGCCGCCGGACCGACGAGCGGATCGTGGAGATCCGCAAGATCTCCGACGAAATGACGAAGCAGATGGTCAACGGCGGCCCTCAGAACGAAGAGGAAGCGAAGGCCTTCGCCCAGTCGATGGGGCAGATGCGCGAGAAGATCCAGGCGCTGCCGGAGGATCTCCGTGGCCAGGCGTTCCGAGGCGCTGGCATGGGACGCGGCTTCCAGGCCGCCATGCAAGCCAACATGAAGGCCTTCTTCGCCACCCCGCCGGCGCAGCGCGACGCGGAGCTCGACCGGCAAATCAAGCGTGAACAGATGATGCAAAAGGCCTTCGCGGCCGCCGGTGGCTTTGGCGGCGGGCGCCCCGGCGGCGGTGGCGGTCCCGGGGGCCCGGGTGGGGGAGGCGGTGGTGGTGGTGGCGGCGGAGCTGGTGGTGGTCCCGGTGGCGGCGGCGGTGCTGGTCGTGGGCCCGGCGGCGGTGGTCCCGGCGGCCCCGGTGGCGGTGGCAACCCGGAAGCTTGGCGGAAGCAAATGCTCGATGGCTCGAGCCCCTCGCAGCGCGCCCAAATGACCGAGTTTCGCAATGCCATGGATCAGCGCCGGCAGCAGCTCGGCCTGGGCAACGGCGGTTGGGGTGGCCCGGGCGGCGGGCGGGGTCGCTGACCCGGTGTCGGACACCCTCGGCCTCCTCGAGGAGGCGATGCAACTGGCTCGCGATCTCGGCTTCCGCGTCCGCGAGGAACCGCTCGGCGAGCTCCCGGGAGGCGCTTGCGCTGTCGGGGGCAAGCGACAGATCCTCCTCAACGCTGCCCACCCGTCGAGCCAGCGCCTCGATACGCTTCTCGACATCCTCGCTGCCGATCCGGGCGTTGCCGACCAACCGATCAGCCTCCTCCTCGAGTCCCGTCTGCATCGGCGGCGATCCGATCGCTGAAGGATCTCAATCCATCGGCGATCGGTAGAGCCCGTGGGTGGCGATATAGCGTTCGACGGCGGCCGGCATCCGGTAGCGGATGCTGCGTCCGGCGGCGATGGCTGCGCGAAGCTGCGTCGAACGGATGCCGATCGCCGGGCAGATGACGCGTTCCGCGGCGACTTGCCTGGCCTTCGCGGCTCCGAGCAGGTCGTGAAGCGGCTGCCCCGCGACCACCGCAGCGATATCGTCGAGCCCCTCCCGTTCGACGGCCAGGGGGGTGGCAAGCTCGAGGATCCGCTCCGGTGCACGCCACGTGGGAAGCCCAGTGAGCGCATCGGGCCCGAGGATGAGATGGAGGCTGTCGACGGGATGGGCCGAGGCCAGGGCCTCGAGCGTGTCGACCGTCCAGCTCACGCCGCCACGATCGAGTTCGCCGGTGAAGACCGCGAAGTCGGGCTGCCCGCCGGTCGCGAGCTCGAGCATCGCCTTGCGGTCCGCAGCCGCCGCCAGTCGCCGGGCTTGCTTGTGGGGGGGCGTGGCGGCGGGAACGAAGAGCACCCGATCGAGCCGTGCCTGCTCCCGACAGCTCTCGGCGACGAGGAGGTGCCCGAGGTGCACCGGATCGAAACTGCCGCCGTAGATTCCCAAACGCATGGCACAGAGTTCCCGGAAGCCGTCGACAGTCCCTCCGGTTGGCCGCGTCGGCCTCCGGGGGTCTAATCCGTTCATGGCAGACCAGCATACGGGCCAACGCGATCTCTTCGAGCACCGCCCCGAGTGGGAGGAGGACGACGCCCGGCAAGGGACGGTAGCCACCGTCGTTCTTCCCGACGGCGTCGACAAGCCGCTGGACTACCTCGTCCCCGAACGCCTCGCCGGGGCCGTCGAGCCCGGGCGCCGCGTCTGCGTGCCGCTCGGGCGCTCGAACCAAGAACGGATCGCCTACTGCGTAGCGCTGCGGAGCGGCGAGCTGCCAGCGGCGCCGCTCAAGGAGGTGATCGGCGTCGAGGATCCCGCCCCGCTCCTCTCGCCACGGATGCTCGAGCTGACGAAGTGGATGGCCGAGCGCTGGATGGCACGTTGGGGGGAGGTTCTCGAGGCGGTCCTCCCCTCGGGCGTCCGTCTCGCCCGCGGGACCCGTCAGGAGACGCTTCTGGTCGCCTCCGGCACGCCCCCCGCCCGCCGCCCGACGGCGACGCAGACGCGCGTCCTCGCCGTGGCCGCCGCGCCGGCCACGGCAGCCGAGCTTGCCCGGCGGGCGGAGTGTGGCCGCTCGGTAATCAGCCGGCTCGTCGAGGTCGGCCTTCTCGTCGACGCCGGTACCCGCGAGCGAAAGCCGGAGCGGGCCGAAGCGCGGGAGGCTCATCCCCACCATCGTCCCGGCGCGCTCTCCCCCGCCCAGCAGGGAGCGCTTGACGCGATCCTCACGCCGCTCCGCGAGCGCCGCCATGAGACGATCGTTCTCTTCGGGGTCACCGGGAGCGGGAAGACGGAGGTCTACCTCCAGGCGGTCGAGGAGACGCTCGCCCAGGGGCGTCAGGCGATCATCCTCGTTCCCGAGATCAGCCTCACCCCCCAGACCTGCGACCGCTTCCGCAGCCGCTTCGGCAGCGTGGCCGTCCTCCACAGCCATCTGACCGCCGTCGAGCGACATGCCGAATGGCGTGAGATCGCCTCGGGAAGGGTCGGGGTCGTCGTCGGCGCGCGGAGCGCCGTCTTCGCCCCCACGCCGCGGCTCGGCCTGATCGTCATCGACGAGGAGCACGAGACGTCGTTCAAGCAGGCGACCGCGCCGCGCTACCACGCCCGCGACGTCGCCGAATGGATTGCCCGGTCGGCCGGGATCCCGCTCGTCCTCGGCTCCGCCACGCCCTCCCTGGAAACCTTCGCCCGCTGCCTCGACGGCTCATGGCGGATGTGCCGGCTTCCCGACCGGGTCGGTGGGTCGCAGCTTCCGGGTGTGATCACCGTCGACTTGCGCGATGCCCGCAGCCGCACGCGCGGGGCGCTGAGCCCGCGGCTGGTCGCCGGGATCAAGTGGGCGCTCGCCTCGGGGGGCCAGGTGATGCTCCTCCTCAACCGCCGCGGCTTCGCCACCCATGTCCAGTGCCGGGCCTGTGGCGACACCGCCCGCTGCAAGCAGTGCGATCTCGCCCTCACCCTCCATCAGCCGGGCAACCGGGGGATCTGCCACGGCTGTGGCCTCATCACCCGCCTGCCGCCCGAGTGCCCGGAATGCAAGGCACCCCAGCTCTCCCAGCGTGGCACCGGAACGCAGAAGCTCGAGGAGCAGGTGCGCGGGCTTTTCCCCGGGACGCGCGTCGCCCGGATGGACACCGACACGATGCGCACCCGCGGCAGCCACGAGCGGACGCTCGACGCCTTCCGCGCGCGAGAACTCGACATCCTCGTCGGCACGCAGATGATCGCCAAGGGGCTCGACTTCCCCGACGTCATGCTCGTGGGAGTCGTCAACGCCGACGCGGCGCTCCATCTCGCCGACTTCCGCGCTGCCGAACGGACCTGCCAACTCGTCACCCAGGTCGCCGGCCGCTCCGGCCGCGGTGCGCTCGGAGGGCGCGTCGTCGTCCAGACATCGACCCCGGAGCATCCGGCGATCCGGTCTGCCGGGCGCCACGACTACGAGGCCTTCGTCCGCCACGAACTGCCAATCCGCGAAGCCCTCATGTATCCCCCGTACGGCTGCGTGATCCGGTTCGTCGTCCGCAGCCACCGCGAGGAGGCAGCCTCCGCCTGGGCCGGTACGCTCGCCGACCGTCTCCGTGCCGCGGTCATCGCGGCGGGGGAGGGGATGCGCGTCCTCGGGCCGGCCCCGGCCCCGATCGCCCGCCTCCGCGACCGCTTCCGCTGGCACCTCCAGGTCCATGGCCTCGACGGGGAACGGCTTCGCGACCTCGTTCTCAAGGCCACCGCGGGCCTCCGCACCCCCGACGACGTCGCCTGGATCATCGATGTCGATCCGGTGGAGATGCTGTGACGGCTCCGAGCGTCGCTTCCGCGCTGATAGCCCGTGGAAAAAGTCATCCCTGACCTTTTTCCACTCGAGACATCCGCCGCATCCGGCGGCGGGAGCTTTATCCACCGCCGGCCGACGGGGTACGATTCTGGGGGAGACCTCGCCTGTCATGTCCTACCGTTCCTTCACCGACATCCTCGGCGAGACGAGTCTCGAGCGGAAGTGCCGCTTTCTCTTCGGTCTGTGCCTCCTCGTCCTCATCACCGGAAGCTTCTGGTGGTACGGCAGCCTCACCGAGCAGCTCGTCTACGCGACGACCCGGAGCACCGGGCGGCATCTCGTCGACGCGATCATGGTGCAGTCGCACTGGAACACCTGGGAGACCGATCCCCAGTTCTCCGGGATGATCGAATCGGTGGGGCGTGAGTTCCAAAGCGAGCCCTACCAGTGGCAGGTGCTCGACCCACGCGCTGGCCCCGAGGAACGTCACGCCGAGGGCTACTCGCGGCTCGACGAGGCGGTGCTCGACTACTTCGGCGACCATCCTCCCGCCGGTGACGCGTCAGCGACGGGGAGCGCATCGGTGGCCGGCGACGCCTCCGCCGCCAGTGAATATCGGGAGTTCCGCCTGCCCGAGCAGGGGAAGTACTACTACTACCAAACGGTGCGGGCGAAGGAGTCGTGCCTCCGCTGCCACGACGTCCGCCCCGCGCCCGGCGTGCCGACGGAAGGCGTGCCTCCTGTCGGCGTCGCCGTCGGCGATCTCATGGCAGTCGTCCGCGTCGTCATGCCCGACACGATCACGAAGAAGGCGATCAACTGGAACCGGGCGATCCTCCTGGCGACGGCGATCATGACGGTGTTCCTCGCCATGCTCGCCGCCTATCTCATCGTCCGCTACGTGATCGTCAAGCCGCTGGAGCATCTGCGTGACGTCAGCGACGAGGTCCGCCGTGGCAACGTTCAGGCCCGGGCCGAGATCCATACCGCGGACGAGTTCGAGGAGCTCGGCGTCGCCTTCAATCGCATGCTCCGCGGGCTCGTCGACACGCAGGAGGAGCTCCAAAAGGTCAACAGCAGCCTCGACGGCAAGGTCGACGAGCTCGCCCGGGCCAATCTCCACCTCTACGAGATGAACCGGATGAAGAGCGACTTCCTGGCGACGATGAGCCACGAGCTGCGTACGCCGCTCAACAGCATCATCGGCTTCTCCGACGTCCTCGGGTCGATCCAGTCGCTCGACGACAAGCAGCGCCGCTACGTGCAGAACATCCGCACCTCGGGGCGGATGCTCCTCGACATGATCAACGACATCCTCGATCTGGCGAAGATCGAGGCGGGGAAGACCGAGATCCGCCCGGTGATCTTCGATGTCGAGTCGGTCGTCTCGGCGCAGTGCGACATGGCCCGGCCGATGGCCGAGAAGAAGGCGATCGACGTTACCTTCGAGATCGGCCCGGGGCTCGAGGCGGTCGAGCAGGATCAGGCGAAGGTCCAGCAGATCCTCGCCAACCTCCTCTCCAACGCCGTGAAGTTCACCCCCGGCGGCGGCCGGGTCGAGGTCCACGCCCGGCTCGACGACACCACCGATCCGGCCCGGCCGGAGCTCGTCATGGACGTCGTCGACTCAGGCGTCGGCATCGCCGCCGAGGAACAGCAGGCGATCTTCGAGAAGTTCCGCCAGGGGAAGGTGTTCCAAAAGGGGGACGACGCGATGACGCGCGAGATCTCCGGCACCGGGCTGGGGCTGTCGATCGTTCGCGAGCTCTGCCGGCTCCTCGGGGGCGACGTCACGCTCGAGAGCCAGCTCGGCCGGGGAAGCCGGTTCACGATCCGCCTGCCGGCGCGACTCCAGACGGTTCGTCCCACGCCGGGGGCGACGCTGGCGCTGGCCGACTGACAGCCGCGCAATCGCCGCTAGACTGACGCTCGGGTCGATCCAGCGCGAGGAGACGGCGATGGCAGACGATGCGGTCGAGGTGGTGTTGTTCACCGATGGCGCGTGCAGCGGCAATCCCGGCCCCGGGGGCTGGGCCTACATCCTCCGTCACCCGGGGAGCGGGAAGGAATCACGCAATTCCGGCAACGAGCCGGTGTCGACGAACAACCGGATGGAATTGACCGCCGCCGTCCGCGGCCTCTCCCAGCTCAAGCGGCCGACGCGCGTCGAACTCGTCACCGACAGCGTCTACGTCGGCACCGGGATTTCCGACTGGCTCCCGAAGTGGAAGCAGCAGGGCTGGAAGCGGAAGGAGGGGGGCAAGCTCGTGCCGATCAAGAACGAAGATCTGTGGCGCGAGCTCGACCGGCTCGTCACCGAGCACTCCGTCCGTTTCACCCACGTCGCCGGCCACGCCGGCCATGCGGAGAACGAGGCCTGCGACAAGATGGCCGTGGCGGCCTATCAGCCGTTGCTGAAAAAGGGCTGACCGGAGAGGCTTTGGGCTCGTAACAAGGCCCCTGGCGGGGAAGCCGATAAACTTCCCCCATGGCCACCCCCGACGATCCCGCCGCCGCTCCTCCTCCTGCCGCCCCGCCGGCGGCCGGCGGCCGGCCCCGCAGCCTCGCCACGCCGCTCGAACGGCTTCCCGGCGTCGGCACGCTCCGGGCCGACAAGCTTCGCAAGCTCGGCCTGGTCACGGCGGCCGACGCGCTCATGCACTTCCCCCGCGACTACCGCGACTTCTCCGGGGCCCATGGCGTCAAGGCGCTCGTCGCCGGCGAGCATGCCTCACTCGTGGGCGAGGTCGTCGAGGCGACGTCGCGGACGACCGGCTCCGGCCGGCAGATGCTCGTCATCCGCTTGGCCTGCGAGGATGGCATCATCCGCGCGGTGTGGTTCAACATGCCCTTCATGGCGAAGCGGTTTGCCGTCGGACAGAAGGTCGTGATCGCCGGGGCACCGAAGCGGGCCGCGGGACACTGGGAGTTTGCCCATCCGGAGGTTCGCTGGCTCCAGGCCGGCGAGCGAGCCGACGCCTCGGAATGGCTCGCCGTCTACCCGCTTGCCGAAGGGGTGCTCCAGTCGCATGTCCGCGTCGCGGTCCTCGCGGCGCTCGACCATGCCGCCGATCTCCCCCCGGAAGCCCTCCCGGCCGATCTCCTCGCCTCCAAGGGGCTGCTGTCGATCGGCACGGCGCTCCGCGAAATCCATTGCCCCTCGAGCCAGGGGATGATTGACACGGCGCGGCGGCGCTTCGTCTACGAGGAGCTGTTCATGCTCCAGCTCGCCCTGCGGATCCACCGTGGCCGGCAGCAGCAGCGTCGCGCCGCCCCATCGATCCCCCTCGATGCCCGCATCGACGGCCGGATCCGGGCCCGCTTCCCGTATGAGTTCACCGGGGCCCAGTCGCGCGTCTGCGCCGAGATCGCCGCCGACATGGCCCGCCCGGAGCCGATGAACAGGCTTCTCCAAGGGGACGTCGGCAGCGGCAAGACGGCCGTCGCCCTCTATCTCATCCTCGCCGCCGTCGCCGCGCGGATTCCCGGCGCCCCGTCAGGGCCCGACGGCCGGGCGACCGGCTATCAGGCGGCGCTCATGGCCCCGACGGAGCTTCTCGCCCGCCAGCATTTTGCCACCCTCGAGCGTCTCCTCGGCGAACAGGGGGGAAGAGTTCGCTCGAGCGCCGTCCGCGTCGAGCTCCTTCTCGGCGGCCAGACGGCGAAGCGCCGGGCGGCGGCGCTCGCGCGGATCGCTTCGGGGGAGGCGCAGATCGTCGTCGGCACCCAGGCGCTGGTCTGCGGCGAGGCGCGGTTTCGCAATCTGGCACTCGTCGTCATCGACGAACAGCACCGCTTCGGCGTCGTCCAGCGCGGGCTCCTCCAGCAGGGGCACACCGATCCGCACACCCTCCTGATGACGGCGACGCCGATTCCCCGCACCGTCGCTCATGCCGTCTACGGCGATCTCGACGTCTCCACGCTCGACGAGCAACCGCCGGGGCGGCAGCCGGTGGCGACTTACCGGGTCGGCCCGGAGCAGGCCGACTCGTGGTGGGACTTTTTTCGTCGCAAGCTCCGCGAGGGGCGGCAGGGGTATGTCGTCGTTCCGGCGGTCGAGGAATCGAAGCGCGGCCTCGAGAGCATTTCCAGTGCCCACGAGCACCTTGCCAACGGTCCGCTCGAGGCGTTTCGATTGGGGCTCGTCCATGGCCGGATGCCGGCGAAGAAGAAACAAGAAGTGATGGAGAAGTTTCGCGCCGCGGAGATTGATGTCCTCGTGGCGACGAGCGTCATCGAGGTGGGGATCGACGTTCCCAACGCGACGTTGATGACGATCCTCGACGCCGATTCTTTCGGGCTTGCGCAGCTCCATCAGCTCCGCGGCCGCGTCGCCCGTGGCGCCACCCGTGGGATCTGCGGCGCCGTGACGGGAGAGGCCGAAGGGGCCTGCCCGCGGATCGATGCCTTCGTCGCCACGACCGACGGCTTCGAGCTTGCCGAGCAGGATTTACTGTTGCGCGGCCCCGGCGATCTCGTCGGCTCGAGGCAAAGCGGCGCCCCGCCGATGTATCTGGCCGATCTTCTCCGCGACGCGTCGGTCGTCGCCGAAGCCCGCCGCGACGCGCTCGAGCTTTTCGAGCGTGATCCGCTCCTCGCCGACCCACAACTGGCGCGCCTCCGCCAGCTGATTCAGAAGCGCTGGGGGGAAACGCTGGGACTGGCGCAGATCGGGTGAAGAGGGCGAGGACCGTGACGCCTTTTCGCGCCGCCGAGGAGCGATCTTTTGCCCCTTTTGGGCGAGGCACTGAGCGCGATTTTTCTAGAACTCGCCATGGTCTTAGCCGTGATGAGGGAAAAACCTGACAGCGCGCGATTTCAGATTTTTTTACCGCGTTTTTTCATCTCCGAGCATGGCCGTAAACCTCTGGATTCTCTGGGTTTGCGAAGCGATTCGGGGCTCTCATGCGGCGGCAACAACGCGCCCAAAAAGCCTCTCGAACGAACTTTTTTTTCGCGGTTGTTATCGACTTGAGGAAGTGCCTTTTGGCGATAGGCTTCGGAAGCGGCAGGTGCACCTCGCCGCGATCCCACTCGCCCCTCACAAAGGAAGTGATTGCATGACGAAGAAATCGTCGAAACCGACCGCATCCCAGGCCCTCAAGCTTTCGCTCCTCGCCGGTGCCGGTGCGGCTGGTGTCATGGGCCATGACGCCAATGCCGAGATCATCAGCCAGGATCTGAACATGACGTCCAACGCCGCCTATTTCAGTTACATCAGCGGGGCGATCGGAACGTCGGGGGTCCAAGGTGCGATGAGCGGGAGCAGCTACCATACGGCGAAGTACTGGGGCCACAGGATGAGCGGTGATGTCCTGGGCGGTGGCGCCCAGGTGGTGAGTGGCGGGCCGTTGACACTCAATACCCTGATCGACAGCGCGTCGGCATGGACCGGGAATTGGCAACCCGATGGAAATAATCCCCCGCCGAATCAGAATGGCTACTTCGGCGTTCGATTCTCGAACGGCGCCGGTGGCTGGAATTACGGTTGGGTGGATGTGCAGTTTATCGGTTTTAACACCCGCTTCGGGATGGCCGCCGTCGAAACGACGCTGAACACCCCGATCCTGGCGGGCCAAACGACCAGCCCCGATCCCGTTCCCGAGATCGATCCGGCCTCGGCCGGCAGTGCCATGTCGCTCGTCGCCGGTGTGCTCGCAATGGTCGAGCAGCGCCG
>CAJBCV010000153.1 GCA_903951635.1 uncultured Planctomycetaceae bacterium
CTCGGCGATGATTCCCCCTTCGCCGTTGATCCGGTGGTTGCGGTTGAAGCCCGTGGCGATGACCGCGTCACGCGTCGCCGCCTCGTCGCCCGGCACGGGCGGAAGCATGTCGCCGGCGAGTTGGTGGATCGTGAACTGATCGAAGGGGAGGTTGCGGTTGTAGGCCGCGATCACCCAGTCTCGCCACGGCCAGTTCGAGCGGCTCGAATCGGTTTGGTAGCCGTGGCTATCGGCATAGCGCGCGGCGTCGAGCCATTCGATCGCCATTCGCTCACCGAAGTGCGGGCTTGCGAGCTTGCGATCGACATAGGTCTCATATGCCTCAGGGGAAGGATCGGCCACGAACGCGGCGACCTCCTCCGGCGTTGGCGGCAGGCCCGTGAGATCGAGGCTGACGCGGCGGGCGAGCACTTCCCGTGGCGCTTCGCCGCTGGGGCTCATCCCCTCGGCCTCGAGCCGCGCGAGGATAAAGTTGTCCACCGGCGTCCGGAGCCACTCCGTGCCACGGACCGCCGGCACCTCCGGCCGCGTGACCCTCTCGAAGGCCCAGTGCCCCCGGTAGGGAGCGCCGGCGGCGATCCAGCGGCGAAGCAGCTCCCCTTCGGCCGACGTTACCGGCTTGCCGACATGCGGCGGCGGCATGACGAGATCGGCATCGGTCGACTCGATCCGGGAAAGCACCTCGCTTGCCGCCGTATCGCCGGGCACGATTCCGCGGCTGCCGCTCTCGAGCACGAGCCCCGCGCCAGCCGGCTCATCGAGCCGCAAGCCCCCCTGTCGCTTCGCTGCGTCGGGGCCATGGCAGGAAAAGCAGCGGTCGGAGAGCAGCGGCCGGACGTCACGGTTGAAGTCGATCGGCGCCGTCGCGGCCCCCTTGGGCACCGCTTCCGCGGCCATGACCGGCGACGATACGACGACGGCCCAAGCGCCCAACGCCAAGCTCATCGCCACGACCCAAACGCGGATCGAAGGAGCGAAATCCGACGTGTGACTCCGACGGTGGCCAGCGGGATTCACAGCGACTCGCTTCCTTCGTCGAACGACACCTGCGGCGTCGCACTTCCCGCTGCCGCGTTCCCCTGCTTCTCTTCGTCTCTCCGCTTCGCCCCCTTCTCCTCGCGCTTCCGTTCACGCCCCTCCCCGTCGGCGCGGCCGGCGCCGTGCGCCTCATGGAGCCGCCTCACCTCCTGCTCGAGGCGCTCGATCCGTTCCTGCTGCTCGGCGAAGCGACGACGGATGTCCTGGAAGCGTTCCTGGATTTGCTCGTGGGCGTGGGCGATTTTTTCGTGGTGCTTCTGGAACTCCTCCGCCATGCCGCCGTGAGCCTTGAGCTTCTCACCGAGTCCGCGGGCCATCTCCTCGACGTGGCGGTGGAGATCGCGAGCGTGCTCCTCGAAGCGACGGTTGAGTTCGTCGGGATTGGGGCCACCAGGGCCGGGGCCGGGCTGCTGGTGTCCGGGGGGCGTCGGATGCCCGTGGAATGGGTGGGGCTGCCCGCCCGGCTGCGGGCCCTGCGGACCAAGCCCACCGAGACGGGCCTCGATCGCATTGAGCTTGCCGAGGATCAGTTGGAGTTGCTCGGCGACATGGGCGCCCGGCGGGCCGTGGAGGACCGGCGGCGCGAACGGCACGGCCCGGAATTGCGGACCGGCCATGCCACGCTGCGGAAAGGCCCCGTACGGAGGCTGGGGGCGGGCAGCGTTGGGCAGGCCGGCGTCGAAGGGACGACGCCCCCCCGGTCCCGGGCGGTGTCCGCCGGCACGCGGCCGATCACCGCGTCCTTCCGGTCCGCGGTGTTGATGCTCGCTGGCGGCCCCTTCCCCGCGCGGACGCCCACGCTCCCCGTCGTCCGGCTGCTGAAGAAACGCAACCAGTGCGCCGACCGCCTCATCGGCGCCACGATCGGCGTCTCGAGGAGTCGAGGACTCGTCCGCCGCTCGAGCGACCGAAACGCTTCCGAAGAGGAGGGATGCCGCGAGGAGCAGGACGCGGCAGCCACGGAGCGATACGTTCATGGTGAAAACTTCCTTTTACAGCGACCGATCGATGGATTGGGATCACGCGCCGCAGGACGTATCTTGGGTGGCATCATGGCCATCCCCTCAGATCTGTCTTCCGCCGGCGAAGAAACGGCCGTGCTCGTGGACTTCGGACAAGGCCGACGGCTCGAACGCCTTGCCGGCGTCCTCGTCGATCGTCCGCTTCCCCAGGCGAGGCTCCCCCGTCGACTCCCCGGCCTGTGGGCCGATTCGGCCTTAACCTACACCGGAGGCCCGGAGGGGGAAAGCCGCATCCCGGCCGGGGAACAGGCGCCCCTGCTTCACCGTGGCTGGCGGCAATTTCGGCCGCTTCCCGATCCCTGGCGGGTGACGATCCGACTCCACGCCACGACGCTCCATCTCGAGGTCCGCCCCGCCGCCTCTGGCCAGACCGGCCTGTTCCTCGAGCAGGCGCCGCAGTGGACCTGGCTCGAACGGGTGACGGGCCGCGGCGCGCGGATCCTTTCGCTCTTCGCCCACTCCGGCGCCGCCACGCTGGCGCTGGCCGCCGCCGGCGCCGAGGTCGTCCATGTCGACGCCTCCCGGCAGGCGATCGGGCTCGCCCGGCGCAATGCGGACGCTACGGGCCTTGGCAGCGCCCCGATCCGGTTCGTGTGCGAGGACGCGCGGGTGTTCGTGCAGCGGGAGCTGCGGCGTGGAAGCCGCTACGACGGCGTCGTCCTCGATCCTCCCTCCTGGGGCCACGGACCGAAGGGACAGGCCTTCGCCATCGACCGTGATCTCCCCCTCCTTCTCGACGATCTCGCCGGGCTTGTGCCCGCGCCGGCCGCCGGCCCCCTGCTCCTCTCCTGCCACTCCAGCGGCTGGACAGCGCGCCGGCTGGCCGAGGCGCTCGCCATCGTTGCGGGGAAACGGAGCCGGGAGATCACCTCCGGTCCGCTCACCTGCAGCGACGCCGCGGGGAGGAGCCTCGAGTTTGGCGCGCACGCCCGGCTGCCACCGCGCGGCAGCGACACGCCCCGTCACCAGGCGCCGCCCTGACGGACAGCCGCGCCGAATCACCCCGTGGCGACGGCCGCGCCGATCACGGCTTCTCGAGCGGAATGCAGACGAGGTCACCGGTGGCGCTGACGATCGCCGGCTTGCTGTACCCCATCGCCCGCAACGCCTTCTCGATCGGCACGGCTCGTTCCGGGAAGCCGTTGCGGTTGATGTAGATCGCCGCGAAGCCCCGCTTTTTGATTTCGGCAACCGCCTCCTCGAGGGACCGCTTGCCGAGCTCCTGCTGCCAGGCCTCGCGCGGACGCCCCTTCATCGAGCCGAACGAGTAGCGGAGATTTCTGCTGTAGAGATAGGGGCGGAAGTGGTCGTACGGTGTCATGCCGGGCACGGGCGCCTCGGGGAACTCCATGATCGGCAGCTGGAAGATCATCGCCCCCTCCGGCAGCGCCGCTTCCATCTTCGAGGTGAAGGCGCGATCGGAGTCGACCTGCCGGGCGATGGCTGCCATCTCCTCCTTCGTCGGCGGCCGCGGCGCCTCGTCCCACACGATCACCATGCAGGTCGCCACCGCGGTTGCCCCGACCATGCCGAGGACTCCGGCGTCCAAGAGCCGTCCGCGGAGCATCCGGCGTTCGAGCCCGCTCCCCCGCCGCACCGCCCACAGAAGCGTGATCGCCATGATCACGATGCTGTAACGGCAGCCGCTACGGAAGAGCGTGAACCCGGCCGTTCCGAGGATCGCATTGAGCCCACCGGTCGTGAACATCAGCACGATCCACAACACCTGCCAGGCCTCCATCGGCACATCCCGCTCCCGGCGGTCGAGCATCGCCCGCACCGAATCGAAGGCGAGCCAGAGGAGGCAGGCGAGGCCGACGATGCCCTGGTAGGACGCACGCTCGTCGAGGAGCGGCGCCACCGCACGGTGGCTCCGGGAGAACCCGGCGAGCAACTCCGAGCGGTGGGTGAGCGGTGGGATGAAGAGGTCCTTGATCTTCAGGCCGTAGAGCTCGAGCCACTGGTATTCCCGGACCAGCGCGCCGCCGTTGGCCCCATGAGCCAGCTTGTAAGTCCAGGTGTCGAGATTCATGAGCACGAACGCGGCGGCGGCGGCGGCGATCAGCGCCAGAGCCGAAACGAGCGCCGGGATCGAGCGGCGGTGGCGGAACTGGATGAGGGCGCCGAGGAGAGTCAGCTGGCAGAGAATGTTCGTGTAGTAGACGTGGTGGAGGCCGGCGATAAAACCGATCGCGATCGCCCACCACCACCGGCGCGACCAGGGCACGATCCCCGGCTCCGTGGAGACCCATCGCCACACGAGCAGAAACAGCGGGATCGGCCAGGTATAGGCCACCTGCATGTGGTGCGGGCCGTGCTGGAAGGCGTAGGGGGAGAGCCCGAAGGCGAGGGCCGCGATGAAACTCAGGAGCACCGTCCCCGACGACCGGCGTGCGACGCCGTAGAACACCGCCGCCGCGAGGAGGTGCCCGAAGAGCATTCCGAGGTTGAGGCCGGCGAAGAGGCCGAAGGCCCTTCCGAGGAGGGAATCGACAAAGAACGGGATCTCGTCGAGCGTCGGGAAGTCGTTCCAGTTCGCCTCGTAGGGCGCTCCGAGGTTCGGGATCGACTTCCACAAAAGAGGCGGGAGGTGCCCCTCGGCCGACGCCTTCAAATAGCAGAACATCCCCAGCACATCGCTCTTCTCGAGATCTTCGTTCCCCGCCACCGGGTAGCTCGTGGGAAGCGACCACGAGGCGGCATCCCAGGTGCCATGCGCCGAGCACCAGGCCAGCGTCACCGTCACCAGGAGCACGGTCAGGGCGATCAGATCAGCCCGCGAGGGAAGCCGATCCGCGGCCACGGAGCCTCCGTCCATCGGTTCGCCGGCAGGGTCAGCGACGCTGCGGGCCGAGGCCGGATGGGGAGCGGATTCGACATCCCGATCCCGGCGACGTCTCTTCGGTGCGAAGGCCACGATCCCTCCGGGGATAATCGGTCAAAGGTGGGAATCGCTGCTGTATACTCCAACCCGCCAGCCACGGCGAGACTCCTCCCGGCATTCCCCAGGACGCGTTCCCCCCAGCTGACGTCCCCCTTTTTGCCGACCGCCATCGATGGAGGCCGGCCCGGTGGGTTCCGGGAAGCGGGACCGGAAACACCACGGCCGGAAAGCCCCCGCAGGCTCCCTCCGGCCAGGATCGGGTCGGCTCCAGCACTTTTTTCCCTCCTGCATCATGCTCGTTTCCCTGGTCATCCCGGTCCTCAACGAATCGGACAACGTCCGGCTCCTCTGGCGCCGGCTGGCGGACGTCGTCGGGACGATCCACGACTGTTCCTTCGAGGCCGTGTTCGTTGATGACGGCAGCGTGGACGACACGGTGGCGATCATCCGCAGCCTCCCCCCGACGTCGAATCTCGTCTGGACGGTCGTGCAACTGTCGCGCAATTTTGGTCACCAACCGGCGATCACGGCCGGCATGGCCCATGCCACCGGCGACGCGGTCATCTTTCTCGACGCCGACCTCCAGGACCCGCCGGAACTGATCCCGGTCTTTCTGGAGAAGTTCCGCGAGGGAAACGACGTCGTCTACGGGATCCGGCAAAACCGTAAGGAGCCGCTCTGGCTGCGGACCTGCTTCAAAGCTTTCTACCGACTCTTCAACTCGATCGCCGAACGCCCCATCCCGCTCGACGCCGGCGACTTCGGCCTCATGAGCCGGCGGGTCGCGAAGCTGATCTCGTCGATGCCCGAGCGCGACCGTCTGATCCGCGGCATGCGGAGTTGGGTCGGCTTCCGGCAGACGGGCGTTCCCTACGACCGCCCCGGCCGGTATGCCGGCACCACCCGCTACAGTCTCCAGCGGCGGATCGAAGGCGCGCTCGACGGCTTGTTCGGGTATTCGAAGGTGCCGATCCGCATCGGCCTTGCCCTCGGCGTCGTCTCCTGCCTGATCAGCTTTGGTTTCCTGTTCTATTTCGCCATCATGACCCTGATCTACCGGGGCACGCCGGAGCGCGGCTGGACTTCGCTGGTCGTCCTCGTGACGCTGCTCGGCGGGGTCAATCTCATCGCCACGTCGATCGTCGGCGAATACGTCTGCCGCATTTACTTCCAGGGGAAGGATCGGCCGTTGTACGTCGTCGCCGAGACGATCCGCTCCGGTGATCCACCAGAGACCACGGAAGCTGGCACCGGGGACGGCCGATGAAGATCACGATGTTCACGTCGGCCCGTAACGGCATGCCCTACCTGGAGAGGTGCCTGGAGAGCATCCTCGTCGCCGCGGAGGGGCTCGATGTGGAGATCCTCTACGCCGACGCCTGTTCCACCGATGGCAGTGCCGAATGCGCCGCCCGGCTGATCGGCGCGGCAAACGTCCGGGTCGAGCCCGACCAAGGCTTCGGCGACGCGGTCAATCGGCTTTTCACCCGGTGCACGGGGGACGTCGTCGGGACGCTCCCCGCGGATGACCTCCTCGCCCCTGACGCCCTCCGCCATGTCGCTGCGGCGTTCGAGGCCAACCCCCGCGCCGGCTGGGGGGTCGGCTTGTACGAGATCGTCGACGCCGAGGAACGCCCCATCCGGCCTCTCCACACGAACTACAAGAACTTCGCGATCCGCCACTTCCATCCTTGGTGGCTGATGGCGGAGAACATCCTCCCCTGGGTGTCGTTCTTCATCCGGCGTGATTTCCGGCTCGAGGTCGGCGATCTGATCAACGAGAAAGAGTGCTTGGCCAACGACTACGACTACTTCATCCGCTGTACGAAGCGTTCGCGGCCGCTGATCATCCCGCATGTCCTCGGCCGGTGGCGGTATCATGCCACGTCCAACAGCGGCAGCCAGATGCGCCGCATGAGCCACGACGCGTGGAAGGTCTGCCGAAGCCACACTTCCAATCCGCTCCTTCTCGGCCTCAACGCGATCTGTTCCACACGGAACGCGTTCCTCTTTGACAAGGTCGGCTGACGGCCCATCTCCCGCCCATCTCCCCCCATCCCTTTCCCCGTCCCTGGAGTGTCCTGAAGGTGAGTGACAAGATTCTCGTCACCGGCGGAGCCGGCTATCTCGGTTCGATCCTCTGCGAGCGGCTCCTCGCCGCCGGCCATCGAGTGACGGTGGTCGACAGCTTCATGTTCGGTCAGGCCACCCTCCTCCATCTCTGCGCCAACCCCGCGCTCGAGATCATCCGCGGCGACGTCCGCGACACCACCCTGATGCGCAAGGTGGTCGCGGAGCACGACGTGATCGTTCCGCTGGCGGCGCTCGTTGGTGCGCCGCTGTGCGATCGTGATCCCCACGCCGCCACGGCGGTCAATTTCGAGGCGATCCGCGACATCAACCGGATGCGGAGCGCCCAGCAATTGATCGTCTATCCGACGACCAACAGCGGCTACGGCACGAAGTCGGGGGCCCAGCACTGCACCGAGGAAACACCCCTCGAGCCGATCTCGCTCTACGGCCGCACGAAGGTCGACGCCGAGCACGAGGTTCTCTCGAGCCCGAACGCGATCACGCTGCGGCTGGCCACCGTGTTCGGCCTGTCGCCAAGAATGCGGCTCGATCTCCTCGTGAACCACTTCGTCCACGCGGCGGTCACCGACGGTTACATCGTGATCTTCGAAAAGGATTTCAAGCGCAACTACATCCACATCCGCGACGTCGCTGACTGCTTTGTGCACTGCCTGGAGCACCGCACGGCGATGGTCGGGCGGCCGTACAACGCCGGCCTCGACGACGCCAATCTCTCGAAGGAGGAATTGGCCCTCAAGGTGAAGGAGCACGTCCCCAATTTCTATCTCCACTTCTCGGAAGTGGGGAGCGATCCGGACAAGCGCAATTACATCGTCTCGAACCAGCGTCTCCGCGAGGCCGGCTTCCAGGCGCGCCGTTCGCTCGACGACGGGATCCGCGAGCTCCTCAAGGGCTACAAGATGATCCGCAAGAACCAGTACGGCAACGTCTGACCCGGCGCTCTTCCCCTCAAGCCCATGCCGACCACCTC
The DNA here is from genome assembly GCA_903951635.1 of uncultured Planctomycetaceae bacterium. GTDB lineage: Bacteria > Planctomycetota > Planctomycetia > Pirellulales > UBA1268 > QWOP01. The sequence continues at coordinate 8,009 of CAJBCV010000153.1, forward strand.
CCCCCCCGATCCGTGGAGCGACGTCACTGCCGTGATCCTCGCCGGGGGGGTCGGTTCGCGCCTGAAGTCGGTCGTCAGCGATCGGCCGAAGGGGCTCGCGGAGGTCAACGGCCGCCCGTTCCTCGCCTTCCTCCTCGATCAACTTCGGGGCGCCGGCGCCGCCAGGGTCGTCTTCAGCACCGGCTTTCTCGCGCCGCAGATCGAGGAGGCCTTCGGTGACGAGTTTCATGGGATGCGGATCGGCTATTCCCACGAGACAACACCGCTCGGCACGGGCGGTGGGCTGCGACGAGCCGCCGACACCGTGGCCTCTTCGACCCTCCTCGTCCTCAACGGCGACTCGTATTGCGAGGTCGACCTGACAGCCTTCCTCACCGACGCCCTCCGCGGCCGTTCCCCGGCGATCGTGCTCTCGCGGCAACTCGACACGTCGCGGTTCGGGAGGGTCGAGCACGGCCCCGACGGCCGGATCGACTCGTTCCGGGAGAAGGGGGAATCGCCCGGAGCCGGCTGGATCAACGCCGGCATCTACGCCCTCCCCCGCGAGCTTGTCTTGGCGATCCCGACGGGGCGGCCGGTGTCGCTCGAGCGGGAGGTTTTCCCCGTCTGGATCGGGCAGGGCTTGCGGGCCTTCCCTTCCACGGGGAGGTTTCTCGACATCGGGACGCCGGAGTCGTATCGCGAGGCCTCCGATTTCTTCCGGACCATCCCTCCCTTCCGCACGGCCTGACCGGCCAGCCACGAAATCCGAACTCATGGACACAAGCGCACGCGTCTTCGTCGCCGGTGGCGACACGCTCATCGGCAGGGCGATCGTGGCGGCGCTGGCCAGACATGGCCACGGCACGGTGCTCGCTCCCGGCGAAGACGAATGCAACCTCACCGATGCCGCCGCGGTCGGCCGGTTCTTCGCCAGCCATGAGCCCGAGTACGTCATCATCGCCGCCGGAAAGTCGGGGGGCATCGAGGCCAACCGGCGCCAGCCGGCCGATCTCATGCTCGACAATCTCCTCACCGCCAGCCATCTCTGCGCTGCTGCCGCCCGACAGGGAGTGCGGAAGCTGCTCTATCTGGCAAGTTCCTGCTGCTACCCCAAGCAGTGCGCGCAGCCGATGCGGGTGGCCGATCTCGGCACCGGGCCCCTGGAGCCGACGAGCGAGGCCTACGCGACGGCGAAGCTCGCCGGAATGCAACTCTGCCGGGCGCTGCGGCGGCAGCACGGCGCTCCGTTCATCGTCGGCATCCCGGCCGACGTCTTCGGCCCCTACTCAAAGTTCGACGGCACCAATTCCCACGTCATCCCCTCCCTGATCCAGCGGATGCACGCCGCGAAGGTGGCGGGCGATCGGGGCATCGAGCTATGGGGGACAGGGACGCCCAGGCGGGAGTTCCTCTTCGCCGACGATCTCGCCGAAGCCTGCCTCGTGGCGATGGCCCGCTACGACGCCGAAGAGCCGATCAATCTCGGCGGCGGCACGGAATTGACCATCCGGGAGGCCGCCACTGCCATCGCCGAAGTCGTGGGGTACGATGGGGAGCTCCGCTTCGACACCTCACGGCCGGACGGCACCCCCCGCAAGCTCCTCGACTCCTCGGTGTTGGCCGGCTTGGGGTGGCAGGGGGCGACGACCTTCCGGGAGGCGCTGGCCATCACCTACCGGGCGTTCCTGGAGCGGCATCCCGGCTGACCGGCCCCCCCGGAACGACGCCCGATCACGATCTCCGCATGATCATCACTCGCACCCCCTTCCGGATTTCGTTCTTCGGTGGCGGAACCGACTACCCGGCGTGGTACCGCCAGCATGGCGGCGCGGTCCTCGCCACGACGATCAACAAATACTGCTACATCACCTGCCGGGGCCTGCCGCCGTTCTTCGAACACCGGCTCCGCGTCGTCTATTCGCGCAACGAAACCTGCAGCACGATCGACGAGATCAAGCACCCCGCCGCCCGGGAGGTGTTGCGGTTCCTGCGGATCGACCGGGGCGTCGAGATCCATCACGATGGCGACCTCCCGGCGCGGAGCGGGATGGGATCGAGCTCGGCCTTCACCGTCGGCCTCCTCATGGCCCTCCATGCCTTCGAGGGGAGAATGGTGGGCAGCGGCCAACTCACCGACGAGAGCATCCACATCGAGCAGGATGTCCTCGGCGAGACGGTCGGATCGCAGGACCAGGTCTGTGCGGCCCACGGCGGCTTCAATCACATCCTCTTCTCGAGCTCGGGTGAGATCACCGTCCGCCCCGTCATCGTTCCCCCGGCGCGGCTCGAAGAGCTCTCCTCGTCGTTGATGCTCTTCTACACTGGCATCAAGCGGACCGCGGCCGATGTCGCGGAGAGCTACGTCCCGTCGCTCGACAGCCGCACGGCACAGCTGCAACGGATCCGCGGCATGGTCGATGAGGCGATCGACATCGTCTGCGGCCCGCGCTCCCTCGACCGGCTCGGCCACCTCCTCCACGAGTCGTGGCTCACCAAGCGATCGCTCAGCCACCTCGTCTCCAGCCGGCCGATCGACGGTATGTACGAGGCGGCCCGGAACGCCGGCGCGATCGGTGGCAAGATCACCGGGGCCGGCGGAGGGGGATTCATGCTCCTCTTTGTCCCCCCCGAACGTCAGGGGCCGGTGCGGGAAGCGCTCCACACGCTCCTCCACGTCCCGTTCGCGTTCGACAGCAGCGGCAGCCGGGTGATCTTCTACGATCCCGAGCCCGACTACTCCCAGGCCGATGCCGACAACCGGGGCCGCCCCCTCGCAGGATTCCGCGAGATGGAGGGGCTCGACAAGCCGACGCCGTTTCACACCGAGGAAGACTCCGAGGCCCCCTCATGACTCCGTTTCGCGCTCCCCTGCCGGCGCTCTCGGCCCAGGATCTGATCGACTTCGAGGACGACATCGCCCACGAGTTCAACGAGGCGCGGATCCGGGCCCCGGTGCATCTCTACAGCGGCAACGAGGAGGAGATCATCCGCATCTTCCGCGCCGTCGAGCCCGACGACTGGGTCCTCTGCTCGTGGCGGAGCCATTACCAATGCCTGCTCAAGGGGGTGCCGAAGGATCGCCTCAAGGCGGAGATCATGGCCGGCCGCTCGATCTCGCTCTGCTTCCCGGAATACCGCGTCCTCTCCTCGGCGATCGTCACCGGCGTGCTCCCGATCGCCGTGGGGATCGGCCTGGCGATCCGCCGGGCGGGGGGAAGCAACCGCGTCCACTGCTTTATGGGGGAAATGACGGCGGAGACTGGCTCGGCCCACGAATGCATGAAGTACTGCCGGCAATGGGATCTTCCGGTCCACTGGATCGTGGAGGACAACGCGAAGAGCGTCTGCACCGACACCCGCGAAACCTGGAACACGAAGACCCTCAGCCACGAGGGGGGCAACGACCCGAACGTGACGTACTACACCTACCAATCCAAATATCCGCACGCCGGGGCCGGCAAGAGGGTTCAATTCTGACATGGGCGCCTATTTCGACGAACTGAAACGGTCGATGAACATGCTCGCTCGAGACGAGCGGGTGCTGTTCCTCGGACAGGCCGTGGCCCACCCGGGGACGGCGATGTCCAACACCCTCCTCGACGTGCCAAAACACCAACTCCTCGAACTCCCGGTCAACGAGGATCTGCAGATGGGGATGACCAACGGCCTGGCGGTCGCCGGTCAGATCCCCGTCTCGATCTTCCCCCGCTGGAACTTCCTCCTCCTGGCGATCAACCAGATCGTCAACCACCTCGACAAGTTCGCCGTGATGTCTGGGGGAGCCTATCAACCGAAGGTCATCATCCGCACCGGAATCGGCTCAGAGCGTCCTCTCCATCCGCAGCATCAGCACGTCGGCGACTACACCGAGGCGTTGCGGCTGATGTGCACCACGATCGAGGTGATCCGCCTCGACGAACCGGAGCAGATCTTCCCCGCCTACGAGCGGGCGCTTCTGCGGGAGGACGGACGGAGCACGCTGCTGGTCGAGCACGGGGACTACTACAATGAAAAGTGACGCGACGCCGCCCTCGGTCGGCCCCTGGCCGCTGATGCGCAACAACATCTCCCGGGGCGATCTCGACGCCGTCATCCGGTTTCTCGAGCAGGACGACCCGATCCTCACGCAGTCGGCCCAAGTGGCGGCCTTCGAGCGCGAGTGGGCCGAATGGCTCGGCGTGAAACACTGCGTCTTCGTCAATTCAGGCTCGTCGGCCAATCTGATCACGATGGCGGCGCTGCGGGAGTCGGCCGGAGCGGGCGAGATCATCGTGCCGACGCTCACCTGGGTGTCGGACATCGCCTCGGTGCTGCAGTGCGGCTTCGAGCCGGTGTTCGTCGACATCGATCCGCAGACTCTCGGCATGGATCTCGACCAGGTGATCGCCAGCATCACGCCGAGGACGAAGGGGATCTTCCTCACCCACATCCTCGGCTACGACGCGCTCTCCGACGCCTTCCTCGCCGAGATCGGCCGCCGCGGCATCTCCCTCATCGAGGACGTCTGTGAGTCCCACGGCGCCACCCACGGCGGCCGCCGGCTCGGTAGCTTCGGGCTGATGTCGAACTTTTCCTTCTACTACGCCCATCACCTGAGCACGATCGAAGGGGGGATGGTCTGCACCGATGATGCCGACCTCTTTGAGATGCTGCGGATGTTCCGTTCGCACGGGATGGTGCGGGAAAGCACCTCGGCGGCGGTGAAGGACTCCTATCGGGAGCGGCACGCCGACCTCAACCCCGATTTCATCTTCGCCTTCCCGTCGTACAACGTCCGTAGCACCGAGATCAACGCCGTCATCGGCCGCCACCAGCTGCCGCGACTCGACGCCAACAACCGGATTCGCTCTCGGAATCTCGACATCTTCCTCGATGGCCTCGATTCCAGTCGCTACCGCACCGACTTCCGCCGCGAGGGGAGCAGCAACTACGCCTTCACGCTCGTCCTCCGCGAGCCGGACGAGGCCCTGCGGGCGCGCGTCGAGACGACGCTGCGGGGCGAACGGATCGAGTTCCGCCGCGGCACTTCCGGAGGCGGCAACCAGCTCCGCCAGCCCTACCTCCGCAAGCTGTACGGCGACGCCTACGCCCGATTCCCGAAGATCGATCACGTCCATTTCTTCGGCTACTACATCGGCAACTACCCCGATCTCGAAGCGAGCCGTGTGCAGGGGCTCTGTGACCTGCTCAATGGGCTGTAGGCCGGCGCGCGTTTCCCGGAGCCATGGATCGCGATGAACAGCCCGCTCCATGTCGAGGCGATCGCCCGCATCCCCCTCAAGCGCCGGTTGCACGGTGCCTGATCCCCTCCCCGACGCGGTGCCCCGCATGCGCAGCGAACGTCCTTCCCCCGCCACGGCCGGTCTCGGCCGGGTCGTCGTCGTCGGCGGCGGGCTCGTCGGCCTGGCGACGGCGTGGCGGCTCCTCCAGTCGCGGCGCTGCGACGAGGTGACGCTCCTGGAAAAGGACGCCAAGGTCGCCTCGCAGCAGTCGACCCACAACAGCGGCGTCCTCCACAGCGGCCTTTACTACAAGCCGGGCTCCGAGAAGGCCGCTTTGAGCGTCCGCGGCCTGCGGCAGATGGTCGAGTTCTGCCGGGAGCACGGTGTTCGCCACGAGATCTGCGGGAAGATCGTCGTCGCCACCGATCCGGCCGAGGTGAGCCGGCTCGACACGCTCTGGGAGCGGGGGACTCAAAACGGCTTGGTCGGACTGCGCCGGCTCAATTCCCCGGAGGCGATCCGCGAGCTCGAGCCGCATGCCGCGGGGATTGCCGCCATTCAGGTGCCGCAGGAGGGGATCGTCGACTACCGCGGGGTCGCCGATGCCCTCGAGCGCGAAATCGTCCGGCTCGGGGGGCGTGTCATCGTCAGCGCCCGGGTGACGCGGATCGAGCGAAGCGGCGGCATCTGGCGGGTGGCGAGCACCGCCGGCGACTTCAGCGCCGCACTGGTGATCACGAGCGGCGGGCTCCACGCCGATCGGATCGTCGGGCTCTCGGGGATGAAGCCGGCGGCGCGGATCGTCCCGTTCCGCGGCGAGTATGTCAGGCTTCGCCCGGCCGCCGAGCACCTCGTGCGGCACCTCATCTATCCCGTCCCCGACCCGCGTTTCCCGTTCCTCGGCGTCCATTTCACGCGGATGATCGGCGGCGGGATCGAAGCCGGCCCGAATGCCGTGCTCGCCTTCGCCCGCGAAGGTTACACGCCGCTCTCGATCAACCCCCGCGATCTCGCCGAGTCGCTCACCTCGCCCGCCCTGTGGCGGTTCGTGGCGCGGCACGCTTCGATGTCGGCCTACGAGACCTACCGCTCGCTCTCTCGGAGCGAATTCTGCCGCTCGCTCCGCAAGCTCGTCCCGGCCGTGAATCCCGGCGACCTCGAGCCAGGTGGGGCCGGCGTGCGGGCTCAGGCGATGTGGCCCGACGGCCGGCTCGTCGAGGACTTCCATTTCGTCCGTGGCGACGGGATCCTTCATGTCGTCAATGCCCCCTCGCCCGCGGCCACCGCGAGCCTCGCCATCGGCGAGCGGATCGTCGCCACGCTCGACGACACCTTCCGCTGACCGGCACGCCCTCCCGCAGCCCCACCCATGATTCCGCACGACGTCATCACGAGCACCGCCAACCCCCGCCTCCGTGAAGCCGCCCGGCTCCGCGAGGCTCCGGCGCGGCGCGACAGCGGATTGACGATCGTCGACGGCGGCCGTGAGGTGCGGCGGGCGCTCGCCGCAGGGATTCAGCTCGTGGAGCTGTTCCTCGACGAAGCGATCCTCTCCCGCGCCGAGGCAAGCGCCCACGATCCCGATGCCACCGGCCTGCCGTCGGGAGCCGACCTCGACCGCTGGCTCGCCGAGGTGGTTGCGGCGGGCACGCGGATCACGCTTCTCTCCCGGCCGGCGTTCGAGAAGCTCGCCTTCGGTCGCCGCAACGAAGGTTGCGTCGGCGTCGTCCGCTTCCGTCCCGGCCCGCTCTCCGACTGGGCAGCGCTTGCCGACCGCCCGGTGCTGATCGTCGAAGGGGTCGAGAAGCCGGGGAATCTCGGCGCCATCCTCCGCACCGCCGATGCCGCCGGGCTCGCCGGTGTGATTGCCTGCGACGCACGAACCGATCCGGCCAACCCCGCGGTCATCCGGGCGAGCCTCGGCACGGTCTTCGCGGTGAAGCTCGCAAGCGCCCAAGTCGCCGAGACGATTCTCTGGTGTGCACGCACGCGTCGCCGCGTCATCGCCGCCCGCCCGCAAGGATCGATCCCATGGCATCGGGCCCGGCTCGCCGGCGCCACCGCGATCCTCCTCGGGAGCGAGGCCCACGGCATCTCCCCCGCCTGGAAGGCAGCGGCCGACGCCGGGACAATCGTCCTCGACTCGGTCCACCTCCCGATGCACGGCGCCGCCGACAGCCTCAACGTCTCGGCCACCGCCGCCGTCCTCGCCTATGAGAGCCTCCGTCAGGCTCACACCGATTGACCTCCGCTGCGTCCCTCTCCCCCCCACCGAGGTTCCCGTGAACGACGGCTCCCCAACCGGATCGAGCGAACTGTGTGATGCGCTGGCCGCCACGGCTGCCACGCGCGGCCTGGAAGGGATGTTCGCCGAACTCACCGCCTCGTTGGCTGCCCGGCAGCGCTGGCATTCCCTCTTCGATGCCCGGCTCATGGAGGCACGGGCCGCTCTGGGCCTGCCGCTGGCCGGCGACTCGCGGACGATCCCCGCGGAGAAGCAGGCGGCGCTCGAGGCGAAGTCGCTCGAAGCCTGCCGCGAAGTGGGCTGGCCGCTCGTCGCGGAGGGGAAGGTGGCGGCCGGATGGATGTATCTCCGCGCCGCGGTCGAGCCAGAGGAGATGGGGCGGCGGATGGCGACGCTCGCCGAGCGCTTCGAGCGTCCTGCCGCGACGAACGATGCCCCGACGGCCGACGACGAGCAGGGCGACGAGACGCTTCAGGAGATCATTCATGTAGCGCTCTGGGAGGGGGTCGATCCGGCCCTCGGCCTCAAGCTCCTTCTGGCCCGCAACGGCACCTGCAACACGATCACCGCCTACGAGCAGGCGGTCTCGCGGCTCCCGGCGGCCCGGCAGCGGGCGGCGGCCGATCTCCTCGTCGCCCATCTCCATCGCGAGGTGCTCGCCTCGCTCGTCCACGATCTCCACCGCCGTGGCATCCCCGTCGAGCCCGGCCCCGACGCCTCACTCACGGGAGTCCTCGAGGCAGCCGGGGGACTCAAGGACGATCCGGCCGTCCACGTCGATGTCTCGCACCTCCAGTCGGTGCTGCGGATCGCGAGGGTCTGCACCGACCACGTCTCGCTTCGCCGCGCCTGGGAACTCGCCTCCTACGCCTGCCGGCTGCCGAAGGAGTCGGTCTATCCCGGCGAGCCCCCGTTCGAGAATGTCGGCGAGGCCTCGAGGCTGTTCTACGGCGCGCAGCTCGGGGTCGAGGTCGAGCCGGCGATCGCCTTCTTCCGCAAGGCCGCGGTCCTGGCGAAGGTAGAACAGGCCGGATCGCTCCCCGGCGATGTCCTCGTCCTTCTCCTCTGGCGGCTCTCCCGCCCCGCCGAGGCCCTCCACGCCGCGCTCGACCGGCCGCGTGACGATGCCGGCCCGAGCCTCCTCCAGGCCACCGGGATGCTCCCGTCGCTGGTGGAGATGGCAACGGCTTCGGGCGACTTCGGCCCGCTGCGGAAAGCCTGCCGGGAGCACGGCGACGAGATCACCTTCGCGGCCACGCTCGCTGCGGAACACGCCGGCGGCTGACCGGCGTCGGCCAACGCGACCGTGCCCTTACTTCGTGGCGGAAGCCTCGGAGGCGGCCGTTCTGGCCGGCGCTGATTTCGCAGCCACCTGTCCGGCCGTCACGGCCGGCTGGCAATTCCGACACGAGGGACATTCCCCGCAGCCGGCCGCGCGACGCTTCCAGGGCCAGGGAAAGAGCGTGAGGATGCAGTCGGGATGGCAGGGATTGATCTTCTCGAGGCAGCTCGGCCCACCGAACAGGCAGCAGTTGATCTTGTTGCAGTCGTCGCAGGGGTTTTCGGGGATGTAGCCGACTTCGTCCGGAGACATGAACCCGCGCCCGGGGGGAAGCTGCCATGGCGCGAGCAGGTCTGGCCCGCGGCTGACACCGTTGCAGTCCTGCCAGCGGTTGCAGTTGCTGCAAGGATCGGGCCCACACGGCTCTTCGCCACGTGGCCCCCAAAAGCGATGACCGCACCCCTGGCTGCCGCAGGGCATCGTCTCGCCCGCCGGAGACTTGAGAAACCCCGGCTGCGGGCCGCAGGAGCGACAGGGCCATGCCGAAGCCGAGCGGGCCGGGCCGACGAGCGAAAGGGCCACGACGGAGAGCACCAGGGAGGTGCATGCCAGGCGCCGCCCGGCGAAGCGGAGAGTGTTCATGAGAGTCGGTATCGGCCGGCAGAACCGTCACGCTCCGCTCATTCAGGACCAGCGTCAGGCTTTCTCCAGGTTGCCCAGTCGGAGGCGAAAGCTGGAGGGCATGGGGACTCCCGGCCCCCATGGCGCCCCGGACTTCCCTGTCACGGCAGCTGGACCGGCGTCGGCGGGGCGGCGAGGGCCCGCTGGTAGAGCTGGAAGTATTTCCGGGCACTGGCATCCCACGACCAATCCTCGTGCATCACCCGGCGGACGAGCGCCTGCCAGCGGTCGGCGTCGGCATGGAGTTCGAGGGCCCGCTCGACGGCATGGGCGAAGGCACCGCCATCGACGGCCGAAAATTGGAATCCGCTCGCCGTGCCGTTGGCGAGCGTCTCCGGGGTGGCATCGACGACGGTATCGACCAGTCCGCCCGTGGCCCGGACGATCGGAATCGTCCCGTAGCGCAGCGCGTAGAGCTGCGTCAGCCCACAGGGCTCGTAGAGGCTCGGCATGAGGAGCATGTCGGCCGCCCCCTGGACGAGGTGCGCGAGCCCTTCGTCGAAGCCGATGACCAGATCGATCGCCCCCGGATGGGAGGCCGCCAGCCGACGCAGGCCGTCTTCGGCCCGCGGATCGCCCGTGCCGAGGATCAAAAAGCGGGCCCGCCCGCTGCCGGCCAAGCGCCCGAGGAGATCGAAGACGAGCCCGATCCCCTTCTGCTCGGCGAGCCGACCGACAAACGCGATCAGCGGGCGCGGATCGGGGGCTCCATGGCCGAGCCGGGAGGCGAGCGCTGCCTTCGCGGCCTGCTTCCCCTCGACGACGTCGGCGTCGCCGTAAGGGCGGGGCAGATGGGGATCGTTGCCGGGATCCCACGCTTCGGTGTCGATCCCGTTGACGATTCCCACGAGCGAATCGCCGCGCCCCGAGAGCACCCCCTCGAGACTGCATCCGCCGGGGGCCGACTGGATCTCGCGGGCATACGTCGGGCTGACGGTGCTCACCATGTCGGCGAACACGATCCCCGTCTTGAGGAGGTTGAGCTGGCCGAAGTACTCCATCTGCTGCCAGTTGAAATACCGCCAATCGATCCCGGTGAGGAGCATGTCCCAGTGCCAGAACACGCCTTGATAGGCCATGTTGTGGATCGTGTGGAGCGTCCGCGCCCGGGCCAGCCTCGGCCACTGCGAGGCAAGCACTTTCTGGTAGGCGGGCACGAGGCCAGTCTGCCAGTCATGGCCGTGGATGATGTCGCACGGTTCCTCGAAGCGGTTGGCCAGTTCGAGGACGGCGCGGGAGAAGAAGATGAACCGTTCGGAGTTGTCGGGGTAGTCCTCGGCGCCGCCGTAGAGCGTCGGCCGGTCGAAGTAGGCATCGTTACCGACGAGGTAGACGGTGACATCAGGGGTGCCGTCCCTCCCCGGCAGACGCGACTGGAAGATCTTCGCCTTCTGCTTCCTCGTCCCGACCGGCACATCGAACTCCCATCCCGTCGACTCGACCGGGAACCGGCGCGACGAGAACGCCTCGCGGTAGGCGGGGATCACGACGGTGACGTGGCAGCCGAGGCGCGAGAGCGCTCCAGGCAGCGCGCCGACGACGTCGGCCAAGCCCCCGGTCTTGGCAAAGGGTGCCGCTTCGCTCGCCACCTGGAGGACACGCATGGGCCGCCTACGTCTGCATGAGGCTCGGGATCCGCACCGATCGCTCTCAACTGTAGGTCAGGATTTCCGACCAGGAAGTTCGTCCGGAAAAAAACGGTCGTGCCGCCTCCCCCTCAGCCGGCCGATCCCCGACCGGGCGGCGGCTCAGCGCTGGCCGCGGAGGGTTTCGAGCCAGCTGACGACATCGACGAGCTCCTCGGCCGAGAGCGTCGAGGCGAGATCGGCCGGCATCAGCGACACCGGCTGCCGGATCAGCTCCTCGAGGTCGTCCCCCGCCACCGTGGCATCGACGCCGTCGGCCCCCCGGATCACGACCTGCTGCGGCGTCTTCGAAACGAGGAGGCCGGTGATCGCCCGACCGTCCTTGGTCAGAGCCGTCCAGGCTTCGTAGTTGTGGCTGATCGCCGCCGACGGGGCGAGGATCGACTCATAGAGCGCCTCGCGCGAGAGCTTCGCCCCGATCCCGGAGAGGTCGGGGCCGACCATCTTCCCCTCCCCCTGAACGACATGACACTTCGCGCAGGTGCCGACTCCGGCGAACACCCCCTTCCCCTTCTCGGCGCTGCCGCGCCGCTTGATGAGCTCGGCAAGAGGGGGGAGCTTCTCGCCGCCGCGCCCCTGGGGGAGCGGCAGGACGTCGGCCGCCGCCTGGCGGACATCGCCCCACGGGCAAGCAGAGATGGCAAGCGCCGCCGCCTGCGGGAGCGTGCCTGTGAGTTCACCCGCCTTGGCCATCGCGACGAGCCTGGAGGCCCCTCCTTGGGTGCGGGCCAGCCCGCGGATCGCCGCTGCCTTGATCTCCGGGGAGGCCTCGGCCGAGGCGAGTGTGGCGAGCACGATGTCGAGTGCCGGCCCTTGGCCGCGGAGGCCACAGGCCGAGAGGAGACGCGTGGCCTTGGTGACGGCCGGTGACACGGGGGTCTCTCCCTGGGCCGCCGCACGACGGATATCGATCGTCTCTTCCGAGGCCGTACTGGCCGCCGCGATCGCCGCGCGGACCGCATCGGCAGCCCCGAGATCGAGCGCTGACGCCAACGCCGACACGGCCACCGCGTCGGTCGTGCCGGCGGCGGCGGCGAGCTCGACGAGATCGTTCGTGCGGCTTTGGATGCGGAAGCGTTGGACGATGTCGACAAACTGCTGTGAGCCGGGCACCGCCGCGGCCGCAGCCGCGATCCGCTCGGCGAGCTTCCCCTCGACCCCGCCGGCCGGATCGATCCGCATGACAAGCTCAGGGAGGATCACTTGGAGCTTTTCATCGGGAGCGTCGAGGCGGGTAACGAGATCGCGGATCGCCACCGCAGCCGCCGCACCCTCCTGGAAGTCAAGCGCGCGGATGAGGGCGAGCGACTCCGACGTGCCGACCTGCGGATCGGCTAGCAATTCGCAGATCAGCTTCGGCGACACCGCGGCCCGGCTCCGCCACACGATCTCGCGGCCGGCAGGAGTCTTCCAAGCGTCACCGACCGCCGCCAGCCAGGCAGCGAGTCGGCCATCCCACAGGCTCGTGTCGCCACGCCCCTGGGCGGCGATCCCGAGGGCCTCGAGCTCCCAGCGATCGCCGGCCGAGTGGGCCTTTGCGAGCTTGGCCCAGATGGCATCCGCCCGCGAGCCTTCGACGCCGCGTAGCGCCACCGCCACCTCGCGACGGACCGCCGCCGACGGATCGGCCGCGAGCTTTTCAAGCGTGCCAACCGGGTCGGCGTCGGTCATGCGCGCCATCCGCAGGCCGACGATCCGATGGTTCTCATCCTTCGATCCGAGGAGCCGCGTCACGGTCGCGGGCCCCTTTCCGGGGAGCCTCCCCAGGGCCCAGGCCAAACGCGCGGCATGCCGGCTGTCGGCAGGGCCTTCGAGCGCCGCAGCGAGGGCCTTTGCAGCCGCTTCAGGTTCCTTCGCGAGCCGCTCGAGAGCCGTGGCTCGGGTGGAGAGGTTCGGGCTCGCCAGCGCCGCGACGGCGCCGGTCACCGAAGTGAGATCGGCCTTTGGCACCGACCACGCCGAGCCGGTGGGCGCGATCCGGTAGATCCGTCCCATCTCGACATCCCCCATCCCGTGGCCGCCGACGCCCGGGTCATACCAGTCGGCGACGAGGATCGAGCCGTCGGGGGCGACGCAGACATCGCTCGGCCGGAACCAGCGATCGGCCGAGCCGTCGGCGACGTTCTCACTTCCGGCGGCATAGCCCGCGCCATCGGCCTTCACGTGGTAGGCACGGACGACGTTCGGGCCGGCATCACAATGGAGGAGCGAACCGCGGAAGCGTTCGGGGAGGAGCGTTCCCTCGTAGACGCAGATCCCGGTCGGCGAGCCGGCACCGGTCTGGAGGAGGTTGGGAACGACGCCGGGATCGTTCAAGTGCCAGTGCCGCTTCGGGACCTCCGCTTCGAGATTCGTCCGCGGCACTTGCCAGCCTGCTCCGGTGCGCTCGTCGACGTAGCCGTAGTTGCCCCCCTCCATGACGAAGTTGATCCGCACCCCCTGGTTGCCGTCGTCGTCGTTGTCGCTCTGCCACAGCGCGCCGTAGGAATCGACCGCCACTTCGTAGTTGTTGCGGAAGTTGTTGCCGAGGACCTCAAAGTCGCTGCCGTCGGGATTGCAACGGAACACCATCCCCTGTCGATAGGGCTTGCCGCTGTCGTTGACGACATTCCCCATCCGGTCGGTGACCGGCTTGCCTTCCTTGTCATGAACGGCGTGGCCGGTGTTGCCGAAGTTGAAATACCAGCGGCCGTCGGGGCCGACGGAGAAGGCATGGACGGAGTGGTCGTGCTGCGGGTCGCCGGTCTTCGTAAACAGCGACTCCTTCCGATCGGCGACGAGATCGCCGTCATCGTCGTGGAACACGAACACGTCCGGCGCACACGACACGATCACCTTCCGCCCCGGCCCGTCGCCGATGACGCAGATGCCGAGCGCCGAATCGACGTCGCGCCCCTGGTAAAAGACCTTCGAGATGTCGGCAGCGCCATCGCCGTCGATGTCTTCGAGGACGAGGATCCGGTCACCGTCGGGCCGCGTGTCCTTGCGGCCGCGGTAGTTGGTGACTTCGCACACCCACACCCGCCCCGAGGCGTCGATGTCGATGTCCGAGGGGCTCGAGAGGAGTGGTTCGGCGGCGAACAGCGTCGCCGAGAGTTCCTCGGGGACCACGAGCGTGGCGGGGCCGGCGGCGGCGGGGACCGGGCCGCCGGCCTGCGCGGCCTTGGGGCGAAGCACCGGAGCCTTGGTGTGGATGGCGAAGCGGATCGAGCCGGAGCCTTGGTTGGCCCCGCCGTCGTCGAGCCCGGCCCGACCAACCAGCCGCGTGGCGCCTGCCGGCACCGCCACCTCGATCACCGAATTGGCGTGCGTGCCGATGCCGCGGGCAACAAGCTTGCCGTTGATCTTCAGCTCGTCCCCTCCGGCATTCCGCCCTTTTCGTACCTCGCCCCACTCGGCACTCGCGCGCTTCCATTCGAGATCGACAAGCGGCTTCTCGAGGCCGGCGCCCTTGAAGACCGGATCGACCCAGTCGGCCCAATCGCACCCAAAGCCGTCGCCGCCGTCATCGACAACGAGCCACACCGACGTGGCGCCGCCGAGCTCGACGTCGAAGGGGACGGAGCGCGTGGGGGTCTCGAGGGTGATCAGTCCGCTGCTCCAAAGCGGCTGCGAGCCCGGTTCGGCGGCGCTCGAAAGGCGGAGCGCGGCCACCGCCAGAAACGCCGCACAGCCGGCCACGGCGACCAAGCCCTGCCAACGGCCGACGGATCGCTGCGCCGGGTGCCGGAAGTCGGAAATGAATCGCCCCATGATGGAAAACCCCTCGAGATTCAGTGGCTGAATGCGTCGTAAACAGGCCCGGCTCGCCGAACGTTCCGTCACCCCCGCAGTGTCGGCGGCAGTATAGTATGCGCGGGTCGGTCGATCCTCGGAGCCTGTGCCGTGCCGCTTGTGAACCCCGGTTCGCTGTTCACCTTCCGCTTCCCCTGCCGGAAGCGGAAAACGCTCTGGCCCCCCGCCTCTGCCCCGCTCGACGACGCCTGTCGGCTCCCGTCACTGGCCAGCATCGTCGGCGTCCCCGACCTCCTCTCGCTGTCGCTGGCCTGGAATGACAGCGGCCTGCGGGTCCGGGGGGAGATGAAGGGGGTCGGGGCATCGCGGTGGTGCCAGCCGACCCGGCCGGAGGACAGCGACGGCCTCCATCTCTGGATCGCCACCCGCCCCACCGGCGAGAGCCATCGGGCCGGGCGATTCTGCCGCCGGCTCGCCCTCCTCCCGACCGGCGGCGGCAAGCTCGCCGACAAGCCGGTGGCCGTGGCAGCGGTGATCCCGCGGACGAGCGAGATCCCGACCGAGCTCCCCGAGGGCTCGGTGCCGATCGAGGCGAAGCTCCACGCCGATGGCTGGAGCGTCGAAGCCCACATCACCGCCGCAGCCCTCCCCGGCTGGGATCCGGCCGAGATCCCCCGGCTCGGATTCTTTGCTGCGGTGATCGATCGCCGCCTCGGGCGGATCCCCTACGGAGCGCCCCCTGAATATCCCTGGGAGAGCGATCCCACCACCTGGATGGAGCTCGACCTCGCCGGCGCGTGACTCGTCAGCCGCGGACAGCCACCGGCGTCGCCCCCATTCAGCGACGGCGATAGCGGGCGCTGCCAAAGGCGAGGATCGGCAAGAAGACGAACGGCAGGAAAAACAGCCCGCAGGCAAAGCCGACCCCCTTGCCGAAGTTCCGTGCCACGCCCTGACAGTTGAGCCCCCAGACGAGCGCGTAGAGCAGCCACGCCAGCGCCATGATGCCCGAGGCGGCCACGCTGCCTGCCAGCCCGGCGACGTTCACGACAACCGCACTGATCTGGGGGAGAAAGAAGACGGTGAGCAACCCCATCGGGAGTCCGGCGATGTCGAGGAAGACGGCGCTGTTGTAGAGGGGGATCAGGGTCTCCCAGCCTTCCCGGCCTGCCTTGGTGAAGATTCGCCAGAGCGTGATGATCCCGCCGATGCCGATCACGAACGCAACGAATGCCAGCCCGAAGATCCAGCCGAGGAGTTTTGCCTTCGCCTCCGCTGACAGGGGCTGGCCCCCGCCCTGCCGCTCCAGGTCACGCTTGGCCCCCTCTCGAACGGCCTCCTCGAACTGCTTCGGATCAAACGCGGCGCTCGGATTGCGGATCTGTTCGAGGGCTTTCTCGCTGATCCTGTTCGTTTCGGCGATCGTGTCCCGCAGGCTGCGGTCGGTGTTGACGATCTGATCGTGCCTGCTCTGCGAGGCATCGACCGGCAGGTCCTTCCATCCGGCCTCCTGCGGCTCGCTCCGTCCCTGCCCCGCCAATACCTCGGGACGCTCGACGATGGTCGGCAACACGACCGCAGCAAACGTGGCGATCGAGGGCGTTTCCAGGCGGCGGATCCCCTGTTCGAGCGACTCGTTCGGCTGGAGCCTGACGAGCGGGCTGGACGAATAGACGAGGTTTTCCGACCAGGCCACGCCATCCGCCGTCCGAAACTCGATCGATGCCACGAGTGGATTGGCCTCCATCGTCGGCGGCCCTGCCGGGCCACTGCCGACGCCAAACACTCCCACGAGGGCCGTGGTCCGGGGGGCGAGGCGATCGAGTCGGGCCACGAGCGTGGTCGGCGCCTCGCTCACGACCTGGAATCCGGCCTGTTGGGCTAGGCCGGCGAGCGTCTGCTCGAGCGCCGCCTGATCGATTTGCACCCCTTGCGAGACCTCGCAGGCGACCTTCACAGCGCTCCCCGCGCGGAGCAGGATCGGATCGGCCACGGCCACCCAGCTGGAGCGTCTGGCCTCCGCAGCCGGGTGGGGCACGGTGAGGAAGCACAGCTGATCGTCCACCCGTGCAACGACCGTTGATCCCGACACGCTCCAGCCACTGTTGAGCTGGTACTTCCAGAGCACTGCCTTGCGCTCGACATCGATCAACGCCCCCGACCCGGTGAGGATCGTCGTCGGCCCCACCCACGCCACCGTGCCGGTCGCCTCCGGCGACTGGAAGCGGACCGGATCTCCGCCGGCAGCGCAGTCCTGGATCGACACCCATCCCGGCTCGACAATCGCCAGTTTCTGGCCCGTGGGATCGAAGGCCAGGCCAGAAACAGTCAGCGCCGTGTGCACCGCCACGACCGTGCGCCGCGAGGCCGGCTCGATCACCACGACCTGATTGGCGGTGGGGATCGCCACGTAGCGCAGACCTCCGCTGGCGGCCGCCGGCCCGGTGCTTGGAAACACCTGAAGCGCCTTGCACGTATCGAGCTCCCAGACGCCGGCGGCAGTCGTGAACGAGACGAGCGCATGGCGGGCCGAGAGGAGCCTGGCGCCGACGATCTCCGCAGCAAAGTCCTTGTCAATCCGGGGACAGTCACGGACGAACTTCAAGTCGGGCTTTCCTTCGGGAAAGCCGGAGGCGAGCACCAGCCGCGTCGGCTTGTCGGCCGCCATAATGCCGTACTTCGACCCGCGCTCGCCGAGGAGCGTCATCCCCGATTCGATGTCATGGTCGAGGATCTCGTAGAGCTCCTTCGTCTCCTGGACCATCGTCGCGGTGTCGGCGGAGGCATCGATGAGGTAGATCCGGGAGAGCAGGTCCGCCGATTCCCGCCTGATGACGCTGACGAGGAAACGCCCCCCTTCCGTGTCGAGCGGCACCGCGCGCGACACGTGCTCGGTGCTGTAGTGCTTGCTGATCTCCACGGCGCACATGGCCCTGATCGCCCCCAGCGCCGCGCCGGGATCGCTGACAAAGCCCCCCACCGGCTCAGCTGGCGTGGCAAGCTTGGTCGGCCACACGAGCACCCCCTTGGGGCTGCCGGCTCGCTTCGCGGGGATGTCGCGCAGTCGCACCTGATCGGCGTCAGACGGCTTCGGCTCCTTGCCGTTCCCCTTCTCGGCAGCCGGATCATCGTCGGCCTCGCCGGATCGATCGGGCCGCGGCTTCTCCGCGCCGCCGTTGCTCTTGTCGTCGTTGCTCTTCTTGTCAATGTCCTGGTCGTCGGCCTTGCCGTCGTTGTTCTTCATGAGGCGCCGGACATGCGCCCTGTCAGCCGCACACAGCCGGGAGAGGGGCACGGTGATCTCCTTGCCATCCTCCTTCGCGAGCCGGACCTTCTCGCCGTCGAAGTCGAGGAGTTCGGCACGAACCTCGAACTTCCCCGATTCGTCGCGCCACGTGCGGACGTCCGCGGCGGCCAGCGACGGCCCCACCGCGAGGAGCCCCCAGATCAACGCTCCCCACCATCGCGCAACTGCACCCCGTGTCATCGCACTCTCCCCCCTGCCCTCGACTTCCGAGGGGGCGTTCCCCCTCAAAAAAAGAGCCTACAGGCCTCCTTACAGAGGGGCAAGTTTTCGTCGCGTCCGGCGGTCACCGGGCCGTCACTCACTCACCCATACGGCTCGATGACGAGCTTCGCCGGCGGGAGGCTGTCGAGGAAGACGCGGCCGTAGGGCTTCGTGAGCACGCGGGGATCGAGGATCACGACGCGGCCCCGATCCTCGGCGGTGCGGACGAGGCGTCCGAAGCCCTGCTTGAGCTTGAGCGTCGCCTCCGGCACCTGATACTCCATGAACGGATTCCCGCCGGCGGCCCGGATCGCCTCGATCCGCGC
>CAJBCV010000154.1 GCA_903951635.1 uncultured Planctomycetaceae bacterium
ACATCGACGGTCATCCGGGGCTGTCCGCGGAGCGACACGGCCAAGCCGCCGATCAGCGCCGAGCGCAGGCCGCGCGCTGCGAGCAGCGACACCGCGTCAGCCAGGGTTGGCCAGAGGGCTGCTTCCACGGTTTGCCTCGTCGAAACGTCGAAAGGCGGCAAGCTCGAAGATGCGGGCCGCGAGCGTCGCCTCCCAGGCGCGGTCGTCAATCTCCTGCCAGTCTCCCGCGGCGCGGCGGACGTCGCGGACGGTGACAAACAGGTCGTCGGCCACGGCGAGCCGTTGTGCCGGTGAAAGGGCCCCGGCCCATGCCGCGTCGCTCGCCCGCACCCGCTCTCCGGCGAGCGCTTCAAAGAGATTCCACCGCCCAGGCGGAGCGAGCAAGTCGGCAGTTCGAGTCTCGGAGGCCATGCCGCAAGCGTACCGCAGGGAACGAAAAAAAGATGAAAAAGGACAAAGGAAGGACAAATGGTGGCAGCCACCAAATCTGGGAAGGACAAATGGTGGCAGCCACCAAATCTGGGTTCCCTTCGATCGGATGCTTGTTGCCCAGGCGAAAACTGAGCCGCTGCTCCTCCTCACCAACGACGCCCTGCTTGCCGGCTACGGCGACTGCATCGAGCTCGTTTCGCCGCGACCGCGGCGGGGGTGAGTGGCCCGGCCCCCGAGTTTGCCGCCGGGATCGCTTCGCGGATCGACGGGAGCCCCATCAAGGCCGCCGGACGGGAAAAGATTTTTCCGGGCTTGGGAATCGCCGTAAGCCATTGTTGGAATATGGCTTACGGCCAGCTCGCCGATTTTTCTCGAATCGGTCGCTGTCAGGTTTTGGCTTGGGGACGGCTATTTACCAGTGTGGGCTGTCCTTTTGTGCGACGGCCCATGGGCCCTCCCAGACCAAGAGAACCTCCCATGGCACAGCCATCCGCGTCTGAAGCCTTTCACCGGATCGTCACCCGTCACTCGAGCCAAGGCAACGCCTCGTCGGGGCTTGTGAATGTGACCTTCTTCGTCGGGGCCGGGTTTTCCAAGACCTGGGACACCACCTCGCCGACGGGGAACGAGCTGTTCACGTTTCCGAAGGAATTTCTCGCCGGGATGGCGGACGACATCGAGATCGACGAGCTCCTCGCCCTTCCCGGCTATCCGACGATCGACGACGCGGCGCCGGCGGCCTTCAAGGAGCTGCTCTACAACCTCTCGATGCAGCTGAAATACCCCGGGATCCGCACCCGCTACATGGATGAACTGAGCATCCGCTTCGTGATCGACGAGATCAAGGCGGTGGTGCAGAAGCGCTTCGAGACGATCAGCCGGCTCAACTATCTCGATGAGGCGACCGGCCGGTTTCCGGCGCCGCCTCTGCCGACGGCCAACCAGACGAAGATCCTCGACTTCTTCCAGTGGATGAGCAGCCACCAGGCGATGAAGGAGGGGGCGGCGCGGGGCGTGCACGCCCAATTCCTCTCCACGAACTACGACTACGTCGTCGAGACGATCCTCGACAACGTCGGGGAGAAGAACGCCCTTCGCAATACTTACCGGGGGATCACGCCGGCCCGGATCAACGGCCGGCGCAACCGGAATGTCGTCCAGGATCACTGGTCGATCAACTCGCTGATCAAGATCAACGGCGGCTTCGAGATCGTCCCCAGTGGCGATGCCTTCGACTTCGACTACCGCCGGCGGTCGTTCGACGCGATCCGGGAGGCGGCCCCCGAGATCATGATGCCGTCGAAGGAACAAAACTACGTCAACCTCTACTTCTCCTCGATCTTCCCCAAGGCCGTCCGGCTCCTCCAGGAGAGCGACGTGCTCGTGATCGTGGGTTACAGCCTGTCGGAGGAGGACGCGCTGCTGCGATTCCTCATCCGGCAGTTCGCCGAGGATCTGCGCGACGTCCATGGGAAGTCGATCTTCTACGTCGACTACACCGATGCCGATGTCCTCGAGGAGCGCCTCCAGGGGTGCTTCCGCTACATGAACCGGATGGATGTGAACAACGTCTTCACTTTCTCCGGCGGCTTCGTCGAATGGGTCGACCAGATTCTCCGCCGCACCTGAGTTCCCCCCAGCCCTCGACAGGCCAACGATGAAAACCTTCCTGACGGCTGATTGGCACATCGGCGAAGAACGCTTCGAACTCATGCAGCGCCCCTTCCGGGCGGTTTCGGAATACATCGACGCGCTCGTCGCCCACCACAACGCCGCCGTGGCGCCGGACGATCTCGTCTATGTCAACGGCGACGTCCTCTACCAGAAGGCGTCGGCGGAGGAGTTTCTCCCCCATGTGGCCCGGTTCCATGGCCGCAAGATCCTGCTGCGGGGCAATCACGACAGGCCCTTCACCGATGCGCAGTTCGCTCCCTACTTCGAGCGGATCGTGCCGGAGGGGGAAGGGATCGACGTCACGATCGCCGGCGTCCCCTGCTTCATCACTCACTATCCCTCACTGGCCCGGGAGGACCGCTTCAATCTCGTCGGGCACATCCACAGCGCCTGGAAGTTTCAGCTCAATTCGCTCAACGTCGGCGTCGATGTCCACCACTTCCGGCCGGTCGCCGAGGAGCAGATCCCGTTCTTTCTCGAAGCGATCGAGTCGTTTTATGACCTCGACGTGTGGACGGCCTATCAGCCGGCCAATCAGGCCCACTTCGCCACCCGCGGGAAGAAGTCGACCTACTTCAAGCCCGAGGGATCGCCCGCCGAGTAGCTCCCGCCCCTGAGTCGCCCTCCCCGCCCGGGTATCCTCGTTGAGGCTCCAGGGAATGACCTTGGGGCGGCGAAGGGGAGCGAGAGGATGGCAGCGACACCGGGCCCACGCGATCGGCTTCCGTGCCGGATGCGGCCGCGCGCCGGG
Source organism: uncultured Planctomycetaceae bacterium (assembly GCA_903951635.1). Lineage (GTDB taxonomy): Bacteria > Planctomycetota > Planctomycetia > Pirellulales > UBA1268 > QWOP01. Next base: position 2,858 of record CAJBCV010000154.1, read on the forward strand.
AGCGCCCTTTGCTTCGTGGCCAGGCTGATTGCGGCGATTCTTTCCTTCGCGCCGCTCGCAGCCTTCGGTGAACTCCCTCCCGAGATCGGCTACCTGTTTCCGGCCGGCGGCCGGGCCGGCGAGACGCGCGATGTCGTTCTCGGCGGCTACGACTGGACGCCCGACATCGAGATCCTCCCCCACGATCCCGGCGTGGCGCTCGTGGTCACCGGCGCCCCGACGCGCGTCCTCATCCCGGAGCCGCCGCACCTCTTCGGCTACAAGGCCCGCGCCAACGACCGCCCCTGCCCACGCGAGTTTCCCGCCCGGCTCACGCTCCCGGCCGATCTCCCCCCCGGCCTTCACCGCTTCCAGGTCGCCAATGCCAACGGTGCCTCGCCGCCAGGATTTTTTCATTGCTCGCGCTATGAAAGTGTCGTCGAGGATCCTGACCGCGATGGCCCGCAACTTCTCCCCGCGTTGCCGCTGGTGATCGATGGCCGGATCGGTCGCACCGCCCAGATCGATCGCTACCGTTTCACGGTGAAGGAGTCGGGGCCGGTGTCGATCGAGCTTTTCGCCCGCCGTCTCCTCTCCCCGCTCCACGCCCTTGTGAAGGTGACCGATTCGCACGGCGGGGCCGTGCTCGATGTCGCCGACACCGCCGGCCGCGATGTTTCCGTTTCCTTTTCCGGAAAAGAGGGAGAGACCTACGACCTCGCGATCCACGACATCGATTACGCCGGCGACCGCTCGAGCGTCTACCGGATCGAGCTGGCCACCGGCCCGCTCGACACGCCGACCCCCAGCTCCGACATCCCCGAGACGTTCACCCCCGAGGGCACGGCCGACATTTCCCTCCCGGCGCCGCCAGTCGCCGTACGCAGCGCGTTTGCGGGCGACGAGCGCGAGCGGCGCGTGGTCGTCGATCTGCCCGTTGGCAGCTGGCGTGTGTCGGCCAAGAGCACCTCCGCAAGCCACCCGCTCGATCTCGATCTCTCCATCCTCGCCCCCGACGGCCGGGAGCTTCTGTTTGCCGACGATGCCGCCGGCTCGGTCGATCCGGTGGCGACGGTGGCTGTTGCCACGGCCGGGTCGCACCGGATCGTGGTCGGCGGGAGGGCGCTCGGCGCGACCGAGCTTGGCCCCGCTGCTTGGCGGCTCGTGATCGAGCCGGACTCGGAGTCGTTCGAGCCGGGGCCGGCGCTTGCCGCGCAGCTGGCCGTGCCGCTCGGTGGGGCGGCCAAGCTCACGATCCCGATCGTGCGTAGCGGTGGCTTCGCTGGGGCAGTCGGCATCGGCTTCCGCGGGCTGCCCGACGGCGTGACGGCGACCGAGGGGGGAATCGCCGCCGGGGCTGCCGACGGGACGGTGGAACTGGCCTGTGGCGCCGACGCCGGCACGGCCGCGCGGCTCGCGACGCTCGTGCTTTCAGGGACGACAAGCGACGGCCGTCCGATCACTCATCAACGGCCGATCGCCGTCGCCGTGACGATGAAGCCGCGGGTGAGGATCGTGCCCGACGGCCTCGACGACGTGCGGAAGGTCCATCGGGGCACGACCTTCCGCGGGCCGCTCACGATCCACCGCCTCGAAGGCTTTCAAGGGGACGTGCGGCTCCATCCGACGGCGAAGCAGCAGCGGCACCGACAGGGGATGGATGGCGAGGAGATCGTCGTGCCGGCCGGGGCCACGCACTGCGACTATCCGGTGTTTGTCCCGGAATGGATGGAGACGACGCGGACGAGCCGGTTTATCGTCAACGGCGCCGTCGAGGTGACCGATCCGCGGGGGGCGAAGCGGACGCTCCTCGAGCGCCAGGAGCTGCGGCTGGGGATGCTCCCGGAAGGGGCGATCATGAAGCTCGCCGGGCCGGCGGAGATCCGCTTGAAGCGCGGCGCGACGGCGACCATCGCGCTGGGGCTGGTGCGTGGGGCGGAGTTTCGCACGCCAGCCTTCGCGGGGCCGGTGCGCGTGGAGCTCGTGCGCGAGGCACTGCCGCGTGGCTGGCGCGAGGGAAATCTCGTGACGTCTGAGACGGTCGTGATCGAAAACGACGGCGCTGAAGAGGCTGACGCGACGCTGACAGTGACCCTCGCCGATGATCCGCGAATCGCCGGCGAGGGGACGATCATGATTCGGGCAACGGCGCTCGAGGAGGGACGCTGGCCGGTGGTCAGCGAGGCGACGGTGGTGGGAATCGTGGAGTGACGGGGGCGTATACTCTCAGCCATCCTTCCGGGGCGCTCGCCATGACCCTGCTGCTCAAGCTGCGACAAAACTCCACCCGACTCCGGCGATGGGGCTCGTGTGGTGGGTTGACTGGACGGTTCGTCGCCATTGCCTTCCTTGGCTGTTGGTGCACGGCAGTTGCCCTCTCCGCCGCCGAGGTCCCTGTCGATGACGGGAGCGATCACTGGGCCTTTGTGGCGCCCGAGCGGGCGGAGCTGCCCCCGGTGGGGGCGAGCGGCTCGGGTCATCCGATCGATCGCTTTCTCGACGCCAGACTTGCCGCAGACGGCCTCGAGCCGGTGGCCGTCGCCGACCGGGCGACGCTCCTGCGGCGCGTGACCCTCGATCTCACGGGCTTGCCGCCGACGCGCGACGACGTGCGGGCCTTCCTCGCCGACACCGCCCCCGATGCCTACGACCGGCTCGTCGAGCGGCTCCTCGCCTCCCCGGCCTACGGCGAACGGTGGGGGCGGCACTGGATGGATGTGTGGCGCTATGCCGACTGGCACGGCCGCCGGTACGTGCCCGATGTGTGGAACAGCGCTCCGCAGGTGTTCCGCTGGCGCGACTGGATCATCGCCGCGCTCAATGCCGACACCGGCTACGACGAGATGGTGCGCTGCATGCTCGCCGCCGACGAGCTCCATCCGGGCGACCGCGACGCCGGCGTCGCCACCGGGTATCTCGTCCGCAATTGGTACGCGCTCAATCCCAACGACTGGATGCGGGCGACCGTGGAGCACGTCGGAAAGGCGTTTCTCGGCCTTGCCACGAACTGCGCCCACTGCCACGACCACAAGTTCGACCCGTTCACGCAGGAGGATTACTTTCGCCTGCGGGCCTTCTTCGAGCCGATGGGGCTGCGGCAGGACAGGCTTCCGGGGGAGGCCGATCCGGGGCCTTTTCAGCCGTATGACTACAGCGTGCTGCGGAGAGTCCAACGCCGTGGCACGGTGATGGTCTACGACCGCGCGGCCGACGCCCCGACCTGGTTCTACACCGACGGCGACGAACGCAACCGCGATCTGGCCCGCGGGCCTGTGCCTCCGGGGGTGCCCGCCTTCCTCGCCCGCGGCCGCCAGCCACCGATCGAGCCGATCAGCCTCCCACCGCCGGCCTTCAATCCGATCCTCGACGAGCGCGTGGCAGCGGCCTTCCGCGCCGATGCCGTCGCGGCGATCGAGGCTGCCCATCGAGCCCTCGAGGAGGTGCATCCGCTCGGCGACGGCGTGGGGCTGGCCCGGAAGACGGCCGCCGCGGCCGCGCTCGGCCGGGCGACGGCGGCGCTGGTCTCACTCGATGCCCGGCTCGCCGCCGAGCGGCTCCGCTACGGCAGTGCGCCCCCCGATCAGGTCGTGGCGGCGGCCGAAGCGGCTACGGCGGCGGAGCGGCACGCGGCCGAGCAATCGGCCCTCGAGACGCTTCTCGCCGCGGAGGGGGCGCTTGCCACGGCGCGGGCCAAGCCCGACACCGACGCCGCCCGCCGGGCGGAGATCGCCGCGGCGGCTGCAGCGATCGAGAAGGCGCAGGGAGCGGTGGAAGCCGCGCGGGGCGCGGCGATGCGCCCTGCCGATGGCGCCTACACGCGGATCGCCGCGGCCTATCCGGCGACGAGCACGGGGCGGCGTGCGGCGCTGGCCCGCTGGATCACCGATCGGGACAATCCGCTCGCGGCACGGGTGGCCGTGAACCATGTCTGGATGCGGCACTTCCACGAGCCGCTCTTGTCGAGCGTGTTCGATTTCGGCCGGGCTGGCGCCGCTCCTTCCCATCCGCAGTTGCTCGACTGGCTCGCTGTCGAGTTCATGGAGAACGGCTGGCGGATGAAGCCGCTCCACCGGCTCATCGTCACCAGCGCCGCCTACCGCCGGGCAAGCGCGGAGCTATCCCCTGCCGGAGGCGCCGAGCCAGGAGGGGCGACTTCCGTCGGAAAGGATCCGGAGAATCGGCTTCTGAAGCGGATGAACGTCGGCCGGATGGAGGCCGAGGTGGTGCGCGATTCGATCCTCCATCTCGCCGGCACTCTCGACCGAACGATCGGGGGGATGGAATTGGAGAACGCGGTGGCGCTCACCACCTTCCGTCGCAGCCTTTACTACAGTTGCCAGCCGGAAGAGGATGGCCGCAGCCCGTTCGCGGCAGTGTTCGACTGCGCCGACGCCGGCGATTGTTATCGGCGCTCGCGGACGATCATCCCGCAGCAGGGGCTGGCGCTGGCCAACAGCGAGCTTGTCCATGCGGCCAGCGCGAAGATCGCCGCCGTCTTGTGGGCGGGGCTGCCCGCCGAACAACAGGACGACCAGAGAGCCTTCGTGGCGGCCGCGTTCGAGCATCTCCTCGGCCGGGCGCCGCATGACGAGGAGATGGTCGCCTGTCTCGACTGGCTCGGCGCGGAAGGCCGTGGGGAGGCGGGGATTTCAGAGCCGGTTGAGCCGGAGGTGCGCCGAGCCGGGCTCGTGCGCGTGCTTTTCAATCACAACGACTTCGTCGCCGTCCGCTGACCGGGGAGCCCTGACGATGCCCAACAACGAGGAAGGCCAAAGACTGACGCGGCGAGCGCTGTTGGCGGCCGGCCCGCGGGCCGGGCTCGGACTTGGGTTTGGCTCGCTGGCGCTCGAGTCGCTGCTGTGCGACGCTCAGCCGGCGCTGGCGGCGCCGATCGGTGCGCGAGCGAAGTCGGTGATCTGGGTGTTTCTGTCGGGGGGCTACAGCCACGTCGAGACGTTCGATCCCAAGCCCGCGCTCAACACTCACGCTGGCAAGAGCTACGACAAAACCCCGTTCGAGAATCCGGTCAATTCGCCACTCCATCGGAAGCGGTTTCGATCGGTGCCGGCCGAGGAAATCAACGTCCGCGACGTCTATCCCATCATTTATCCGATGCAGGTCGGCTTCGCCCCCCGCGGTCGCAGCGGCATCGAGATCAGCGACTGGTGGCCCCAGTTGGCGGGCGTCGTCGACGATCTCTGTTTCGTGCGGAACATGTGGACGACCGACAATGACCACGCCGCCGAGAACCAGATCCACACCGGTCGCCACCGACTCGACGAGCCGCAGCCGAGCCTTGGCGCCTGGGCCTCCTACGGGCTCGGATCGCTCAACGAGAATCTTCCCCGGTATGTCGTCCTCGGCGGGCCGACGCGGAGCGACACGCGCCAGTCGATCGATTCGCTCTATCTCGGGCCGCAGCATGCGGGTGTCCCTTTCGCCCTCGATCCGGCCAACCCGCTTCCCTTCGGACGGCGTCAGGCGGCGCAGTCGGCTCGGCAGCAGCGGGACGAGTTCGACCTCATCGGCCGGCTCGGGGCGATCGCCGCGGCCGAGCATCCGCACGATGCGGAGCTGCGGGCTCGGATCCGCGGCTACGAGCTCGCCTACCGGATGCAGGCCGCCGTGCCGGAGGCTGTCGGCTTCACCGACGAGACCGAGGCGACAGCCCGTCTCTATGGCCTCGACGTCGACGCGACCAAGCTCGCCGGCGAGCGTCTCCTCACCGCCCGCCGGCTCGTGGAGCGCGGCGTGCGCTTCGTGCAGGTCTTCCCGTCGCCGTACGGCGTCTGGGATTCGCACCAAAAGCTCAAGGAAAACCACACCCGGCTGTGTGCCACGATCGACCTCCCCATCACCGGGCTGATCCGCGACCTCAAGGCGCGGGGATTGTTTGACGAGACGCTCGTCGTCTTCTGCACCGAGTTCGGCCGGACTCCGGGGCTCGAACAGCGGGGCGGGGGCGTCGACGGACGCGACCACCATCCCAACGGTTTCACGATCTGGCTCGCCGGGGCGGGGGTGAAACGTGGCCATGTCCATGGCGCCACCGACGAACTCGGCTACAACGCTCTCGGCGACGGCCACTACGTCACCGATCTCCACGCCACCGTCCTCCAACTCCTCGGCCTCGATGGCCGGAAGCTCGAGGTGCCCGGCCGGCGTCGGTTGGAGATGGACCACGGCGAACCGATCGCCGACATCCTCGCCTGATTCAGAACTACGCTCCGGCCCTGCCCATGGGGCCGCGAGGAGCCACGATGCCCGCCGACGACACCCCCTTGGCTTTCGAGCCGCCGTGGTGGATGAAGAATCCGCACGTGCAGACGATCCTGCCGGCGCTCGTGCCACAGAAGCTCGCCGATCATGCGGCGATCCTGCGCCGCGTCGATCTCGCCGACGGCGACGCACTCGCCGTCCACGACGATTGCCCCGAGGCTTGGGCCCCTGGCGGGAAGGTGGCGATCCTCTCCCATGGCCTGGCCGATCACCACCGCACGCCGCTGCTGGTGCGGCTCACCGACAAGCTCACGGCGCGCGGCGTGCGCGTGTTCCGCTGGGACATGCGCGGCTGCGGCGCGGGAATGGCGTGGGCCCGCCGCCCCTACCATGCCGGCTGCTCAGGGGACTTGGCGGCGGTCGTCGATGCCGTCATCGGCTGGTGCTGTGGTGAGGAGGATGGCGCTCGCGGCGCTGCGACCCGATCCGATCCCGAACCCGCCCCCGATCTCCCGCTGCCTGACCTGACGCTGTTTGGTGTCTCCCTCTCCGGGAATGTCCTTCTCAAGTATCTCGGCGAGGCGCCGGGGCATGTCCCGGCCGCGGTGCGGCGGGCGGTGGCGGTCAATCCACCGATCGACCTGATGGCGGGGATCGAGTCGATCGGCAGCCGCACCAACCGCGTCTACGACCGGCACTTCACCGGTGTGCTCATCAAGCACCTCGAAGCCTGGTGGCACCTCCGCCCCGATGCTTTTCGGCCGCCGGAGGGGCCGCGGCCGCGGACGCTCCACGGCTTCGACGATTGGTTCACCGCGCCGGCGATCGGCTTCCGCGACGCCCACGACTACTACCGCCACTCGAGCGCCGCTCCCTTCATCCCCGCGATCGACACGCCGACGACGATCATCACCTCCCGTGACGATCCGCTCGTTCCCTTCTGGATGTTTTCAGCCGACCGCGTCGCCTATCCCGGCTGTGTGCGGCTGGTGGCCACCGATCATGGCGGCCATGTCGGCTTCGTCGGAAAAAAGGGGCTCGATCCCGACTCGCGCTGGCTCGACTGGCGCGTCGTGGAGATCGTCACCGGGATGCCGGTGAGCGACGACGAGGTGTCGTGACGGGAGCCCGATCTGACCGAGCGGCGGGGGCGCCGGTATATTCGTGGCCGCCGGGGATCCAGTTGGCCCCAGGCGGACAGCGCCCCGGGGACTCTGCTCATGTGTCCGAGATCGTGTCGTGCCCTGCTTGCCGCGCTCATCGTCGGGATGGCGGCCGGCCTTTCGCCGCTACCCCTGTCGGCCGCGCCGATCGTCGCCGGCTTCGAACGATTTGGCCGCCATGCCGACGAGGCGATCGATCGGATCGAAGGGGGACTGCTGCTCCTCGGCGAACTCGGCTGTGTCCATTGCCATCGGCCCGGGGACCGTGAAGCCCAGGTGAGCGGCAAGGCAGGGCCGATCCTCGACCGGGTCGGCGAGCGGATCGATCCGGCCTGGATCGCGACCTACCTCCGCGACCCTGCTGCCGCCCGCCCCGGCACGACCATGCCCCACGCGCTTGCGAGCCTCGACGAGGGAGCGCGGACGCGGACCGCGGAGGCGATCGCCCATTACCTCGCTTCGACGGGGGAGTTTTCCCGGGGGGCTTTTCCGGGGGCCCAGGATGCCCGGCCGCGCGACGGAGTGCCGATCTACGACCGCGTCGGCTGTCGGGCCTGCCATGGCGATCGGCTCTCGACCGCGCCCCATCTCCCCGACCAGCGGCCCCTCGGCGACCTCGCTGCCAAATGGTCGCCAGCAGCCCTCGATGCCTTCCTGCAAAATCCCCTCCACACGCGTCCGTCGAGCCGTATGCCCGCCTTTCCGCTCGACGACGGCGAGCGTCGCCATCTCGTCGCGGCCCTCCTCCTCCCTGAAAGCCGGTGGGGGGGCGTGGCCGAGCAGACGGTGGCCTTCGAGGCGAAGTCGTGGAATCAGACCTTCGGCTCGCTTCCCGATTTTGCCACGCTCGGGAAGCCGGACCGCTCCGGTCCGCTCCAGGGTTTTGATGTGGAAGGCTTTGCCGGCCGCACCGATGGTTTTTGTGTCCAACTGACGGGTTTTTTCCATGCCCCGGCGAAGGGGCGCTATCGCTTCGATCTGGCCAGCGACGACGGCAGCCGATTGCTCGTCGGCGGCGCGACGGTGATCGACAACGACGGCGTGCATCCTCATAGCTGGCGGTCGG
>CAJBCV010000155.1 GCA_903951635.1 uncultured Planctomycetaceae bacterium
ACCTCGGTCAATTTCACCACCAGTACCGGCTCCTACGTCGATCACTTCGACGTCCTGATGACACGGTCGACCGGCGTGTGGGTGCCGCTGGTGAAGGTCTCGGGCGCCACCGCCTTCGCGGCGGCCTCGACGCTCACCGCCACGTCGTCCAACATCTCCGTGGAGGGGACGACGCTCTCTTCGGAGACCGGCGACATCACGCTCGACGCCGACACCGGCCAGGTGCCGGGGACGTTCTCCGGACTGATCGTCGCCGGCGCGACGATCACGACCTCCGGTGGCTCGATCCGTCTCTCCGGCCGCGGTGGCGATCACGCCGGCGGGTATCAGCGCGGCGTGGCCGTGATCGGGAATGCCTCGGTCATGGCCGGCAGCGATGGCACCAAGCCGGGAACGCTCTCGATCACCGGTTTCGGCGGCGCTTCGACCGGCCCGTCGAACCAGGGGATCATCATCGACAAGGGCTCGACGGTGGGCTCGTCGGGAGGGGCCGTGACGCTCACCGGCACCGGAGGAACCGGCAGCAGCGGTGCCAACGGGATTCTCCTCCAAGGGCGCGTGACGTCGGCCACGGCCATCGGGGCGGGCAACGAAGGGGCGATCACGCTCAACGGCACCGGCGGAGGCAGCGCGAGCGCCACCGCCAAGGACAACACCGGCGTGTCGTTGACATCGACCGCGGCTGTCCAGTCGGACGAAGGGCCGATCTCGATTACCGGCAGGGGCGGGGCCGGCAACTCCCAGACGGCGGCGCCCTACACGACCTCTCCCGGGCTCTCGGTGAAGGGAGCGACGGTGACCAGCTCCTCCGCGCCAATCACCTTCACCGGCGACGCCTTCGGCTTCGATCTCACCGGGGGGATGGTGGCGACCACGAAGACCGTCACGGTGAGAAACATCGACGCCGATCAGGTGATCCGCCTCGGTGGCACGGCCAACGGCCAACTCACGCGGATCGCCGCGAGCAAAGTGGTCATCGGTCGCTCCGATCTCCTCCCGGTGATCCAGCAGGAGACGGTCGCCAACGGCGGCACGATCTCGCTTGCCAATCCCCATCTCCAGATGATCGGCTCGAAGATCGTCCTCCGCTCGCCGGTCACCACCGGCGGCACGCAAACCTACACCGGCCCGGTGCTTCTCGGGGAGGGGGCGGAGGCCGTCGCGCCGACCCTCACCGCCTCCGGGATCACCTTCGAGGGAACGGTCGATGGCGCGAAGAACCTGACGCTCGCCGCCGGGAATGGCCCGATCCTGTTCGCCCAAGCCGTCGGCGGCACGACGCCGCTGGCGTCGCTGAGGGTCAACACGGCCAGCGCTGTGAAGGCTTCGGCGCCGCTGTCGATCGACGGTTCAGTGACCGGGGCGCGGGGGAGCGGGATCGTGTTCGCCCCCGGCGTCAACGGAATCGACATGCAGGTGCCCGGCAGCAAGGTCGCCAATACGGCCGGCAGCGGGATCGTCGTCGGCCCCACGCACGATTCGCGAATCGCCGGCTTCACGCTCACGAAGAACGCCGTGGCCGGCATCCAGGCCAGCGGGGCGATGCCGGCGACGACGATCACCGGCAATCGTATCGACGGCGGAGGGAAGGGCGCGTTCGGTGCCCACCTCTCCGGCGCCACGGGGCTGTCATTCGGGACACCGACCACCGGGAACGTGATCACCGGCACCTCGACCGGGATCGTAGCCACCGGCGTCATGACCGGCTCGGCGATCCGCTCCAACAGCGTCACGTCGAATGTCGCCGGTATCAATCTCATCGCTTCCCAGAACCTCGTCGTGGCCGCCAACGGCATCGGCAAGAGTTCGCTCTACGGGCTCCGCGCCGACGGCAACCAAGCCGGCACCAACGTCACGGGCAACGTGATCACCGACACGAGGCTCGGCGTGTCGCTCGAGCGGGCCCGCGGGCTCTCGCTCGGGAGCCCGGGGGCTGGAAACACGATCTCCGCCGGGCTCGATGCTTCCGGCGCGTACGTGCCCGGCCGCACGTCCGTCGGTGTCTCCGCCACCGGCGATCTCACCGGGACGCGGATCACCGCCAACTCGATCTCCGACAACACCATCGGGCTGCGTCTCTCCGACGCCCATTACCTTCCCTTCAACGGCAACCTGCTCTTCCGCAACCGCTTCCAAGGGATCGTCGCATCGGGGAATAGCACCGGGACGACGATCCAGTCGAACACGATCGAGGGATCACTCCCCGGTGGCGGCCGGTCGGCGTGGGGGATCTACGTGGCCTCGGCCAGCGGCCTCCTCGTCGGTGGCGATTCCTCGACGCTCGCCAACGGTGTCCATGGAACGGACAGCGCCATCGGCCTTACCGGCCTCCTCACCGGGACAGCGATCAAGTGGACGATCATCCGCAACACCATCAACGCCATCGATCTCCAAGCCGCCCGGGGCGTATGGGTGCAGTCGAACGACGTCGCCGGCGCCGAGGGGCGGGGGCTGAATGCCAGGGGGAATTGCAGCGGATCGACGGTCCTCCTCAATACGTTCCACCTCGGGGCCAACGGTGTCATGCTCGAGTCGACCCAGGGACTGGCGGTGAAGAACAACCGCATCGCCAGCAACCGCGGGTACGGCGTGTTCGCGACGGGGCCGTCGGCAGGGACGAAAGTCAGCGACAATGTCATCGAGAACAACGGCGTGAATCTCGCCACCTCGACGGCCTCGAGCGGATGGTTTCAGCCGCAGTGAACCCGTCGATCGCCACCTTCATCGCGCTGGAGATCCTCTTCCTTGCGGCAACGCAAGTCTGGGGGGGCTGGCCCTGGACGGCGATCGGCGCGGCGGCGATCGCCCTGTTGGCCGCCGTCGACCTCCGGCCAGCCGCCTTGGCGTTGGTCGCGCCGAGTCTCGTCTGGCTCGCCTGCTTTCGGTTGACCGGCAACCGCGAGCTGTTCTTTCCGTTCACGATCCATCTGGCCAGTCTCGTAGCGCTTCGTCTGGGGCGCGGGAAGCCGTGGCAGGGAGCGACCGGCGGCGGGCTGATCGGAGGACTGTTCCTCGCCATCAGGGCCGCGCAGCAGGCGAGCGCCAAGGTGCTGGGCGTGGAGTGCGTTGTGGCCGTGCTCATC
>CAJBCV010000156.1 GCA_903951635.1 uncultured Planctomycetaceae bacterium
CATGGCAGGGACGATCCAGGTGCCCCCGTCCGGGCAGCCGATCGTGCTCGCCGCCGACCATCCCGTCACGGGGGGCTACCCGCGGATCGCCGTCGTCGCCACGATCGATCTTCCCCGCATCGGCCAGGCTCCCCCCGGCGCGGCGCTCCGCTTCGTCGAGATCGGGCTCGACGAGGCGCAGCGACTCCTCCGGGAACTCGAACGGACGCTCCGTATCTTCACCCTCGGCCTGGAGCACCTCCGATGACCGTGGCTCCGCTGGCCATCGATCTCAACGGCGACGTCGGCGAATGGGACTCGACGGCTTCCGACGCCGCCGCTCGACTCCAGGCCGATATCGACCTCGCCGTCTCACTCTCGAGCCTCAATGTCGCCTGCGGCGGCCATGCCGGCGATCCGGGCTCGATGCGAACGCTTGCGCGGCTGGCCAAAGCGCGCGGCCTCGCCCTCGGAGCCCATCCCTCCTTTCCCGACCGGAGCGGCTTCGGCCGCCGCACGATGACGCTCGAGCCAGCCGAGATCGAGCGCCTCGTCAGCGAGCAGGTCGGTGCGCTGGTGCGGATCGCGGGAGAGGAGGGGATCGATGTGGGCCACGTCAAACCCCACGGCGCCCTCTATAACCTCGCGGCCACCGACGCCACGGTCGCCTCTTGCATCGCCCGGGCCGTGGCGCGGGTGAACGCTCGGCTCGTCCTCGTCGCCCTCTCCGGGAGTGCCGCGATCGACGCCGGCGCCCGCGCCGGGCTCGCCACCGCAAGCGAAGTCTTCGCTGACCGCACCTACGAATCGGACGGCACGTTGACGCCGCGGACCCTGCCGGGGAGCCTCCTCACCGACCCCCACGCCGCGGCCGCGAGGCTCGTGCGGATGATCCGTGAAGGGGTCGTGTCATCCCGTCAGGGGACGCTGGTCCGCGTCAAGCCGACGACCGCCTGCATCCACGGCGACACCCCGGGAAGCGTCGACTTTGCCCGACGGCTCCGCGCGGCGCTGGGCACCGCAGGCATCGGCGTCACTGGCCATTGCGTCGCCCCGCTGGCCTGACCGCAACGTGCCGTCAGCGGGCGTCGGCCTCTTCGTCGGCTCCGGTCGTGGCAGGCTCCCCGGCGACGGCCTCGCCTTCCTCGGCAGCGAGCAAAAGCGCCTCGGGCCATGGCGTCGGCACCGGAAGAAGATCGGGGGAGACGACCCGCGGCGTCTTCCGCCCGACGGCGTCGGCCTCGATCGGCTCGAACCCGAGATCCCACACCGGCGAGTCGGCCGGGAGGGTGAAGTCGCCCCCCTTCGGGTCGGCGAACCGGGGATCGGCGACGATCGAGCCGCTCTCGAGCTTCGCCTTCTGCCGGGCCCCGAGCGTCGCCCCGTCGGGGAAGGTCACCTTGCCCCCTTCGTGCCAGTAGCAGTTGTCGCGAGCGACGATCCCGTCGTTCCAATCACCCTTCGCCAGGGGCGTGTCCGAATCCCACCAGACGATGTTGCGCTCGAAGCGGAAGCTGACGTGGTCCTCGACACGCGTCCGCTGCAACTGCCAATCGCGGGCCGAGGCGAGGATGTTGTTCTCGATGAGGTTGTCCTTGCCGTAGTGCTGATGAAAACTCCCCGACGAGGCGCGGTGGACGACGTTGTCGCGCATTACGATCCCGCTCGACCCCTCGTCGGTGTAGAGGCCCCACCCGCCGTAATCGTGGCTGACGATGTCGTGGATCCGATTCCCCTCGACGATCGTGCCGGGGGAGACCCCGAGCGTGTAGACGCCTCCCATGTCGGAAAGCACGCCCCGGCCAAGGTGATGGATGTGGTTGGAGGCGATCCGATTGCGTTCCGCCGGGCTCGGCTCGTAGCCCCAGGTCCATCCCACCGACACGCCGGTGTAGGTGAAGTCGGCGATCTCACAGCGCTCGACGGTGGTCCGGTCGGCCTGGCCGATCCAGATCCCGATCCCCGCCGGATGGAGGCGGCCGCCGTGGGCGATCGTGCAGTCACGGATCGTGTTCTCGGTGACCCGGGCGATCGACCGCCCCCCCGCCACCGTGGTCCCCACCATCACGCCGCCGCCGCCGAGATCGAGCAGCTCGCAGCGATCGATCAGACAGCGTCCGCAGCCGACACCGAGCGCCAGGCCATAGCGGCCGACATGCCGGATCCCACAGCGGATCAGCTGCACATCGCGGGCGCCGGTGAGCGATACCGCGGCACCGACGTTGAGATCTCCCTGAGCCGAGGACTGGCCGCGCGACGGCATCGGCCAGTTGCCGTGCGTGAACGACAAGCCGACGAAGCGGAGGTGATCGACCGTCCCCGCCGGAACCGGCTCCCCCCGGACCGACAGGAGCGTGTCGACCCGCGGCGCCACGACCTCGGTCGAATCAGGATCCTCGCCCTCGAGCGGGCAATAGGTGAGCGTGCCGGTGGGAACGTCGAGATACCACGATCCCGGGCTCCCGAGTGCCTCGCGGACATTCTCCAGCCGGTAGCGCGCGCCGGCGGCAAAGGCCCCCCAGGGATCGATGCTCGAGGTCGTGCCGACGAGCTGCACGTTGGCCGTGCCGGCCGCTTCCCCGGCCTCGATCGCCGCGATCCGCATCCGTGACATCGACCACTGATGCACCGCGACGACTTCGATCGCGTCGCGTTGACTCCACTCGCGAAGGACATCCTCCGCGGCAGCAGCGAATCGATCGTGCCCCCGCCCCTCGGCGGCCGGCGACGGCGGCAACGCCGCGCGGACGGTGAACCATCCTTCCGCCGGCAGAGCCGGCCGGAAGCGGCGCTGGCCGTCGACGAACAACTGCGTGAACCGCCACCGTCCTCCCATCACCTCCGGGAGGACCGCGCTCCAGCGCGGCCGACCATCGACTTCCGTCACCGTCCAGCCGGTGATTCGCCGGCCACCACTGAAGACGGGATGGGCATCCTCGGCGGCGTGGATGATCGTCGGCGACTTCTCCCCGCCGCTGTCCTCGGCCGTGATCAGGAGCGTGTCGGCAAGCTCATACCGGCCATCGGCCACCTCGACCGTGATTGGCGAAAGCGACGCCCGCCGTTTCCGCAACTCGCGGACGAGGTCGAGGGCGCGGCGGAGCGACGCGACCGGCCTCCCCAGGCGACCATCGGCCGTGTCGTCGCCGTCCGGTGCGACATGAAACTCGGCCGGCGGCGCGGCCTGGGCAACGCCCCCGCAACTCCACGCGTCGACGAGGCAGCCTACGACCACGATTCCCAAGCACCGATTCCGCCATCCACCTTGGCTTCGCATGACTCCCCCTCGCTTGCAACGGGCCACCGGCTCTTTCCTTCCAGGCATCGTCCCGGACTTCCGCCCGCGGCGTCAACCAACGCGTCGCTCACGCTCCCCGCAGGCCGCTCAGCCAAGGCCGCGGAAGTTTGGACGGAGCCTCGCTCGCCCATCCGTGAGGCGACTGAGAATGCCGACGAGCACGCCATCATCATCGACCGCGGCCGCCCGCTCGCCGACGAACGTCGCGGCCGGCAGCAGTCCCCCGCGGACCGCCGAATCGAGGATCGCGCACGAGAGCGCGACGCGGGGGAGGTGGGGAATGGCTGTGAGCGGCGGCAGAAGCGTGCCCGGAACAGTTTCCGGCTCGATCGAGGCAAGCGGCACGGCGGCGTCGACACAGTAGGGCCCGACACGGGTTCGCCGCAGCGACTCCATCACCGCGCGCGTCCCGAGCGCCACGGCCAGATCGCGTCCAATCGCCCGAATGAACGTCCCGGCCGAACACTCGATCTCGACAGCGAGCCGCGGCCATTGGTAGGCGGTGACGCCGAGCCGCTCGATCCGCACCGGGCGGGCCTTCATTTCCACCGGCTTTCCCTTGCGAGCCAAACGATAAGCCCGCTTGCCGTCGACATGGATGGCCGAATAGTCGCACGGCCGCTGGAGGATGTCGCCGCGGAAATGCACCGCGGCAGCGTCGATGTCGTCGCGCGTCGGCACGCGCGGAAGGGCCTCCATCTCGATCGGCGTCTCGAAATCGTCAGAGGGGCTCGATCGGCCGAGAAGGAACATTGCCGAGTAGGCCTTGGTCTGGGCGTGAAGGTGGTCGACGAGTTTCGTGGCATGGCCCAGGCAGACGACAACGACACCGCTGGCGAGCGGATCGAGCGTGCCGGCATGACCGACCGCCTTCATCCCTGCGGCCCGGGCGACGACGTTGACCACTTTCCGGCTCGTGATGCCGGGGGGCTTGTCAACCGGGATCACACCCGTGAATGGGAAACGCATAGAGCTCCGCGACTTCCTCGGCCGACTTCCCCGCCAGTCGGACGCGCGACTCCAGCGCCGCCGAATCGTTCACCGCACCGGCGACGAGCCGGTCGAACTTCAGATCGACAAGCGCCCCGGTGGCGACCTGATCCGACCGGGCATGGCCGAGGGGATGACACACCAGACCACTCTGAAGCCTACCGAAGGTCGCATGGTCGATCGTCACGCTCGTGGGGATCCCGTCAGGATAGCGTCCGTCGTACTCCGGGCCCCCATGGATGATCGCCATCTTCCCGATCAGCCCCGCGATCTCCGGATCCGAGATCCGCTCGGCGTCGTAGTCGTCGGGAAGGAGCATCAGCGCGTTCCACCCCGGCGTCTCGGTCCCGGTGCGTGCCGCGTCACGGCCTTTGAGGAGCGTGCGGGCGACGATGTAGGGGAGCGAGTGGTCGGCAGATTGTCGGGTCGTCGGCGTCCGCTTGGCGGGATCGGCGATGATCGAAAAGGCGGGCTCGTAGATCGCCACCTCGAGGCGGCGGACGCGATCGGGATCGGCCGCCAGCCCCGGGCATCGGGCGAAGAGGTCGACCAACGCCTGGAGCGCCCCGGCCGACTGGTGCTCGTAGAGCCCGAGCTTGAAGTGCATCGAGTGGATCGCGAAGGCGTCGCCGGAGAGCCCGAGTTCGAGGTCGAAGGGGCTGTGGCCGTCGGGGCAGGGGACGTTTCTCCGGTAGATCGCCAGCGGATTGCGGAAGATGTCCTTCGGTCCGATGAATCCGGCGAGCGACCGCCGCGCCGACATCACCGCGACCTCCGCCGACAGCGCTGCCGAGGCGCCCTTGCTGTCGGAGAGTTGATGGCCGGCGCGGATCGCCCGGAAGGGAACGTAGTGCGCCCCGACCATACCGATCGCCGACTCGATTTCGTCGACATCGCCACCGAGCGCCGCCGCGTAGGCCGCCGCGGAGGCGATCGCGCCGTGATGGACGTGATCGATGGCATACTTCCGCAGCGGAAAGACCTCCGCCAGCCGGCCGCGGATCTCGTCGATGAGGAGCATGACGCGGAGAGCCTTGTCGCCGTCGAAGCCCCCTTCCCGCGCCGCGGCCAGCGCTACGGGATAGAAGTCGTTGTGGCCGAACTCACCGGCCGTCCGCCCCTTCGCGGCGTCGTAGCCGAAGTTCGTGCCGTTGGAATCCCACTCGCGAACGGCCGAAACGTCGGCCGCCACCCCTTTTTCAATCGCCACCGGACGCCGGCACCCGAGGCAGATCGCCCCCCGGCTGCCGACCGCGGGGGGGGAGGCGAGTGCCTCGCGACGGAGGACCGTCGGGGCGTTGGCCTGCCGGGCGAGTGCCGAGACGCCACACCCGACGCTGTCGAGATGGAACCGCTCGAGGAGGTCGAGCGTGCGACTCCCGACCGGCAGCGGTCGACGGAGGAACTCGATCGCGTATTCGGCCAGCCCCCGGGCTTGGTTGGTGTCGGCGGGGAGGAGCCGAGTGGAGCCGGGGCCGGCGGACCCGGGGGAAGCGGAATGGCTCATGGACCTGTGGAAAGGGGGGGTGGAAGCCGGCCGGGAAAGAACCGGTTCGACAGTTGTAGCCGATCGACCGACAATGGATGGGGAGGCGCGGCCCCCTCCCCGGCGTTCCCCGCCGACACGCGTTCCACTTCCCCCGACGTCCCCGGCACGCCCGATGGAACCAGCCCAACTCGGACCGTACAGCATCGGCCCCCGGCTCGGCCGCGGCGGGATGGGTGCGGTGTACGAGGCGGTCGACTCGGCCACCGGCGCGACCGTGGCCGTCAAGGTGCTGGCGGCCCATCTCGCCGACGACCCCGGGCTGAAGGCCCGCTTCCGCGACGAGATCGACACGCTCAAAGGCCTCCGTCACCCCGGCATCGTCCAACTGCTGGCCTTCGGAGAGGAAGGAGACCAGCCCTACTTCGCGATGGAGCTCGTCCGCGGGAAGACGATCGAGCAACAGCTCCGCGGCGGCCGACGGTTCACCTGGCAGGAGACCGTGGCGACGGCCTTGGCCGTCACCAAGGCCCTCAAGGTGGCCCACGATCACGGGGTCGTGCACCGCGACCTGAAGCCTTCCAACATCCTCCTCGCCGACGGCGTGCCGATCGGCGAAGGGGTCAAGCTCGCCGACTTCGGCATCGCCAAGCTGTTCGGCGGAGCAGCCCATACCGCCCACGGCAACATCGTCGGCACGGCCGAATACATGGCGCCGGAACAGGCGGCGGGGCAGGGGATCGACCATCGCGCCGACCTCTACGCCCTGGGGCTGGTGATGTACGCGATGCTCGCCGGGCGCCCTCCGTTCCGGGGTGGCCAGGTGACCGAGGTGATCGACAAGCAGCGGCACACCCCCGCTCCGCGCGTGGCTGCGGCGGTGCCGTCGGTGCCCCCTGAACTCGACACCCTCATCGACCGCCTTCTCCAAAAGGATCCCGCGGCCCGCCCCGGCAGCGCCCTGGCCCTCGCCAGGCTCCTGACGGCGATCGGTACGCTCGTGCCCGCCGCCGAGGGGGACGAACCACCGGGGGGAAAACTCGTCATCGCCGATCTCGCCGCGGCGCCTGTGCGACCGGAGCAGCGCGGGCGTTCGGACGACTTCACGACCGTCTGCGGCGCGGCCGCCACGCCCGCTGCTTCCCCCGATCAAGCCGGCACGCCGCCGCCCGACGGCGAGGCGACCGCCGCGCCACAGGCAGGCCCGCCCGGGGCTGGCCGGACGCGTCAGGACTCTTCCCTGCGACCGGCAGCCCGCCCCGTGTCGAACGACGCCCCCACCGCCGGCATCGACCGCGATCGCACCGATCTTCCCCCGGCGGAAGCGGCGGCTACGACCCGGGTCGACACCGCCGTCCGACGGCGGCACACGAGCATGGCCGATCTGGAGAAGGCCGATCGTGAGCGCGAGAGCCGCGTCCAGGCGCGGAAAACCTGGCTTCAGGCGGCGATGGCGATCGCGATCGCCGTCACGGTGTTCGGCGGGGGCTGGTTGCTCCTCCGCCCACCGACGGCCGACGCGCTCTATGCCCGGATCAAGGCAGTGACCAACGACGACGACGGCGATCTCCGCGACGCTGACACGTCCATCCGCCGCTTCCTCCGCGATTTTCCCGAAGACCCCCGCGCCGGCGAAGTGGCGGGCTTCGAGCAGACGATCGCTCTCGACCGCCTCCAGCGCCGCGCCCGGCGCAAGGTCCGCGCCGATCGCCCCCTGTCGCCCGTCGAGCGCGATTACCGGGCCGCGATGGCCCGCGAGCAGGAGAGCCCGTCAGACTGTGTCGACGCGCTCACGGCCTTTCTCACGCTCTATCCCACGGCCGCCGCCGCGGTGCCCGTCG
This sequence comes from uncultured Planctomycetaceae bacterium, assembly GCA_903951635.1. Taxonomy (GTDB): domain Bacteria; phylum Planctomycetota; class Planctomycetia; order Pirellulales; family UBA1268; genus QWOP01. The sequence goes on from CAJBCV010000156.1 coordinate 7,595, forward strand.
GACCGAGGCCCGAAGGGGCCCTCGAGGACGACCAGACGCTGTGGGTGGCGCTGGCCCACCGCCAGATCACGCGACTCACGCCGCTGGCGCTCGACGAGCAGCGGGAGGACGCGCGGCGGATCGAAGCGATCCTCACCGAGGCCGAGGCGCTCCGCGCCGCGGCAGCCGCAGCTCCGGCCGCCGCCGAAGAGCCTCTGGCCAAGCGCCGCCGTCTCCTCGAGAGCGTCGTCGAGACCTATGCGAGCCGCCCTCACGCCAAGCTCCTCATCGAACGCGTCGCCGCTCTCCTCGACGAGCCCGATGCACCCGTACCTGTTCTGCCCGCCGCCGAGACGTCCCCAGGAGCCGATTCCCGATGACCGCGCCATCCCGCTCCCGCAGCCATGAGGCCTTTGCCCGGGCACGGTCCCTCATCCCCGGCGGCGTCAATTCCCCGGCGCGGGCCTTCGGCGGGGTCGGCGGCGAGCCGATCTTCTTCGAGCGCGCCGACGGCCAGTGGCTCACCGA
>CAJBCV010000157.1 GCA_903951635.1 uncultured Planctomycetaceae bacterium
CCCCTTGGCGGGAGCCCCCGAGGCGATCCGCTTGGCAAGCCACGAGAAGAGCAGCAACAGCGCGCCCCCCACGGCGAGCTCAAGGAGCATGTACTTCGAGATTCCCACGCCCGACTTCATCGCGTAGAGGCTGTCGAGTTGGCCAAAGGGCTGCGGAATCAGCACCTTCCCCGACATCGCCTCGTTGAACTCCGTCAGCGAGGGCATCGGGTGATGGTCACGCTCGTAAGGGGCACGGAGAAACTCCGGCACGTCCTCGAGCGTTTGCCAGTCGCGCCGCCAGAGCGCCTTCGGCACCTCGAAGAAGTAGGAATCCTTGAGGTGGTAGATCGGGTTGTGGTCGGACATGGACTGAATCTCGGGCGTCGGTGTCGGGGGGTGGTCTCACGCCCTCGGTTGGGGGCGGAGGGGACCCTTCGGCCCCCACATGATGTGCAGAAGAATGTCGGTGGCAAGGAGGGTGAGGTAAAAAACGACCAAAAGGCCCCCGGCGCCTGCTGCCCGGAGCCTTCCCGCCGCCGGAATGGCTGCCGGATCGGCTGAGAGCCAGCCGAGCAGGAGCAACGGCAGGACGAGGCGGAGGGCGATTCCGCCGAGGGAGCCAGAGACTGCCAGCGCGGGCCCCCCGGCGCCAAGACGGGCCACGAACCAGCCTCCCAGGCTCGACACGCCGCATACTCCGGCCACGAGAGCCACGGCCCGGAGCCACTCCGGGCCGCCGAGTCGGGTCGGTCCGCCGTGAGCGATCGCTGCGGCTGAGACAAGGGCGAGGACGGCGAGGAGAATGCCCGCCCCTTGGAGCGTTTGTTTTCTGCTCTCGGATCGGGGGCAGCGGGAGTCGGCGTCGGCCGGGGGGCGTTGAATCATTTCCGGTCCCCTTTCCCAGACTGGTCAATCGAGGGAGGAATCCGGTACCGCGTCGTTTTCTTGGGGTGATAGGGCTTCGCGCTGTTGCCGATCTGCACGAGCCACACCAGCGCGGCGCTGAACCCGAAGACCAGTCCCACCGGCCCGAGGAATTGGGTGCCAAGCCGGGCATCGAGCCAGTTGCCTCCGACCCCGGGGAGGAACATCGCCAGCCCGATGGCGAGGATCCGCGACGCCCACGCGAACGCCTCGCCAACCGGCGACGTGGCGTCGGCCGGCGCGGAGCGATGGCCCTCTGAGCCACGGCCCTCTGTCGGCTGCGGCGGGGCTGGTGACTCGGGTCGCGGCGGCATGGGCATGGCGGGATGGGACGACGGGGCGTCTGTCGGGATCGTCCCGACAGGGGGTTTGAGAGTATGACTCTCCTCGTGGGGGGCCGCCACGGGAATGCCGGCTGCGCCACCAACACACCCAGGAACTTGGAGCATGGCCCACCGCAAGCAGCGTCGCCGTCGCCGTCACCGTCGCCCCGATCTTTCCGGTGCGCTCCCGCAGGGGGCGACGTCGGCCGGGAGCGTGACGCCGGCGGTCCTCCGGCTCCTCGGATGCGATCCCTCGACGAGCGCGGAATCGACGGCGCTGCGAGCCGAAGAGCTGACGATCGCTCGGGAGACCTGGCCCGTGCTCTGGATCGACGTCGAGGGGCTCGACGATCCGGCCACGACGCGGATGATCGGGAACGCCTTCGAGATCCATGACCTGGCCCTCGAGGATGCCGTCACCCCCGACGAGCGGCCCAAGGTCGAGATCTTCGGCCATCAGGTGCTCATCGCCGCCCGAACGGTGCGGCATGACGGGCAGCAAATCGTCACCGATCCGGTCTGCATTTTCCTTGGCGACCGCTACGTGATCACGTTTCGCGAACGCTCGGCCCACGATCCGTTCGCCACCGTCCGCCAGCGGATCCGGCATGGGCGGACGCGGATCGGCCACGAGGGTGCCGACGCGCTGTGTGCGCTGCTGATGGATGTGGTGATCGACGGCTATTTCCCCGTCCTCGAGCAATTCGGCGACCGGCTCGAGGATCTCGAGGAGGAGGCCCTCGACCGGCCGTCGCGGGGGGCACTGGCGGGGATTCACGATGTTCGCAACGACCTCATGACCCTCAGACGCGCGCTGTGGCCGACGCGCGACCTCCTCCACGCCCTCGGCCGCGAGCCGACGTCGCTCGTGGGAGATCATGCCCGGGCGCACTTCCGCGACTGCTACGACCACACGATGGAACTGCTCGACCTCATGGAGGCCTACCGCGAGATCGGCAGCGACCTCCGCGACATCTATCTGGCGAGCATCAACAACCGGATGAACGACGTCATGAAGGTGCTCACGGTGATCGCCACCCTGTTCATGCCGCTGACGTTCATCACCGGCTTCTACGGGATGAACTTCGACACCAATTCCCCCTGGAACATGCCGCTTTTGCGCTTCCGCTACGGGGCCTTCGTGGCGATTGCGATGATGCTCGCGACGACCGGGGGGCTGATGTGGTTCTTCTGGCGCCGCGGCTGGCTCCGCCGCTGGCACTGAGAGCCGGCCAAGAATCACGGCAAATGGAGGGGCCGCATCAAAACCCCGCAACGCTACCGCGGCAGGCCCGCACCCGAGTGCCGAAAGCCCCTCGGCGCGTGAGAGAGAAAACCGAGTGCCGAAAGCCCCTCGGCGCGTGAGAGAGAAAACCGAGTGCCGAAAGCCCCTCGGCGCGTGAGAACTCAAAACTGGGGAACTAGGATTCGAACCTAGACTAACTGGTTCAGAGCCAGTCGTGCTACCGTTACACCATTCCCCAAGAATGGTCTTCCAGAGGCCCGATCCAGGCGGAA
>CAJBCV010000158.1 GCA_903951635.1 uncultured Planctomycetaceae bacterium
TCGGTTGGATGGGAGAGATCCTGGGGCGACGCTGGCCCGAGCTCGGCCTCGGCCTGCGGCAGTGTTGGCTGCAGAGGCAGTTCGCGTTTGGTCGTCATGTCGCGGACCACTGCTTCACGTTGGCTCCCGTTTCTGATGGCCATCACGACCAGGGGAGTGGCCAGAGCCCCCGCGATTGCCGCGATCACCAGAAGACGCATCGCTCGATAGTCAACACGCGGGCCGGCCCCGCCCCAGCGATCGCCATCTTCGCTGCGCCGCTCCTTCTGGCCGAGCGCCTCGCCAAACACCCCGGCGATGCTGTCGGCGTCGCGGCCCCGCCCTCCCCTCCCCTGCCGATGGGCGCGAAGGATGGCGCGGACTTCGCCGGCGTCGAGGTTGAGCTCGCGGGCGATGTCGGTGACCGTTTCCTCGCCGAGGAGATCGCTGCCGCTGGCTTCAATCGCCGCGGCCCGGTCGAGCACCCCGTCGAGCCGCGCGTCAGCGGCCGATCCCCGGCTGCGATCGGCCGCCGGCGTGGCGCGCCTGTGCCAGGGAGCAGCGTCAGGCAGTGGCGGCGGGGCCGCGGGGCCCATCGCGGGCATGAACCGGAGATCGGTCGTCGCGGCCGCGGCAGCGGGAAGCGCCGCGAGGGCGGCGGCGGCCGATGCGGCCGAGGGGAAGCGATCGAGCGGATCGAGGGCGACGAGTCGGTCGAGCCAGGCGGCAACATCAGCCGGAAGATCGGGGCACAGCGAACCAATCGGCGGGATCGGCTCGGTCGTGATTTTCCGGAGGAGCTTGAGGGGGCTCGAGGCCGACAGCGGCGGCCGGCCGGTGAGCATCTCGTGGAGCGTGGCGCCAAGGCTGTAGAGATCGCTCGCGGCGGTCGCCTCGTCGCCGAGGGCGACTTCCGGCGCGAGGTAGGTGAGCGTGCCGAGGAGCGAGCCCGAGGCGGTGAGGGTGTGTTGCCGATCGGGGCTGCGGGCCAAGCCGAAATCGGTGAGCTTGTAGGTGCCGGCGGCGGGGCCGGTCGTGGCGAGGAGGATGTTTGCCGGCTTGATGTCGCGGTGGACGATCCCCGCCGCGTGGGCGGTGGCGAGGCCGCCGAGGACCTGCAGCGCGCAATCGATCACCGCCGCCGCCGGGAGCGCTCCCCTCCCCTTCACCATCTGCTGGAGGCTCGCGCCCGGCACGAGTTCCATCGCCAGGAACGGGGGCCTGGCGGCCGGGTCGAACTCGTAGATCTGGACGATGTGGGGGGAGGCGAGCGACGCGGCGGCGCGGGCCTCCTCTCCGAAGCGGGCAAGCGCTCCCGCATCCTCCCCCGGCAGCGGTCGGATCACCTTCACGGCGGCGTCGCGCCCGAGCGCTTCGTCGCGGCCGCGGTAGACCGTCCCCATGCCGCCGCGGCCGAGTTCGCCGACGATCCGGTAGCGGCCGATGCGTTGCGGACCGGGGCCCGGGGCGCTCCAGAAGGCGGCCCGGTCGAAAGCCCCCGGTCCATCGTGGCGGATTTCGTCAAGCGACCGGACGAAGCGGCCGAGCGACCGCCGGGCATGGTCGGTGTGGAGGAAAGCGGCCAGGCAATAGAGCATCAGTCCCGGGACAACGCCGGTGAACAGCGTGGCCAGGACGACGAGAAGTCGGACCGGAGCGACCGGCACATCGAGCCGGGCCGCGAGTCGGCGGCAGACGCCGAGAAGGACGGGCCCGCGATCGGTCGATGCGAAGCCCGGCGAGGAGTCTTCGGGCGGGGCGTCAGACCACGACATCACCACCCCCGCGGCAAGATAAAGAAGGACGCCGGGGAGGATCCCCGTGAACAGCGTGATCAGCGCGACGAGGAACCGGACGCCACGCACGGGGACGTCGAGGCTTTTCGACAGTCGCCAGCAGACGCCGAGAAAGCAGGAGCTCCGTGACGGCGCTATCGCGACGCCCGCCAGGGCCATCGCCCCGGTGGAGATCACGCCAAACGATATCAGGGTGATCGCCCCGACGGAGAACACGACGATGTATTCGATCGGGCTCATGTCAGAAGCGATCCTGGGTGGCGGGAAGGACGCAGCCGAGGAGCAGATAGATGCACAGCCCCGGACCGATTCCCGAGAGAAGAATCGCCGCCACGGCGAGGATCCTGACGGCGAGCACCGGCAGCCCTTGCCGGCGGGCGAGCCGCCAGCAGACGCCCAGGCAGCGCGGCCCGGGACGCGACGGCCAGGCCGACAGCAGCGCGGGCAAAACGATCGCCGCTACTGCCGCGTAGACGACGATCTCGAAGAAGCCGAACATGCCGATCAGCGGAGTCATGGGAGCCTCGCAGGCGAAAGGGGAGCGGAACGGTTTGGCAGGGAAACGCGGCGAAGGTCAGTTCGCCGCCGGGCGCCGCGGTTCCCGCTTGAGCCGAGCCAATTCTTCCTCAATTGCGTCCGCTTCCTTGAGGGCCGCAAACGCCTCCTCGAGTGACGGCTTCTGGAGATCGGGATCGATCTCCTGGAAAGCCTCCATCCGTTCGATCCGCTGTTCGAGCTGGTCGAACTTCGTCACTGCATCGTACCGGGTGACGCGCTCGATCACCCCCCGAGTGCGCTCGTGCGTCTTGGCACGCTTGTGCCGCTGGACGAGGAGCCTGTGGCGCTGACGGGCATCGACGAGCTTTGCCTCGACCGCGGCGATGTCCTCCTTGTAGCGAGCGACCACCTCGTCGCAGCCGGTCGCTTCCTTGGCGTGGGCGTCGCGGAGGTCCTCGAGCCGACGCCGTTCGCGGATCGCCTCCCGGGCGAGGTCTTCCTTTCCCTTCTCGATCGCCAGTCGGGCCCGCTCCTCCCAGGTGACAATCGCCGTCTCGGCCGAGGTCACAGCCTTCTCGGCCCGCTTCCGGGCGGCGATCGCCCCGGCGCAGTTGGCCTTCACCTCGACGAGCGTGTCTTCCATTTCCTGGATCATCAGCCGGATCAGCTTGTCGGGGTCCTCTGCGGCGTCGAGCATCGCGTTGAGGTTGGAATTGATGATGTCCTTGAGTCGCGTGAAGACACCCATGGGGAGACTCCTGAAGAGAGGGCTGGCGTTGTGAAGTCGGGATGCGTGGAAGACAGGCGAATCCTGTGCCGAAGCGACTGGCTCGGGCTTGGCGTGGGTCGGGGCCGCCCCCTGCCGCCTCGCCGGACGTTCGCTTCGGCCTTCCGGGCCTGCGCTCACTCCATGCCGCCTGCGCTTCGCCATCCGTGGCTCCGCTTGCCGGCAAGGCCGCTCGACGGCAGGGGGCGGCCCCTCCTGAGCGAGCGTGGTGGGGTGGCTGGAAATCCATTTTTTGGCTGAATATGCTTATGAATGGCATTTTTAGCCACGTTGAGCGTCTGGGAGATATCGCCGTGCGTGTCGAAGAGGCGATCGGTCGCTCGGAAGCCTTTCTGGCGTTCACGGAGCGGCTCTCCCGGGCGGCCGCAGTCGACAGGCCGGTGCTTCTCATTGGCGAGCGGGGGACCGGCAAAGAGCTGGCAGCGGCCAAGCTCCACTACCTTTCGCGGCGGTGGGAGGGGCCGCTTGTCGCCCTCAACTGCGCGGCGCTCTCGCCGGCCCTTGTCGAGGCGGAGCTCTTCGGGCACGAGCAGGGGGCGTTCACTGGGGCCAGCCGGGAGCGGGCGGGGAGGTTCGAGGCGGCCGATGGCGGCACGCTCCTCCTCGACGAAATTGGCCTCGTCCCGCTTGAAGCTCAAGAGAAGCTCCTCCGGGTCGTGGAGTATGGCACGTTCGAGCGGGTGGGGAGTTCGCGGCCGATGCGGGTCGATGTCCGCATCGTCGCCGCCACGAATGCCGATCTCCCGGCGCTCGCCCGGGCCGGGCGCTTCAAGGAGGATCTCCTCGACCGGCTCTCGTTCGAGGTCGTTCATGTGCCGCCGCTCCGCGAGCGGCAGGAAGACATCGCGATCCTCGCCAGCCA
>CAJBCV010000159.1 GCA_903951635.1 uncultured Planctomycetaceae bacterium
AACAGCCCCGAGGCGATCCGCCTCCACGTGAGAATCCCCTCCGGATCGAGCAGCCCCGACACCCGCCAGACATCGCCATCCCAGGTGGAGACGGCGGCCATGTCGCCGTCAGGCCCAAGGAAGTCGAGACCGGAGAGCCGCAGCTGCGCGTTCCAGGGGTTTGTATTTGGGGGAACGAGACGATCGACCGCAAGCGGATCGTCGTCGTCGCCGCGCTCGATCCGCGTCTCGAGCAGCTGCGGCCAGAGCGGCCGCGATGGCTGGCCGACGTTCGTGAAGGCTGGCTCAACCGGCGGCATCGCGTCGATCGCGCGGGCAAGCCCGGCCGCCGGGCCGGCTGACAGCGCCACCGTCAGATCGAGCGAGTCGTCGCCGGCCGGGATGTCGAGGACCTGAAAGCCGTCGCGCATGATCAGACGCACCGCGGTGATCGGCCCGCGGCCGCCAGCTGGCGCGACGAGCGCCGCCGCGATGGTGTCGGGGGCGAGCCGGGCTGCGAGGGGCGTTGAACGAGGGCCAATTGAAAATGACCGGGTGATCACCGGCAACGCGCTGCCGTCGGCTGCCGCCACTGACACCGGCTCGAGCCGCACCGTTTCCAGGATTGGAGCGTCGCCGACCCGGTAGTCGAGAAGGATCGTGTCGCCGGCATGATGGACGCTCCGCATCCGGGCCCACGGGACCGGTCCATAGGGGCGGCCGTCGCGGCCGATCCCGCGCGGATCATCGAAGGAGCCGGTGGCAGGATCGGCCCAGCCGGGGCCTTCCGGCTGAAGCCACTGCACGTCGCCGACCGTATGGGGATGGGCGCCATGGCGGCCGTCAAAATTGATCCCCTCCCAATCGATGAAGCCGTCGCCCGTCCAGACGCCGGCGAGACGGAGCGTGTCGAGGTCGTGGATCGCAAACGCCCGACCACGGCCGATCCCCTCCCCGCCCGGATCGAGCCGGACTGAAAATCCCTTCCGCACGATCCCCCCGTGATCGCGGCCGACTTCGATCGTAGCGGCGAGGAACGGCCCATAGTCGTGGAGCCGCCAGGGATCGGTCGCCGACGGGGCCGGGCCGCGGCTGGTTCCCTTGGGGAGGGCGGCGAGATAGTCGGGGGTGATCGCGACGTGGGCTTTGTCGTTGTGCCCCTTCAAGAACGTCTCGCGGAGGTAGTGGATGACGTCGTACTTCTGGCTCGGCACCATCCAGCCTTGGGGCACCATCTGACCGGCACCGACGGTGAGGGTCCGATAGAGCGACAGGGGATCGGCGCCACTTTTGAACGTGTGGCTGGCAAACCGGGGAGCCGTGGGGAGTGAGCCCGGAGCTTCGAGGGTGCCGTGGCAATTCGCGCAGACGCGTCCGTAGATCGCCGCGCCGCGCTCGAGCGCCCCGCGGGCCGCTTCGGAATCGCCCCATTCGGCGACAAACCCGGCATGATCGATCTCCTGCTCGTAGGCCGGCGGCGCTGACCGGGCGAGGAGCGCCGGATCGGGCTCGAGCGCCGCCGCGGCACGCGCCCCACCGCTGGCCACCGCTTCGAGATACGCCACGAGATCGAGAAACTGCCCGCGGCTGGTGAGAAGGTTGGCAAGCCCGGCCGGCATGAGCGACACGGCGAGGTCGCTGCGATCGTCGATCGTGGCTTTGTCGATGACCAGCTCGGTGCC
>CAJBCV010000160.1 GCA_903951635.1 uncultured Planctomycetaceae bacterium
GAGGCTTCCCTCGACACCCTCGAGGAGATGCTCTCCCTTCCCGACGAACCGGCGCCGAAGCCCGAGGCCCGGGACGACGTCGCCCAATCGAAGCGTTACAAGCGGGCGCTCGTTGTCCTCAATGCCCTCCGCGGCCTGGCGATCCTCGTCGACGCCAACCACAAGCCGCTCCCCGAGGGAATTGTGGCGAAGGTGAAGAGCCTCGCCGGCGATCCGGTGTCGGACGTTCGGGCCGGCGTCACCGCCCTCGAAGCAAAGCTTGCTCGGCTCGCGCCGGCGGCGTGAGCGCCAGGACGCACCTGAAGAACGCTAGCCGCTCAAAAACTCTTCGAGCGCCTCGCGGAGCATGTCGGTGTCGGGCTCGCTGCCGGTGAGGACCTGGAAGTCGATGGCGATCTTCGCCACATGGACCTCGAGGCCGTCGATGACGCAGCAGCCCGCCTTCTGACCGGCCGCGACGACCACCGACGGCTGCTCGACGAGGTCGGTGTCGGCGAGGACGAGATCGGCGCGGAGCCCGCTGAAGGTCGCCGGCGACTCCTCCCGCCCCCGCGAAACGACGACGATCCCGACGCGCTGCGGAATCTCGATCGGGGTCTCGGCGGTGAGGAGCGTGATGTCGGCGGAGGTGTCGAGCCCGCGGAGCCGCTCGACGAGCGCCGTGGCCAACTCTGGCGAGCGATCCGTGACGAGGATCTCGGCGACGCCGGCGAGGGCCAGCTCGAGCGCGGTCGCCCGGCCGGTCGGGCCGGCGCCGGCGATCATCACCCGAGCGGCGCTGAGTTCGGCATGGGCCCGCAGCGCCTCGACGATCCCCCGGCCATCGGTCATGTGGCCAAACAGCCCCCCGGCTTGATGCTCGACGAGGCTCACCGCGCCGGCAAACCGGGCGGCCGGCGAGGCATGGGCCACGACCCCGGTCGCCCCGTCCTCCGTCGCCCGTTGCCCCGTCGCCTGCTCTCCCATTGCCTGCTCTTGGAGCGCTCCGGAGAGGAGGCATCCCCGAAAGCCCATCGCGTCGACGCCACCGAGCGCGTGCGCGAGGCGTTCCGGGAGAACGTCGAACGTCAGAAACCGCCAGTCGAGCCCGGCGGCGGAGATCGCGCGCTCGAAAAGATATTGCGCCGGGTTGCCTGCGGCGGGGCAGCCGAGGAGGGCGACGATGTCCTGAAGGGCGGGGCTGGTCATGCCCACCATGAGAACCGATCGTCGACCGGAAGAGCAACTCGGACCGGCAGCCCCGTCGAGCCGTCGATCTGGCGCGATCGGGGGAGCGGTCAGCAGGCCAGTGCGGTCGCGGCGCGAAAGCGGGGATCGGTGCGGATCGGGTCGAAGTCGGGCTCGGCTTCGGTGAGCCCGCGGTAGCGATCGTCGAGCGCGATCGCCTTGGCGAGGTGCTCGACGGAGGTGGCCGGGTCGCCCGAGAGGGAGAGGTAGCAGGCGAGGTTGTAATGGAGGATCGCCTGCTCGGGATCGACCTCGAGGCCACGCTTGAGGGCGTCCATCGCCTCCGGGAGCCGATCAAGCCGCTTCAGGCACCAGCCTAGGCCGAGCCAGGCCTCGACGCGCTGCGGATCACCTTCGGCGACCTCGGCGAGAGGCTCGAGGGCCTCCGTCCAATGGCCGAGGGCCCGCAGCGCCTCGCCACGGAGGAGGGCCGCTGCCGGGAGGGACCGCTGTGATTCGGGAAGTTCGTCGAGCGTGGCGATGGCGCGCTTGAGAAGCCGGGCTGCCGTCGCCGGGACCGGCTTGTCGGTCTCGACGAGCAGTTCACCAAGTTCGACGTAGCCGGCAGCGTGTCGCAGGATCGCCTGCTGGCGAAGCCGGAACAGATCGGTCATCGAGAGCCTCCCCTGCGTTCGAGGAACCGTCAATCGTATACGTCTCGCAGGCGAGGGTTGATCGCTCCACCCGAGAAGTTTTTCACGATCCTTACGAAGTCGCAAGGTTTTCGCTTTTCTGTGGGGTCTTCGCACGAAATCGGCGCCGGGCGCCCACTCCCTTTCCGATCTTCCGCGTCTGCCCCCGCCGGAGCCTTCCAATGCGCCTCACCCTCCGCACCCTGCTTGCCTGGATGGACGGCGTCCTCCCGCCGGAGGATCAGCGTCAGCTTGGCGAGAAGGTGGAGGGAAGCCCGGTGGCCCGGAAGCTTGTCGAGCGGATCGGGGCCTGCGTCGGCAATCCCCAGCTCTCTGCCCCTCGCATCGACGGCAAAGGACTGGCCGTCGACCCCGATTCGGTGGCTGAGTATCTCGACAACACCCTCGCCCCCGACCGGCTCGAGGCTTTCGAGACGATCTGCCTCGAATCGGACATGCATCTCGCCGAGGTGGCCGCCTGCCACGCGATCCTCGCCGAGGTGGCGAAGCACCCGGAAGTGCTCCCCCCGCTCGACGCCTCCCGCCGCCGTCGCCTCCTCGAAGCGATGCAGCATCGGGTGGCCGCCCACCCGGAGATGGTGACCGGCGAGCGCCCCGACGGCCGCGGCACTGGATCGCCCCGCCCCGAAGCCGCTCGTCCCCCGGCCGCCCTCCCCACATCCCGCGAACGCCACCCCAGCCCGGCGGCGAAGGCGCCGCTCGGCGTCGCCGAGCCGACGGCCGGCAAACGCACCCCCTGGAGGGCCTGGGCTCTGGCCGGCTCGGCCCTCGCGCTGTTGGCGGTGCTCGCGGCGCTCCTCGCGCAGTCCGCCGGGCTGTTCCGCTCGCCGGCGCCCCCGAGGGCCGATCTCGCCCGCATCGATCCCCGCCCCCCTGTCGAGCCCGGGCCGGCAGCCGGGATCGAGGCCGGCGCGAAGGCAGACGGAGAGGCCACGGCTGTCGTCGACCTTCCGCCGCCGGACGGCGAGCGTGGGGCCGATGCGGTGGAGGGACGTGCGGCGGGCGACGCGCGCCCCCGGCGCGGCTTGGCCGACCTCCTCGAACAGGCCGATGCGGAGCAGGCAACGGGCGACGAGGAATCGCTTTCTCCGGATGACGCTCTGGTGGCCGCCGCGCCCGACGCGGCCGCCGTCCCCGCGGAGGGCGAGCCTGCCGGCGGTGCGCCAGCGCCTCCGACAGAGATTGTGGCCGCAGGACCGCCGAAGGTTCGGGCCGGCGAGGCCCTGGCGATTGCCGGTGGCGTTCGCCCGCGGCGGACGCCGTCAGACGCGGCGGAGGCCGGTGGAGTTGCCGACGCGGGCACGCTCGAGGCCGTCGCCGGCGCGGTCGGCCTCGAAGGGGACGGGGCCGCGGCGGAGAGCCTCGGGTTTGTCGCCGCCGACGGCCTGCTCTTGCGGCGCATGTCCGAGGGGGAGCGGTCGTGGTGGGTGCCGATCGGCGTCGGGACGCCGCTTGTGCCGGGCGAGGATCTCATTGTCCCGCCGGGGATGCACCCTGAGCTCAACGTCGCCGGGGTGTCGGTGCGCGTGCTTCCCCGTTCGCGGATCACGCTCGATGCCGCTGCCGATGGCACTCCTCGGATCGGTGTCATCGAAGGGCGAATCGTGGCCCGGGCGGCGAAGGCCGATGCCCGGCTGGGCATTGGGGCCGGTGGGATCGCCGGGACGATCGTCGCCGGCCTCGACGGCGCCGTGATGGCGCAGACGCAGCTCGCCTGGAGCCCTGGGCTCGGCGAGACGCCGGTGCCGACAATCGTGGAGGTGATCGCCGTGGCGAGGGCCGTTCGATTTGCCCCTGGCGACGAGGCGCCTTCGGTCGACCTCCCGGCGCGGGGAGGGCTCCGCTGGGATTCGACCGGGCCGCAGGGGGGGGCGTTGCTTCCGTCGGGGAAGGTTCCCCCGTGGGCCATCGGCGGCGAGCGGATCGAGCCCCTCGAGCGCAACGCCGTGGAGAGCTTCGCCACGAGGCTCGCGGCCCTTCCGGCGGGGAGCGAACCGGCCGCCGGGCTCCAGGAGGTGATCCTCGCGATGGCGATCGATCGTAGGGTGGAGAATCGCGTCTTCGCCGCCATCCTGCTCGCTCTCGAAGGGAGCTACGACGTGGCTATCGAGTTGCTCTGTGCCGAGGAGCCGGCGCGGCGGCTCGAGGGGCGGCAGTGGGCGGCGCTCGAGGCCGCCGCGATCCCCCTCGCCCTCGCCCGGGGGCCGGAATCGGCAGCCCGGCTCCGCAAGGCCTGGGAGGATCGTGGCCCCGCCGGCCGCGCGGAACTCCTCATGGCGATGGCCCGCGGCCCCGACGACGCCGATCTCGCCGCCGGGGCCGACGCCACGCTCGTCGAAGCGCTGGCCTCGAAGGAGCTCGTCGTACGTCGCTATGCCCTGAAGAATCTCGTCGATGTCGTCGAGCCGTCGGTCTTCGATCGGGCCCGCTTCCGTCCCGAGGCCCCCGACGACACCCGCCGCGACGGGGTGGGGTGGTGGCGCTCGCTTCAGGAGAAGGGGGGGGTCCGGCGAAACCGCTGACCACCCGTGGTCGGCCTCCGAGCCCCCTCGGCCCGAGGCTGACGGGGGGGCTGGAGAGGGATTTGGAGGAGCGTTCGGAGAGCGATTGGAGGGGCTGTAAGAGGGAAAGGTGGCTGC
>CAJBCV010000161.1 GCA_903951635.1 uncultured Planctomycetaceae bacterium
AATTGCCCGTCGAATCGGTGAACGTCCACGTGTCGGCCGTGGAGGTGCCGGCACTCGTGCGCGCCGTCGCCGCGAGATCCAGGCCAGCGAGCGCCTCGCCGAGGACGCCTCGGGCTGTCCCGGTTGCCGTGTGGCTCGCGCCGTCGTAGGTGCCGGAGTAGCCGGTCACGCTGATGGTCGGCGTCGCCTTGGCGATCGTTGTCGTCACCGCCCCGGTCTTGTTTTCGTAATTGCCGGTCGCGTCGGTGAACGTCCACGTGTCGGCCGTGGAGGTGCCGGCATTGGTGCGCGCCGTCGCCGCGAGATCAAGGCCAGCGAGCGTCTCGCCGAGCACGCCCTTCGCCGTCCCGGTTGCCGTGTGCCTCGCGCCGTCGTAGGTGCCCGTGTAGCCGGTCACGCTGATCGTGGCTGCCGCCTTGGCGATCGTGTTCGTCACCGTCCCGCTGGCAGGCTCGTAGAAGTCGTTGCCGTCAAACGTCCAGGTGTCGGTGTACGTACCAGCGGCGGTGTGGGGCGCCGGGAGTCGGAGCAGACCGATGAGGTTCTCCGGGGCGCGGGCGGGGGGGCCCACCGTCAAGACCTCCGACACCGCATACATGTAGCCCGGCTGCAAAACTCCGCCGAAATCAGCCGCCAACCACCCGCCGTTGCCCTCCGAGGCATTGCCGACGAGCTGTTGATAGGTCGGATTACCGAGCGTGTGCCGGGCGAATGGTCCGCCATTTCCGCCGATGTACATGCCACCGCTGTTGGGATCGGTGCCCGAGACGATCGGCCTGCTTGCACCCCCTCCCGCCAGATCGGTGGTAGCGCCGATGATGGTGCCGCTGCCGCTCCACAGGCCGCTGGAATCGAGCGAGTTTGCGACCTTCGTGCCGTTGGCCTGATAGATCCCGTACGGATTCGTCCCCAGGTTTTGAAGCGCCGACACCGTGTCGGTGCTTCCCAGCGCCTTCCATTGGACGAGCTGGCCCAGGTACGTGGCGTCGCCGGTGTTCACGCTCGCATTCACGAACGTGTTGTAGGTGGCGATGTCGGTCGACGTCGTCGGCGTCTGCGTCGGCGTCACGTAGATGAATTGGAACTTGTCGCCGTTGGACAGCCCTGCCGGTGTCGAAAGGACGATGGCGGTCCCGGAGCCAGGAAGGACCACGTTGACGCCGGTCGCCGATCCGGTCGCGGCATGCGACTGGCCGTCGTACGTGACCGCATACGGATTGACGACGATCGACGCCGTCGCCTTCGCAATCGTGTTTGTCACCGTGCCGCTGGCAGGCTCGTAGAACTCGTTGCCGTCGAACGTCCAGGTGTCGGTGTACGTGCCAGGCGCGGTGTGGGGCGCGGGGAGACGGAGCAGGGGGCTGAGATCTTCTGGGAAGAGGCCGGGGCCCACCGTCAAGACCTCCGACACCGCATACATGTAACCGGGTTGCAAAACTCCGCCGAAATCAGCCGCCAACCACCCGCCGTTGCCCTCCGAGGCATTGCCGACGAGCTGTTGATAGGTCGGATTACCGAGCGTGTGCCGGGCGAACGGTCCGCCATTCCCGCCGATGTACATGCCACCGCTGTTGGGATCAGTGCCCGAGACGATCGGCCGGCTTGCACCCCCTCCCGCCAGATCCGTGGTGGCGCCGATGATGGTGCCGCTGCCGCTCCACAGGCCGCTGGAATCGAGCGAGTTTGCGACCTTCGTGCCGTTGGCCTGATAGATCCCGTACGGATTCGTCCCCAGGTTCTGAAGCGCCGACACCGTGTCGGTGCTTCCCAGCGCCTTCCATTGAACGAGCTTCCCCAGGTACGTGGCGTCGCCGGTGTTCACGCTCGCATTCACGAACGTGTTGTAGGTGGCGATGTCGGTCGACGTCGTCGGCGTCTGCGTCGGCGTCACGTAAATGAACTGGAACTTGTCGCCGTTGGACAGCCCTGCCGGTGTCGAAAGGACGATCGCGGTCCCAGAGCCAGGGCTCGGGCTGGTCGCTGAGCCAGTGACGGCCTGGGGCTGCCCGTCATACGTGACGGAGTATGGATTGACGACGATCGACGCCGTCGCCTTGAGAATCGTGTTCGTCACCGTCCCGCTGGCAGGGGCGTAGATGTCGTTGCCGTCGAACGTCCAGGTGTCGGTGTACGTGCCCGGTGCCGTATGGAGCGGAATACGGAGCAGCCCGGTGAGATCGAGCCCGCCGGCGCCTGTCGCAGAGCCAGTCGCGCCGTGCGAGAGGCCGTTATAGGTGGCCGTGAACGGAGTGACCGTGATCGTCGCGGCCTGCTTCACCTGTTCCACTGCCACGGCGTCGATGAAGGTCACCCGGTTGTCTTGAACCTCGCCCGGGCCGGCGATGGCGGTGGGGGATTGGCCCGAGAACTTCAGGACGTGCGTCCCGGCCGAGAGCGTGATGGCGGCAGTCTGCAACGTTTGCCAAGAGCCGGCGCCGATCTCCCCAGGGAGCCATGTCCCCACCACCGAGCCACCCAGACTGACGACGACGCCCGAGGAGCCGCTCAGGTTGGTGGACGTCGAGGCGATGAACGAGACGCGATAGGTGCCGGCGACAGGGACATTGAGCGTCTGGTAGAGGTCCGACTCCCCCTGCAGGGCTCCGACCTGTGCTCCGTATGGCGAGGGGGTGAGCGAGACACCGACACCGTTGGCGTTGGCGAGCAGGAACGATCCGTTGTAACTCCGGTAGAAGCTGCCCCACCAACCGCTGTCGCCGGCGAACGGACCGACGTAGAGGCCATTCTCCCACCGTCCAGCGAAGGTCGTGTACCCGCTCCCCGACGGGGCCGGGCTCTCGAAACTTCCATCAACGACCGGCACCGGCGAGTCACGGAAGAACTCAGTCGCCTGCTCGCCCGACACAAGCCCGGTGGCCGTCACCTGGAGGCCGGCGTTTGAGTACTGCGGATCGACAAACCAGGTGGTGGCGATGCGACCGTCGGCGATCGCGTCGGTATCGGGGAAAATCCGTCGGCCGGCCTCGTCGGTGTAGGGAGCGAATCCGCCGACGCCGTCGGTGACCTGCCAGGGGAGATTCCCCGGCGCCCGGTCGACGATCCCATCGGTGCGCACCACCTGAAAGCGAACGGTCTCACCGACAAGGAAGTTATGGTCGGCGCCGCCGTCAGAGAATGTCGAGATGAGCGCCGTGCTGCCGGGCGCATAGTCGAACTTGTCGGTGGCGACGTCGGCAGCCAGCAGCATTCGGGGCTCGAGCGGCTCCCAATCGGCGCGACGAGAGAGCGCCCAAGAGGAGCGGCGCCGTGATCGGCGCTGCGACCGGACTACGGCGCGGCGTCGGAAGCGATCGCGGAGAATCGTGGCATAGATCCGCTGGAAAAGATTCCTCGACCAGTGCGTCTTCATTCCCTTGATTCCCTTGATTCTCTTGAAATCTGGTTCGATTCCCGCGTTGCTCGGTGGCTGCCGCCATCGAACGCTCTGCCCGGCATCCGGCCGCTCGCCCATCAAGACCAAACGCTGCGCGTCTTCTTTGCCTCGATCGCTGATCCCGTTCGACGGCTTGGAAGACGTCGACTCAAGCTACCGCCTCAAGCCCCCAACGCCACCTCCCACCGCCGTCACAAAGACCGAAAATGTGACGAATCGGGATATCCATGCACGAATCGGGAGCGCATGCACGAATCGGGAGTTCATGCACGAATCGGGAGGTCGTGCACGAATCGGGAGCGCATGCACGAATCGGGAGCGCATGCACGAATCGGGAGCGCATGCACGAATCGGGAGCGCATGCACGAATCGGGAGTTCATGCACGAACCGGGAATGGCGGCGGCGGCTCTGGCCGGTGGTTCGTTCGGCTCCATCCCGAGCCGACCACTGGAACAGCACTCCAAGAAACGAAGCGGTCTGGTCGTGTGGCGACGCCCAGCCTTCCGTTCGGTGAGCGGCCGGAGAGGCGCCCGGATCAACGCGTCTCCGGACGCGGCTTTTCCTGTGGCTCCACTGCGGCGGGCAGTCGCGGCCGTTCCACCGGCAGCAACGGCCGCGTCTGGGCCACCGCCACGCCCTCGCCGTCGACGACCGTGAACGGCCCGCCGTCCACCGTCACGCTTTTTCCAATTGGGGGCTTGACGGTCACGCTTCCGCAGCGGGAATCTGCACGGAGCTTTGATGACGATCGCCTCTCTCACTTGGTCCGACTGGTGCGATGGTATGGATGAGCCCTCCGTGAAATCGCCGCTGCGAATCGTCGTCTGCGGGCTCGGCCGCTTCGGTCTGCTCGTCGTCGAGTCGCTATGCGCCTCGGGCCACGCGGTGACGGTCGTCACCGACCGCCACACCGGTGCCGATCGGGTCGAACGTGCCGAGGCCTGCGGGGCCCGGATCGTTCGCGGCGACTTTCGCAGTGCTGGAGTGCGGCGCGAGGCGGGCATCGAGAACGCCGCGGCGGCCGTCCTCGTCACAGCCAGCGACGTCCACAACCTCGAAGCCGCGCTCGAGATCCGT
Organism: uncultured Planctomycetaceae bacterium; assembly: GCA_903951635.1. GTDB lineage: Bacteria > Planctomycetota > Planctomycetia > Pirellulales > UBA1268 > QWOP01. The sequence continues at coordinate 4,473 of CAJBCV010000161.1, forward strand.
GGGGAGGCGCCGAGCGTGTCGGTCGTGATGCGCCACTCCGAGCCACGGTTCGCCCCACGCTTCGAAGACGATTTCGGGATCACTGCCTCCATGGCCCCGGAGTGCCTGGCGGCCGAGGCCTTCGTCGAGGCGGCCCTCCAGGCCCCGGTGCCGACGGCTGCCGGCGACCTGCGTGCCGCCGGGGCGGCGTTTCACGGCGAGCTGTCGTGGCATTCGCCGCGGCTCTCCTTCATCCTCCTTCCGCTCGCCTTCGTCGCCCTCTATCTGCTCGGGATCGTGGTCTTCCGCTGGCAGCTCGGCCTCGGCTGGGTTGACGCCGCCTACTTCACGACGTCGATCGTCACCACCGTCGGCTTCGGCGACATCAATCTCCAGCATGCCCCGGACTGGGTGAAGCTGTTCGGCATCGTGCTCATGTTTGCCGGCATCGTTCTGATCGCGATCATCGCCTCGCTCCTCACGATCTTCATCGTTTCCGGTACCGCCGATCAGATGCGCAACGAGTTCCGCGTCCGCCGTCTCCGGGGGCATGTCGTCGTCTGCGGCCTGGGGCACGTCGGCCTCGCCGTCGCCCGGGGGCTCCGGGCCCGTGGCGTGCCGGCGGTGGTCGTCGATTCCGACGCTCCCGACGACGCCCATCGCGACTTCCGCGTCCGCTGCCCGGTGATCGTCGGCGATGCGAAGCGGCCGGTCGTTCTTGCCCGGGCCGGCGCCCACCGGGCCAGGGCGCTGATCGCCTGCACGTCCAACGACGCCCTCAATCTCGAGATCGGCCTGGCGGCGCAGTCGTTTGGCCGCGAAGCCCGGGCCGGGCAGCCGCTCCGCCTCGTCCTCCGCTGCTTCGACGCCGATCTGGCCCGGAGGATCCACGCGGTCTCCGCCGACTACACGCTCCTTTCGGAAGCGCGGATCGCGGCGCCTGTTTTTGCCGAGGTGGCCGCTGCCACCCGCGAACGACCGGCCGACTGCCAGCGACGGGGCGGGCCCGATAGCATCAGCTCGCCAGGAGCCGCTCGATCGCAGCGGCCGCCGTCATGATCTCGATCCCCTCATAGCCATGGAGTCCGAGCAAATGCCTGTCGCCCGACACGATCATGTGAGCATGGGCCGCCACGGCGGCAGCGATCACTTGGTCGTCATCGGCGTCTTCGGGCACGATGCGGGGCAGCGAGAAGGGCTCGACGAGATCGACAGCCTCGAGGTAATCGGCGAGCACACCGCTCATGCCGCGGCCAATTGACTCCAGCCGTTTTGCGACCGTCGGCCGTGCAAGCACATCGGCCAGCTCATCGAGAAGCGCGATGGTGCTGTAAAGTCGAAGGTTCGGCCGCTCTGCTACGAGGCTGAGCAAGTGGTACGGCGTTCCTCGCCACAGCAGTGCCGAGGGCACTACGTTGGTGTCAAGAACAATCCGCACGGTGCCCCCTCAACTCCCGTTGCGGCGGGAGTTTCGTAAGGTACGGGCTGCCGTCACTTCAGCGAAAATCTCATCTTCACTCTGGCAACCAGCACGAGCGTCTTCGAGTGACGGAGCCAACGTGAGCAGTCGCCCCAGAGCTTCCTGCTTCCTGGCGCGGTGTGTCAGAAACTCGACGAAATGTTCCACCTCGACAACCTGCTCGGGGGACAGGGCCGTGATCTTGTCGAGAAGCGTTTGCGAATCCTGCATCAGTGGGGTCCTCTGGGGGCTGGCGGCCCCGCACACGACTTTACCTGAAGAGGGCCGGATGCTCAAAGTTCTGGATCGCTGGATTGGTATCCAATCCTGCTAGCCCGCCAGGAGCCGCTCGACGCACGCCGCCGCGAACGGCGGATCGTTGATCGCGCAGTCGACTTCGACGAGTGGTATCCCCGGGCTCAGCCACTTGCGGATTGCCGAAAAGAGGGCGTCGTCGGCGGCCGGATCATGGAACGGCTGGCCCGGCACGGCGATCATGCTGATCCCGCCGAGCGGGAGGAGCACCGTCACCGGGCCGACCGATGCGTTCACCTTCTGCGCGAGGATCCGCCCCAGATCACGACACTCCTCCGGCGTCGTCCGCATCAGCGTCACCTGGGCGTTGTGGCGGTGAAAGCAGCGGCCGGCAAAAGCCGGGGGAATCGTTTCCGGGGCGCCAAAGTTCACCATGTCGAGGCATCCGGGAGCGATCACGGCCGGGATCCCGCGGCGGGCCGCGGCATCGAGCCGCGTTGGGCCGGCGCCGAGGATCCCGCCGACGAGTTCATCGGCCCATTCGGTCGTCGTCACGTCGAGGACGCCCGCCACCGGGCCGCTTTCGATCAGCGCCTCCATCGTCCGCCCGCCAGTGCCGGTGGCGTGAAAAACGACGACGTCGCGGCCAGCCGCTTCGAGGAGGCTACGGGCCCGCTCGACGCATGGGGTGGTGTTGCCGAACATCGAGGCGACGATAAGGGGCTTTGTGCCGGCGCCCTCCCCTGCCGCAGCCAGCCGGGCGTTGGTGTCGACGAGCGTGCAGACCGTGGCCGCCGCCCGGGTGAACTGGGCGCGCGTGAAGGCATTGAGCCCCGCGACGTCCGACACCGCCGGGATCATCACGATGTCGCTGATGTCGAGGTAGGGGGCGACGTTCCCGCTGGCGAGTGTCGACACCATCACCTTCGGGACACCGAGCGGCAAAGCACGCATCGCTGCCGTGCCGATCGCCGTTCCCCCCGACCCCCCCATCGACACGATGGCCACGAGCTTTCCTTGGGCATGGAGCCGGCGGACGACCGTCGCCGCCGCCGCCGCCATCGCCGTCACCATCTCCCCCCGATCACCCCGTGCTCGCAGGGCTGCCAGATCGAAGCCCCCCTCGGCGGCCACTCGCTCGCGCGGAACATCGGCATCGATCTGCGGCACGCCGAAGCCGCCGCCGTCGACGAGGAGTGGCTCGTGGCCGAGGTCGCGGATTCGCTCGGCGAGGAAGCGATGCTCGATCCCCTTGGTGTCGAACGTACCGAGGACGATGATCGTGCCCATCTGCGAGACTCCTGCCGGGGGATTGCCAGAGCGACGTGGGGGAAGCGTGTCGTCAGCCCTTCGCCGGCAGACGGAGCTCGCCGAAGCGGCGGACCTCGGCGGTGAGGGCCGTCTCCACCGGGAGGCGCTCCATGGAACTCGCGCCGTAGAAGCCGTCGATGCCGCGGCACTTGCCGAGGATGAACCCGGCATCATCCGGCGTGGCGATCGGGCCGCCATGGCAGAGGACGAGGACGTCATCGCGGGTCTCGCGCGCCGCGTCGACGATCTGCTGGACCTCATCGACGCAGCCGACGAGTGTCTTTGCCGTCGCGGCGCCGATCGTGCCGCCGGTCGTCAGTCCCATGTGGGCGACGATGATGTCAGCGCCGGCCGCCGCCATCAGCCGGGCTTCTTCGGGGTTGAAGACGTAGGGGGTCGTGAGAAGGTCGAGCGATCGGGCGGCGGCGATCAGATCGACCTCGTGATGGTAGCCCATCCCCGTCTCCTCGAGATTCGCCCGGAATGTGCCGTCGATGAGGCCGACGGTGGGGAAGTTTTGGATCCCGGCAAAGCCGATGTCCTTCAACTCGCGGAGGAACGGGTCGCGGAGGAGGAACGGATCGGTGCCGTTGACGCCCGCCAGCACAGGCGTGTGCTTCACGGCCGTGAGAACTTCGCGGGCCATGTCGCGGACGATCTCGTTGGCGTTGCCGTAGGCGAGGAGCCCGGCGAGCGAGCCGCGGCCGGCCATCCGGTAGCGGCCGGAGTTGTAGATCACGATCAGATCGACGCCGCCTGCCTCCTCGCACTTCGCCGACAGGCCGGTGCCGGCCCCGGCGCCGATCACGGGGAGGCCGCGGCGGATCTTGTCACGGAGCCTGGCGAGGATCGCGGAGCGGGACTGATCGATCGGGGGCATTGGGGACGCTCTCATTGGGGGGGCAGCAAGCGGAGCCGATTCCGACACGCCGGCGACGCGGGGCGGGCCGAAGTATACTCGTCAGGATTTTTCCGCCGTGCACTCGTTCCTTGCCCTTTCGCCCTGCCTTTCTTCTTTGGGGGTGTCGCCGATGTCCATGCCGTCACTGTCGGGGCGAGTTCTCGCCGGACTTCTCTTTCTGGCCACCGTGTCAGCCCCCGGTTGGGGTCGTGCCGAGGAGGAATACCACTGCCGCTGCCATGAGAGGCTCGGGGCTGACCACGATTTCGGCGCCGACGCTTTCGGGGCCGCGATCGACGATTCCGGGAATGGCCGTCGCTACGCCCCCGACCGGGCCGTCGACATGCTCCACATCCGCATCGATGTCACCCCCGACTTCGCCCGTCACACCGTCCGGGGCACGACGAGCCTGACGTTCAAGCCGATCGCCAAGCCGCTCGAGCAGTTGCGGCTCGACGCTGTCGATCTCACCGTCCATGGGGTGAAGGCCGATGTGCCGATCGCCGACCACACCGTGACGCGCGGCGCGGTGATCGTTCGCTTCGCCGAGCCGATTCCGGTCGACCGCGAGATCACCCTCCATATCGAGCACGAGGCCGAGCCGCGCCGGGGGCTCTATTTCCGCACGCCCGACATGGGCTATCCGGCCGGCGACACGCATGTCTGGACGCAGGGAGAGTCGCACGAGGCGAGGCACTGGTTTCCTTGCCACGACTATCCCAACGAGCGCTCGACCACCGAGGTCATCTGCCACGTACCGCCGGAGATGACGGTCCTCTCCAACGGCCGCAAGGTGGCCGAGGAGGTCGACGCGGCGACAGGGCTGAAGCGGGTGCAGTGGATCCAGGAGAAGCCCCACGTGAGCTACCTGGTCTGTCTCGTCGCCGGCAATCTCGCCAAGCTCGAGGGGCGGCACCGCGACGTGCCGCTGGGCTTCTACACGCAGCCGTCGACGGCGGCCGAGGCGGTCAACTCCTTCGAGGACACCGCCTCGATCATGGCCTTCTTCGAGGACGACATCGGCGTTGCCTATCCCTGGGGCAAGTACGATCAGGTGACGATCCAGGACTTCGTCGCCGGCGGGATGGAGAACACGAGCCTCACCACCCTCACCGACCAGACGCTTCACACGAAGGCAACCGAGACGATCCGCACGTCGCGCGGCCTCGACGCCCACGAACTGGCCCACCAGTGGTTTGGCGATCTCGTGACCTGCAAGGACTGGAGCCACCTGTGGCTCAACGAGGGCTTCGCGACCTACTACGCTCATCTTTACGACGGCCACAAGTTCGGCCGCGATGAGCTCCTCTACGGGCTTTGGAACGACGCCGAGGGGCGGATCCTCACCCAAGGGGACGACACCCGGCCGGTCGTCTGGAAGGGCTACACAGACGCCAACGAGCAGTTTGACTACCGGGCCTACCCGAAGGGGGGCTGGGTGCTCCACATGCTCCGCAGTCACTTCGGCGACGACCTCTACCGCAAGGCGGTGAAGACGTATCTCGACCGGCACAGTCTTTCGACCGTGACGACCGACGATCTTCGTCAGGTCTTCGAGGAGCTCAGCGGCAAGCCGCTCGACCGGTTCTTCGACCAGTGGCTCTACCATGCCCGCCATCCCGATCTCCGTATCGGCTACCAGTGGCACCCCGACGAGAAGCTCGCCCACGTCACGGTCCGGCAGACCCAGCCGACCAGCGACAAGGTGCTTTCGTTCGCCTTCGATACGGTCGTCCGCTTCACCTTCGACGACGGCACGAGCGTCGAGCGGCCGGTGCGGGTCACCGGCACGTCGCACGACTTCCATTTCCCCCTCGACCGGCAGCCGAAGCTCGTCCGCTTCGATCCCCACTACACGCTCTTGGCCAAAGTCGACTTTCCGGTGCCGGAAGCGATGCATCTGGCCCAGCTCGACGTCGCCGACGATCCGATCGGCCGGATCATCGCCGTGAAGGGGCTCGAGCAGACGCGCTCCCGCGCCGCCGTGGAGCGGCTCGGGCGAACGCTCCGCGAGGACGGCTTCCGCGGCGTCCGCGAGCAGGCCGCCCATGCCCTCCAGGCGATCGGATCGGACGAGGCCCTCGCGGAGCTGCGGAAGTCGCTCTCTCAGCCCGACGCCCGCGTCCGTCGCCGCGTCGTCGAGGGAATTGCCGCCTACTACCGCCCCGGGGTCATGGAACAGCTCGTTTCGATCGTGGGCACGGAAAAAAACCCGGCGATCCAGGCGGTCGCGATCCACGGCCTGGCGAAGTATCAAGACCCGGCGGCCCGCGACGCGATCCTCGACGCCCTCCGCTCCGACTCCTACCGTCAGGAGGTGGCCGAGGCGGCGATGGACGCGCTCGGTCAGCACCAGGATCCCACCCTCCTCCAGCCGCTCATCCGCCTCGTGGAAGCGAAGCCCGACGCCTTCCCGCCGCGGGTGTTGGGAACGGCGCTGCGGACGGCCGGGAAGCTCGGCAGTCTTCGGGACGACAAGGCTTCCGTCCGGGAGTTCCTCGAGCCCCATCTCCTCGACGCCCGGCCGTCGGTGCGTCACGCGGCGATCGGGGCCCTCGGCGAACTCGGCGATCCGCAGTCCGAAGCGCTCCTCCAAGGCTTGGCCAAGCATGGCGCCTCCGACCGCACCGGGAAGGTGGCCGAGGGGGCGCTGGCGGCCCTGCGGGGGAAACAGCCTCTGGTTCCGGGCGAAGTGAAGGAACTTCGCAGCCAGGTGCGGAAGCTCGAGGAGACACAGCAAAAACTTCTGGAAAAGCTCGACGATCTGGAGCGGCGGCTGAAGGCGAAGACAGACCCCGCGGCGCCGCAGCCGGCCCCGGCGGGCTGAGGAGTTCAGGGATCTTTTCAGGAGGAATGCGATGAGGTCAGAGGCGCGATCGATCGTGCGTCCGAGGGGCATGTGGCGGGGTCTCGCCGTGCTCGTGGTCGGCGTTGGCTTCCTATCGCAAGCGACGGCGGCGGAGCCACTCCCGTCTTGGCACGATAGCCCGGCCCGCACGGCGATCCTCGAGTTTGTCGAGCGGACGACGACGCCCGGCTCCCCCGACTTCCTCGAGCCGGCGGCACGGATCGCCGTCTTCGACAACGACGGCACGCTCTGGCCAGAGACGCCACTTCCGTTTCAGGCGCAGTTCGTCGTCGACGAGCTCAAACGGCTCGAGGGAGACCATCCGGAGTGGAAGGAGAATGCGGCGATCAGCGCGGCACTGGCCGGAGATGTCACCGGAGTGCTCCGCTCGGGGCCCGGCCAGGGGATGATGCTCCTCGAGGCAACGCACGCCGGGATGACGGTGGATGAGTTCAATGACCGTGTCCGCCGTTGGCTCGATACGGCCCGTCATCCCGTCTGGAATCGCCCCTACTCAGATCTTGCCTACCAGCCGATGCTCGAGGTCCTCGATCTCCTCCGCGATCATGGGTTCGCCCCTTACATCGTCTCCGGCGGCGGCGCCGACTTCATGCGCGTGTGGGCCGAGGAGGTCTACGGCATCCCGCCGAGCCAGGTGATCGGCTCGTACGGGAAGGTTCGCTACGAACTGCGCGGCGACAAGCCGGTGCTCGTCAAGGAGGGGGGCATCGAGTTGATCGACGACCGGGAGGGAAAGCCGGTCGGCATCCATCGATTCATCGGTCGTCGGCCAGTCGCCTGCTTCGGCAATTCCGACGGCGATCAGGCGATGCTCGAATGGACGACGATCGGACACCCGCCGTCGTTCGGCCTCATCGTCCACCATACCGATGCCGTCCGCGAATCGGCCTACGACGCCCATCCGCCCGCGACCGGTACCCTCGTCACGGCGCTCGAGGCAGCCCCGCGGCGCGGCTGGATTGTCGTCGACATGGCCCGTGATTGGAAGGTCGTCTTCAAGCCGGTCGCGGAGCCGACGGAGCGTTGACGGGTGGGCCAGCGCGTCAGCGGACGATGGGCTGCGGATCGACACGGACTCCGCTCGTCGGAGTGATCACCGTCTCGTCGTCGTCCTTCCAAGTGGTGAGGTCGTCACCGAGATCCTTGACCTTCTCCTTGAGTCGGTCGCCGAAGGCATCGACCTTGCCGTGGACGTCCTTGAAGGTCTCCTCGGCCTTGTTCGTCAGAGCCTCGGCGCCGTCGCTCGCCTGCCGAACGATGCCCAGCGGCTTCGTGCAACCGGCGAGTGTCCCGAAACCGAGGGCGAGAGTGACGGCGACGACCGGGCGAAGACATCGGCCTGGCATGGGCTTTCGCTCCGGGGGTGAGCGTTGACGCCGAGGTGCGTCGAAGTGGCTGATCGAGAGCCCGGTGAATAGCGAAATCACCCCGCCCATGTCGATCCCGCCACTCCAATCGCCGCCGCTATCCCTCTTGCCAGGGTTGCCTCGCCTGCCCGGTCCGGTCTTGCAAGAGAGCGGGGCGGACTGGAAGGATTGGTCGGGGCGGCGGGAGCGTTCCCGCCCCTCCCGCAACTTCCTCCGGTGCACTCCAGATCCGTGATCGATCGAACGCCATTCCTCGTGTCATTGTGTCGCTCGGGGGCCATGCCCGCGGTCGTCTTCGGCCTCTTTTTGGCATGGTTTGCCGGGGACACAGTGGCGCTCGCCGCCGACGTGGTGGAGGGTGAGGAACTGGTCGTTCCGCTTCCCCCGACGGTCGTCGCCGATCCGCTCGGGATGCCGATCGTTCCCCCGAGCGGGCTCGGCCGATGGCTCGAGACCTCGGCGGCCCGGGGCGACGGGGTCAAGCCACCGGCGATCGAGACGGTGGCGAAGCCGCTCGAGGAGTTCGTCAAAACTCCCTGGAAGGCGCCGGCGTTCGCGGGCCCGACGAGGCCCGGCCTGCTCGTCCGCCAGCAAGGGCAGCTTCCCTGGGGCATCGATGCGGAGTGGCGCGTCGGGGTGGCCGTCAATTCGATCGGCCCGGGCAAGGGGGAGTTTGCCGATGCGACGCAGTGGACGATCCGTAAGGAGGTCGCCGGCGACTTTTTCATTTACCTCCACGACCGAGGGAGCGGGTTCGTGAAGAACTTCGGCGAACGGATGTCGGTCTTCGGGCGTTACATCACCACCGGCGACAAGACGAATCCGGTGTCGACGGTGCAGTTCGGGGCGGCGAAGTCGTATTGATGGCGACGCCGTCGCGGATGCATGAAAAAAGCCTCCTCAGCAGAATCTGTGGGTGACTTCCGGCTCTGGTAAGCGTCCCATTGCGTGTAGCAGGGCGAATTCGATGCCTTGAGCGGTTCTGAAGCCATACGCTTTTCTGGTGGTCAGTTTTGCTTTGCCATTGAAACCCTC
>CAJBCV010000162.1 GCA_903951635.1 uncultured Planctomycetaceae bacterium
ATCTGGAACGCCCGGCAGGGGCGTCGGAGCGACCTGGGGAGCAGGGAGGGCGACGGTCGGCCCCACCGACACCGCGGCGCCACGGCCCCGGGGCGACACCGCAGCCGGGGCCACCGGCGCCGGCACGACCGCCGGGAGCATCGAGGGATCGGGCTCGGGGGCGATCGCCGCGCCTGAATCGTCCTGACCATACACCGGCACGACCACCGGCACGACCTGCGCCATCGACATTGCCGGAGCGACGGCGAGCACGGCGAGCATCGCAGCGAGGCGGCCGAGCCGGCCGGGGCGACGGCCAGAACGATCGCGGTGGCGAATCGACGCGGAAAAGTCACCGCGACCGGCAGACGTCGACCCTTCGCTCCCCGTCGAAGAGGAGCAGGCACCGGGGCAACAAGGCCTCGGATCGCGGGTCGAACATGCCTCGAACAGGGCGACGTCCACGAATAACAGTCCGTTGACGGATTGCCGCGTCCGGTGGCGGCAGGCAGCGGTCTGTCCTTGAACCGCCGGCGATTATGGATCACGGAAACCACCCGGTCAAAAAAACCCACGGCGATCCGCAGCCCCCGCTCCCCCGACACATTGGTACGATGGAGCGGAGCAGAGGAATCGCATGAACGTGCCGTCAGGCAATCCCGGCCACGCGCCGGACGATGAGAATGCCGCCGTGGGCCGCGGGGCCGACGGGGCCCCACCAACGGCTCCGCCCGGTGCCGCGCCGTGGCGGGATGGCCCCCCCACCCAGATCCTCCTCGACCGCGTCCGCGAGGGGGACGACGACGCCGTCAACGGCCTCCTTGCCCGCCACCGCGACGCCATCCGCCGGATGGTCGACCGGCGCATGGACCGGGTCATGCAGCGGCGCGTTGATGCCAGCGACATCGTCCAAGACGTCATGCTCGAGGCCAACCGCCGGCTCGGCGACTACCTCGCCAACCCGACGATGCCGTTCCAACTCTGGCTGCGGCACATGGCCCGCGACCGCCTCATCGATGCCCACCGCCGCCATCGCGTCGCCGCGTCGCGGAGCCTCGATCGCGAAGTCTCGCTCGCTGGCCCCGCCGACAGCGACCATTCCTCCCCCGACGGCGTCGCGGGGCTGGCCGACCGCGAGCTGACCCCCGCCGCCGCGGCGACCTGGCACGAACTCGAGCGGCGCTTCGCCGCGGCCGTCGAGCAACTCGATGACGGCGATCGGCGGATTGTCCTCCTCCGGCACTTCGAGCATCTCTCCACCGCCGAGGCGGCTGACGTGCTGGGGCTTTCCAAGCCCGCAGCCGGGATGCGCTACCTCCGCGCCATGCGTCGGCTCCGGGTACTCCTCGACGGTGGGGACGACGCACCCGGCGACGGGGCCGGCGACGGGGGTTGAGCCGCCGGCCATGGCCAGACCGGCCAACCCCCCTACGATGCAGGACCGAGAGGGCCGGATTTCACACTCGCATCACCAGCGACGGAACACGACGATGACGGCACGCGGGGAACGGGGCACGGCCGGGGGGGCGATCCGCCAGGATCGGCTTCATTGTCGGCGTCGCGCCGTCGACGAGCCTCTCTCCATCGCCCAGGAAACCCAGCTCGCCGAGCTTCTCGACGAGCTGGCCGACCATGGCGACGATCCCGGACGCCTCGACTCCCTCGCCCGCTCCCACCCCGATCTCGCCCCCCAGCTCCGCGAGCTGTTCGCGGCGATGATGGTCACCGACGCAGTGGCGCGGGAGTCGGCGATCTTCACCCCGCCGATCGATCGTGGCGCCGGCGCGACGCGCACCGCGGCCCCGAGTGTCGTCCCCCTCCCTCCGGCCTCCGATGACGCGGTGATGCCGGGAGCGATGGCGCTGCCGGCCCTGTTCGGCGACTACGAGCTCCTCGAGGAGGTCGGCCGCGGCGGGATGGGAGTCGTTTATCGGGCGCGGCAGCTGAGCCTCGGGCGGATCGTGGCGGTGAAGATGCTCCTCCGCCGTGAACTCGCTTCGGCCGCTGATCTCGCCCGGTTCCGCAGCGAGGCCGAGGCGGCGGCCCGGCTCGACCATCCCGGCATCGTGTCGGTGTTCGAGGTCGGTCAGCACGACGGCCATCCCTTCTACTCGATGCAATACGTCGAGGGGACAACGCTCGCCCGCCGTCTCGCCGCCGGGCCGATCCCCGCGCGCGAGACCGCCACGCTCCTGGGGCAGGTCGCCGAGGCCGTCCAGGTGGCCCATTCGCGCGGCGTCCTCCATCGTGACCTCAAGCCCTCGAACATCCTCATCGATCTCGACGGTGCACCGCGCGTCTCCGACTTCGGGCTGGCCAAGCGGCTCGAGGCCGATGCGTCGGTCACCCACACCGGCGCCATTCTCGGCACCCCCTGCTACATGTCGCCGGAGCAGGCGGCCGGCAGCCGCGGCGACGTCGGCCCGGCGAGCGACGTCTGGAGCCTCGGCGCGATCCTCTACCAGATGCTCACCGGCCGCCCGCCGTTCCAGGGCTCGAGCCCGATGGACACGCTCCTGGCGGTGCTCGAATCCGATCCGCCGGTGCCGCGCTCGATCGATCGGCGCGTCGACCGCGACCTCGAATTGATCGCCCTGAAAACGCTCCAAAAGCCGGCCGACCTCCGCTACGCCTCCGCCGGCGACCTCGCCGCCGACCTCCGCGCGTATCTCGCCGGCGAGCCGGTCGCCGCCCGCCGGGGCGGCCTCGCGGACGTCGTCTCGCGCCTCTTCCGGGAGACCCACCACGCGGTCGTCCTCGAGAACTGGGGCCTCCTCTGGATGTGGCATTCGGTCGTCCTCCTCGCCCTCTCGGTGACCACCGACGTTCTCGCCTGGCAGGGGGTGACGACGCGCTGGCCCTACCTCGTTCTCTGGGCCGGCGGCCTTGCGCTGTGGGCGCCGATCTTCTGGGCGTTGCGTCACCGCAACGGCCCGGTGACGGCGGTGGAACGGCAGATCGCCCACATCTGGGGCGGAAGCGTGATCTGCAGCGTGCTCCTGTTCTGGGTCGAGGATCTCATGCACCTCCCGGTGCTCACGCTCTCGCCGGTGTTGGCGCTCGTGGCGGGGCTGGCGTTCTTCGCGAAGGCCGGCATCCTCTCCGGGGCATTTTATGTCCAGGCCGCGGCCCTGTTCGCGACGGCGCTGGTGATGTGCAAGTTTCCCGAACATGCCCACATCATCTTCGGGCTGGTGAGCGCGGCCTGCTTCTTCTTCCCTGGCCTCAAGTACTTCCGCCAGCGGATGCGGGCCGACTGACCCCGAGTGCTCGGCGCGCTGAAGCGGCGCAAAGCGGCCGCAAATAGCCTCGTGCGAACCTCGCCGCCGCCGGAGCCGTAAACTTTCCCAGGCCCGACGTGCGCTGCCAAAGAGCCTCGCTCGGCGGCAGCCTTGGAAGAGATCTCAGCGGAGGAACGGATGGCACGGGGCGACAGACTCTCGGCAGTTCGCCGGTTCGCCGGCTCGACGGTCACCTACACCCATCACGGCATCGATCTCGGGGACGGCACCGTCGTCCATGCCAGGCCCGACGATCCGGAGCGGATCTTCGAGGGCGGCCGGGTTACACGGACGAGCGTCGCGGAGTTTGCCGCCGGCGCCCCGATCCGCGTGATCACCGCTCCACTCCCGCGCTATACCCCCGACGAAGTCGCCGAACGGGCGCTGTCGCTCGTCGGCCGCGACGGCTACTGCCCGGTGGTAGACAACTGCGAGCACTTCGCCACCTGGTGCGCCACCGGCGAGCGTGGGAGCCGGCAGGTCGATCTCCTCGCCTCGCGGGTCGGCAGTGCCGCAGCCCGCGTGGCGGCCGTGGTGGCCGCGCGGGCCGCGGCCGGGGCCGCCCAACGGGTGGCCATCCGCACCGCGCTGGGCACGACGGTCCGCTTCGGACTTCGCACGCTCCTCCCCGCGACGCTCGTCGCCGAAGGGGCGGCGATGGCGGCCGAATGGAGCGCCCATCAGGCGGGCCACTCCCCCGAGCGGAGCCGCCGCGCGGGCGAATCGGCCGGGATGGCGACGAGCGCCGCAGTCTGCGCCGCGGCCACCGCCGCCGGAGGGCCGGCGGCGATCGTGACCGGGGCCCTGGCCGGCGCCGCGCTGTGGCTCGGAGGATCGGCGGCGGCCGGGGTCGCCGAGCGGGCCCTCCGGCCGGGCACGCCCTCCCGCGACGCAAAAGCCGGGCAGCGGATCGACTGACCTGTCGGCCGGCGACGCGCGTCACTCGCCGCGGCGGCCGGGGCCGTCGCCATAGTCGCTGAGTTGGCCGTTGTCGCGCCCCACGCGGAGGGCGTTGAGAACCGCGACGACGTCGATCGCCTCCTGGACGAGTGCCCCGAGCGCCGGCGACAGGAGCCCCGCCGCTGCGAATCCCATCCCCACGAGGCTCGCCGCCATGCCGCCGACGGCGCTTTGAAGCGCGATCGCCCGGAGGCGCTTGCCGATGTGGAAAAGCTCGTCCACCCGCTCGAGCGCCGAATCCATGACGACGGCGCCGGCGGCCTCGCCGGTGACGTCGTTGGCTGTTCCCATCGCGATCCCGACGGTGGCCGCCGCAAGCGCCGGTGCGTCGTTGATCCCATCGCCGACAAACAGCGTCGGCGCTTGCTTCGTCGCCTCTTCGACGATCCGCAGCTTTCCCTCGGGCGAAATGCCGGCGTGGACCTCCTTGATCCCGACACGCTCCGCGAGCCACTTCACCTCACTCTCGCGGTCGCCCGAAACGAGCATCACGCGCTCGAGCCCGTGGGCCGGCCCGAGGTGCTCGACGAACGTGGCGCCATCCTTCCGCGGGCGGTCGCGGAAGCGGAGCAGGCCGACGGGGACGCCATCGACGACGACGACACACTCAAGCCCCCCGGCCGCGGCCGGCAGCCCGTCGGCGCCGGCGACGGCGGCGAGCTTCGTCCGGCTCGTGATCGCCACCTCGCGGGTCGCCCCCGTGGGGCCCACGCGCCCCGTGAGCCCCTGCCCCGGTCGCTCCGACACCTCCTCCACCGGAAGCGCCCCGCCGAGATCGGCCGCCGCCGCCGTCACCGCCGCGGCGAGGGGATGCTTCGAATAGGCCTCGAGGGCGGCAGCGAGACGGAGGATCTCGTCGCGATCGATGTCCCCGAGCGCGACGACCTCGGTGAGGTGGGGCGTGCCGTAGGTGAGCGTGCCGGTCTTGTCGAAGATCCCCGTCCGGCAGGTGGCGAGCCGTTCGAGGATCGCCGGATCGCGAACGACGATCCCACGCCGGGCCGCCAGCGACACCGCGCCGATGATCGCGACCGGAATCGCGATCAGGAGCGGGCAGGGGGTGGCGACGACGAGGACGGCCAGGAACCTGGTCGCATCGCCGCTGGCCCACCACGCCGCGCCGGCCACGGCCAGCGCCAGCGGCGTGTAGAGGGCGCCGAGTGAATCGGCGAGCCGACGGAGGCGGGGGCGATGCTCCTCGCTCGCCCGGAGGACATCGACGATCCGGGCATAACGGCTGTCTCCCGCCACCCGCTCGGCGCGCACCTCGAGCGCCCCTTGGCCATTGATCGCCCCCGACAACACCGCCACTCCCGGCGCCTTTTGCATCTGCCAGGGCTCGCCGGTGAGATAGCTCTCGTCCATCGTCCCGTGCCCGGCCACCACCTCGCCGTCGACCGGGCAGATCTCATGGGGGAGAACGACGACGACGTCCCCCAAGGCCACACTGGCCAGTGGCACATCGACGATCCCTCCAGTCTCGCGGCGATGGGCGAGCGTCGGCATCCGTCGGGCGAGTGCCGCAAGCACGCTCCCCGCCCGGCTCACCGCCCGCGCCTCGAGCGCCTTCCCCCCGGAGAGCATGAGAACGACGAGCACCCCGGCGAGCCACTCGCCGAGGAACACGCTCGTGAGGATCGCCACGCCAGCGAGAAGATCGGCACCAAACACCCCGCCCATCACCTGCCCGAGAAGCTCCGCCACGAGGATCGCCCCACCGATGAGGAGCATTGCCAGAAGGGGGAGATCGGCGACCGTGGGCGGCTGCGGCCGCCATGCCGGCAGCAGCTCCCACAGCGCCGCCAGGCCGGGCACCTCACCGACCGCGCCCGAGAGGCGCAAGATCCCATGGATCGCAAGGGCCCCGAGCACACCGACGGCGATCGCCTCGTTGGTCGCAAAGGACGCGCTTGCCCCGGCGCCGAGCGCGGGCTTCGGGCTGGCAGCAGCGATGGGAGGCGCACTCGTCATCGCTCGGGGCCTCTCTTGAATCGACGTCTCGAGGGAATCGACGTCTCGAGGGAATCGACGTCTCGAGGGAATCGACGTCTCGAGGGAATCGACGTCTCGAGG
>CAJBCV010000163.1 GCA_903951635.1 uncultured Planctomycetaceae bacterium
AGGAGATCGAGCCCGACAAGCGCCGCAGGTGTGCCCCCAACCGAGCGACGCCCGGCGTGGAGGACGCGCGGGGGGGCAGCGGCCCGCGGGATCCCGCAGGCAGCGATGTCGCGCTGCGCCCGGGCCGTGAGGAGGCAGAGGCGCGCTGTCACCATCGGCCCCGTCGCCAGTTCCTCCGCCAAGCTCGGGCCTGCTCCCGGCGGGCCACGTTTGATCGCCACCGCGACGTCGGCCCACGATCCCGCCACGGCGACCGTCGAGAGCGCCGTGCGACGGGCGAGATCGGCACGCTCACCGGCGGCGATCGCGGCGAAGCGTCGCGAGCCTGCCGCGAGCCGGCCGAGCACGGAAGACAACTCGGAGGTGTTCACGGGGGGCTCACGGAGGGATCGAGTGGAGAAGACTGCAAAACCGAGTGGAAGAGGATTTTTCCCCAGGCCACGAGCCACGCTACTTACCGACGCAATGCCGCGAGAATATCCGGTCGAGGAGATCGGTGCCGATCGTGTGGCCGGTGACCATGCCGACCGCGTCGATCGCCGCCAGGAGCGACTCCGCAAGCAGCGGCTCCTCCGCCGGGCCACCGGCAAGGCCCAACTCGGCGATCGCCTCCGCTTCCCCCAAAGCGCCCCGTGCCGCCACGAGGCCGGCCCGGATCCGCTCCGCGGCGCCACCGAAACGGGGAAGCGTCGCCACCGCCGCGGCCACCTCGCGCTGGAGGCGATCGAGTCCCAGGCCAGTCGCAGCGCTCGTCGGGATCGCGGCGCCGAAGTCGCCCTCCGAAAGACCCCGGTCGCAGCGAGTGAGGACGTCGATCACGACCGCCCCGGCAGGGATGGAAATCCCGTCGGGCGAACCCGCGCCGGTCCGGCCATGCCCGGCCACCTGATCGCGACAACGAACGACGATCTCGGCCCGACCGACCTCGCCGATCCCGGCTTCCGCCGCCGCGGCGGCAAGCCCGGCCTCGGGCTGAGCGGGGCCCTCTCCTTCCCGCTTCCCCACGCCGGCGGTATCGACGAGGACCCATTCGACCGCGCCCGGCTGGCCGGGAAGCCCCGGCGCATCGCCCCGGACGACCGCCTCGAGCCAATCACGCGTCGTCCCCTCCTCATCGGACACCAGCGCCGCCTCGCGGCCGATGAGGGCGTTGTAGAGGCTGCTCTTGCCGATGTTCGGCGGACCACAGATGACGACCCGCGGGAGCCGCCCGCGCATGCCGGCGTCGCGCGATTCGACCTTGGCCATCGCAGCGTCGACGGCGCGGCCGATCTCCCCGAGCGCAGCGATCACGCCCCCCCAGAACGCGGCGCTCGATTGGGCGAGGCTGTCGGGGCTGCGCTCGTCGGCAAAATCGATCGCCGCCTCGACGTCGGCGGTGAGATCGAGGAGGCGCTCGCGGAGGGCGTGGAGATCGCGGCCGACTCCACCGGCGAGCCGGTCGAGGGCGAGGGAAAGCTCCTCGGGCGAGCGGGCATCGACGACGGCGAGCACCGCTTCGGCCTGGAGAAGATCGAGCTTGCCGGCGAGGAAGGCGCGGAGCGTGAACTCCCCCCCCCGGGCCAGTCGGGCCCCGAGCCGACAGGCCTCGCCGACGATCGCCTCGACGAGCGGCTGCGAACAGGGGAGCTGCACCTCGGCAAGCGGCCCGCCCGTCGGGCCCGCCGGTCCGGGCCACCGGAGAATCTCGACGGCGAGAGTCCCCCATTCACCACCGAGCCTGTCGGGGCGGAGCGTGGCGGGGATCGCCCGCGGCGAGGGCGGAAGTGGCCCAGGAAGCACAAACAGCCCGGCGAGCACGTCGTCGAGCCCCGCGCCGCCGAGGCGGACGATCGCCCGCACCCCCCGGCCGGGCACCGTGGCGGGGGCGACGATCAGGTCATCCGGCTCCCACATCGGTACCTGCCGTTCAAGGGGGACCGAAAACGCTCAGCGCTTCTTGCGGGCCTGACGGCGCTTCCGCTCCGCGTCGCCGTGAGCGGCACCGTTGGCCTCGGCTTTTCCACCCGTCGAAAAGAAGGGAACGTCGATGATTTTTCGACCGGCGCCAGTGGTGCCGCCTCCGCCTGCCGTGGCGGTCGCCGGTGCCGCCGTCGGGAGCATGAGCCGCTCGGCGATTCCCCACAGGCTCGAGGCGATGAAGTAGAGACAGAGGCCACAGGGCACTTTGAAGAACATCACCGCCATGAAGAACATCATGTACTTCATGACCTGCTGCTGGACCTGCGACTGCTCGTCGACCGCCGGCGGCATGAAGAGGTGCTGCTGCCAGATGAACAGGCCGATCGTGGCGAGGGGAAAAAGATTGAGGAACGGGCCGAGGTAGCCCTCTGGCGCCGTGAGGAACGGCGGGAGGAGATTCGACCAATCCCAGAACATGTCAGGGGCGGCAAGATTCGAGCACCACCGGATCGCCGAGCTCAACAGCGGCGCCTGCCGCAGCTCGACATCGGTGGCCAGCGACCGGTAGAGGCCCATGAAGATCGGGATCTGGATGAAGACCGGCAGGCAGCCGCCGACGGGATTGTGGTCGTGCTTCTTCCACAGCTCCTGCGTCGCCTGCGTGCGCTTGGCCGGGTCGTCCTTGTACTTCTCGGCGATCGCCTTCATCTCCGGCTGGAGGGCCTGCATCTTCTGCGTCGAGAGCGCCTGCTTCCGGCTCACCGGGAACATCGCTCCGCGCACCATGACCGTGAGGAGGAGGATTGCGATCCCGTAATTGCCGATCACGGCGTGGAGGGCGTGGAGGATGGCGATCATCGGCCGGGCCACCCAGCCGAACCAACCGTAGGAGACGAGATCGTCCATCGGCGCCCCCGGAGCACCGTAGCTGGCGAGGAGATCGGGCTTCTTCGGCCCGGCGAAGATTCCAAAGCGATGCCGAACCGGCTTCCCCGGCTCGAGCACGATCGGCCGGGAGACGATCCTCGCGGTGACGTCGACGAGCTTCTTCTTGGCAGCCCCCGGGACGTCGCCGACGGCGATCGGTCGAACCTCGGCGAGGTCGGGGATCTCGCCCTCGGTGGCCGGGATCAGCGCCGCGGCGAAGTAGAGGGCGTCGACACCGGCAAACGACAACGGCTTGCCGTCGCGGACCGAGGTGGCCGGATGCTCGAGCTTGTTGTCGGCGATCTTCAGGCCGCTGGTGATCGCCGACTGCTCGCCGGCGAAGCGCATCGCCACGTCACGGACGGCGAGCGTCTCCCAGTTGTCGCGGGCGACACGGGAGGTATACCACCAGCCTTCCGTCGGCAGCCCGGTCGGACCGTCGAGGGCGTATTCCACGGTCGTCGGCTTGTCAGCGGCGAACTCGACGACGAGGTCGAGCGTCGCCGGGCGGCCGTCGACGCCGGGGACGAGCCGGTATTCCTTGGCGACCGACAGCCCGCCGGGGAGCCGTGTGCTGAACCGCACCCCCTCGCCCGCGGCGAGGGGCTCCGCCACCCAATCGCGGTCGACGAGACCCAAGCCTGGAAGCTCGCCAAGCGACTCGCGCCGCGCCCGGCCATCGACCGATTCCAGCGACAGCCGGAACGAAAGCGGATCGGCCGGATCGGCGTCGGGATTCTCCACCGGCGCGGCAAGGTATTCAGGGCGGACGACCTCGAGTGGCCGGCGGTCGAGAAGGACCTCGCACGACGACGAGACGTCGCCCCGTCGGTAGTCGACGGAGATCTTTCCCCCCGGCTTCGTTCCGTCGAAGGCCCGATCGAGCGCCGCCGAGTCGGTCACCGCCACGCCGCCGACCCGTTCGATGACGTCCCCGACGGCGAGGCCGGCGAGGTGGGCCGGCGTCCCTGCGCCGACGACACCGATGCGGCAGCCGCCAGCCACCGGCGCCACGGCCAAGTGCCCCATCGACCCGCGCCAGTCGTCCTGGTCGTGATAGCGTTCGCCGGCCAATTCGATCCGCTCCACCGCCGCGCCGCGGCTGGTGAGCGTGAAGAGCACCTGGGAAGCGGCTGTCGGGTCGAGCGACCCGAGGGCATGGCGGGTGCGCGGGGCCGGGGCCTCGGCCGGTTGGGCGGCCGCGTCGGCGCCACCGCTGGCGCCGGCAGCGTCGGCCAGGGCGTTCTCCCCAAGGTTTTCTGCGGCGCCGGCCTCAGCGGCGGCGGCCTGATCGGGGTCAGCCGGATCCTTGGCGGCCGCGACCTCGGGGTCGGCCTCCCCAAGCTCGGCCGGAGGGCGCGGGAAGAGCCATGTCTGGAGAAGCTGGCTACCGAAGATGATCGCGAAGGCGACCAGCGCGAATTGAACGTGACGGCGTTCCATGATCTCCTCGGGCGATTCACTGCCCATCGGGCTCCCCGGAAGGAACCACTCCGGCCGCGGCACGGGATCCGTGCCGCATCGACCGCTGCCGCCGACCGATCCGGGCCCCGAGCGTGCGGCGGGAAAACGCCACCCGGGGCTGGAGGGCCGCAGACCGCGACCTCCCACCGAGACCCCTGAGTATACCAGCCGCCGCCGGAATCCCTGGGAGACGGAGGCAAGGCCGAACAGACGGAACGCGCCAGCCGTCGGCGGCCAACCGCTCGGGCCGCCGCGAGAAAGCCCGAGGAATCGTCAGCGGCCGACGAGGAGCCGGTCGCCGAGGTAATTGTCGAGGTCGGCGACGGCGTAGATCTTCTTGCAGGTGACGTCGGCGGGATAGCGGATCCGCCGGAAGCGGACGACGACATCATCGGAGGGAGCACCGGTCTCGAGGATCACGTAGCTGGCACGGGAATCGAGATCGCGTGGCTGCCCCACCGAGCCGACGTTCACCATCGCCTTCGGAGCCGGCAGCGTCCGCCGCCATTCCTCTTCGACGAGGCTGATCTCCGGGGCCTCGAACTGTGGCGCCACGGTGAACACACCGGGGATGTGGGTGTGCCCCTGGAAGCAGTACCGGCCGACGAGTTCGAAGATGTGCTCCATCTTCAGTGGGTTGTAAATGTCTTCGGGGAAGACATATTCGTCGAGCGGCCGGCGGGCCGAACCATGGACGAAGAGGAGATTTCCCTCGACATGCGACCGTGGCAATTCCCCCAGCCAGTCCATCAGCCGATCCGCGGAGTTCTTCGGCATCGCATCGTGGTGTTCGAGTTGCGAGCGTGTCCAGCGGATCGCCCGCTCGGCACCGACGTTGAAGCCGTCGGGATCGAAGAGGGCCCCCTGGTCATGGTTGCCGAGGATCACCAGCGAGCAACGATCGCGGACGAGCCGAGCGCTCTCGCAAGGATTCGGCCCGTAGCCGACGATGTCGCCGAGGCAGGTGATCGAGTCGACCTTTTGCTGGTCGATATCGGCGAGGACCGCCTGAAGGGCCTCGAGGTTGCCGTGGATGTCGCTGATGATCGCCCGCTTCACGCCAACTCCACCCCTACTGTGCCACCCCCTGGGCAGCGTCTCGAGAATCAGAAGGATTCCACCGACCTGCCCACAACCCACGCTCAAGGAACGTGCAATCGAGGACGGCGATCCTCAGGGAACGCAAGCCCGCAAGTTCGACCAGAAAATCCCGGTCAATCCCCGTCAGACTACGGGGGGGCGTCACCCCGGTCAAGCAGCCTGCATCCCTCTGGAGCCGATTCCATGAAGACCATCGCCATCGATACCTCCCTGCCGTCCGGCAGCGTTGCCGCCCTCGACGGAGAGCGGGTGGCGGAGGTCCGTTTCGCTCCCGCCCAGGCCCATGCCCGGCGGATCGCCGCGGCGCTTGCGGAGGCGGCAGCCGAGCTGGGCTGGGGCGTCGCCGACGCCGATCTGGTGGCGGTGAACCGTGGTCCGGGCTCGTTTACGGGGCTGCGGGTCGGGATCGCGGCGGCGAAGGGGATCGCCTGGGCCGGCGGCATGAAGATCGTGGGTGTGTCGGGATTCGAGGTCATCGGCGCGAGCGTGGGGGGGGAGGCGTCGATCGAGGTCGTCTACGATGCCGGCCGTGGCGATCTGTTCGCGGCCACGCTCCATCCCTCGGCCATCGCCCCCACCGGCTGGCAGACCGAGGGTGGGGAGCTCGTCCCGATCGCCACCTGGGTGGCAAGGGTGCCAGCGGGCGCGACGCTCGCCGGCCCCGGGCTCGACCTGGACGCGGTGGCGGCCCTCGTGGCGGCCCGCGGCGACCTCCGCCCCGTCGCCGGGGCGGCTCGGCTCCCCTCGGCCGCGATGGCCGGGCGACTGGGCTTGCGGCTCCTGGCCGCCGGGGCGAGCGGGTCGGCAGCAGAACTCGCCCCCGACTACCTCCGCCCGAGTTACGCCCAGGAAAACGGTGCCGGCCCTTCCCGCTGACCGCTCGAGGGACGTACAGTCTGGGTTTTTGCCCCGAGGTTTTTGGCCACCGTTTCAGGCCGTTTCTCCGCCGCCCCCCGTCACGCAGGAATCGACATGGTCCGCCCGATCAAGAAGCTGCTGGTCGCCAACCGCTCCGAGATCGCCATCCGCGTCTTCCGCTCGGCCCACGAGTTGGGGATCCGCACCGTGGCGATCTATGCCCACGAGGACCGGTTCGCCCTCCACCGTTTCAAGGCGGACGAGTCGTACCTCGTCGGCCGCGCCGGCGAGCCGATCCGCTCCTATCTCGACTTCGAGGGGATCGTGGCGCTGGCCAAGGCGCACGGCGTCGACGCGATCCACCCGGGCTATGGCTTTCTTTCGGAGAACCCCGAGTTTGCCGCGGCCTGCCTGGCGGCGGGAATCACGTTCGTCGGCCCACGCGTGGAGCTCCTCGAGACCCTCGGCGACAAGACCGCGGCCCGTGATCTCGCCAAGCGTGCCGGCGTGCCGATCCTCGCCGGCAGTTCGCAGCCGGTGACGAGTCAGGCCGAGGCGCTGCGGATCGCCAAGGATCTCGGCTGGCCGGTGATCCTCAAGGCGGCCCATGGCGGCGGCGGCCGCGGAATGCGGGTCGTCCGCGGAGAAGACGAACTCGCCGTCGCCCTCGAAAGCGCCCAGCGCGAGAGCAAGACGGCCTTCGGCAGCGCGAAGGTGTTCGTCGAGAAGTTCATCCAGCATGCCCGCCACATCGAGGTGCAACTCCTCGGCGACATGCACGGGGGGCTCGTGCACCTCTTCGAGCGCGACTGCTCCGTGCAGCGTCGCCACCAGAAGGTGGTGGAAGTCGCCCCCGCGCCGAACCTCGACCCCGGCATGCGGAAGGCGATCTGCGACGCCGCCCTGGCGATCGGCCGGACGGCTCGCTACGAGAACGCCGGGACGGTCGAGTTCCTCGTCGACACCGACACCGGCCGGTTCTATTTCATCGAGGTCAACCCGCGCATCCAGGTCGAGCACACGGTCACCGAGGAGATCACCGGCATCGACATCGTGCGGCGGCAGATCCGTGTCGCCGAGGGCTATCGCCTCGGTGATCCGCAGATCGGCCTCGGCAACCAGGACGCGATCGGCTCGATGGGCACGGCCA
>CAJBCV010000164.1 GCA_903951635.1 uncultured Planctomycetaceae bacterium
CCTCGTAGGCGCCGTGATAGGGGCTGCCCGATTTGTGCCACGTTGGCAAGGGCACACTCACCGCGGTGACCCGCATCCCGACCGCCCGTGCCTTGGCGATGACCCGTTGCAGCACGACAAACTGTTCCTCAGGCAGCCTGTTTCCCGTCTCACCCATGTAATCAATCAACCAGTCTACATCTTGCTGCCGCGCATTGCCCCCCCACGCGGGGGCCGCTGTCGGGGGCGCTGGGTCGCGATGGGTCGGCAATTTGTAACGCCAGCGCCACGAAGCAAGCACTCTGTCCGCTGGGTGGTCCGTGATGCGCAGCAGCAGCGGCAGGAGGGTGGCGAGGCAGCCACGCAACGACTCCGAAACCGGCGCCGGCGTCCGACGGAACACCGGGTTGCAGGGATCGAGCAGCGGAGGGCAACGGCTGGCCTCCTTGACGATGTCGGACACCAACACCCCTCGCTCGATCATCTCGGCCCCCACGAAATCCTGGTTCGTCCACCTCCGGGCATCCCGGACGAAGACGGGGAAACTCAAGCCGAGCACCAACTCCGATCCTCGCAAGGCGGCTGGGCGGGCCGACTTCAGCGCAAGGTCCAGGACTTGGTCCATCTCCGTTACGTTGGCACCCCCCATGCAGAGGTTGTTCACCGAATAGGCAGGGAGCAGGGGTTGCAGGACCGCCGGGCGATAGCCCTCCTGCGCGGCCGAGGCGCCCAAAATCAGCAGCAGCGGTCTGCCTGACTTCGCCAGCGTGCGGGTCTCGAAAATCGCCCGCAACGCCTCGTCCCGGAAACTCGTTCGCGGCAGTGTCAGCACCTCGACCGGCAGATGCGCATCGGGCCAGCCGAAAATCGCCACGCACCCCATGCCCGCAGCCGCCATGCAGGCGAACCAGGAAAGGGCGATGATCGCGAAGGGTTTCATCAGAACTGCTCGTAAAAGAATTGGCCGCCGGTCGCCGGAAAAAGAAAGCCGTAAAGCTGAATGGCGGCGAGTTGCGCACCCATCAGCGTGCAACTCAGCCAGAGGGGACGGCGCTTCGCCCTGTCCTGCTTTAACCACCACGGGATGGTGACGAGCAACACCAGAAAAAGGACGCCTTCAGCCAGCACCAAACCGGCCGGCCCGTAGCGCCCAAGGGTGGCCGACAGTTCATCCACGGTCATCCACAGCGGCGTGATGCTCAGACAGAGGTAGGTGAAGGCGAAGGCGGTGGCCGGCGCGATGTACAGAAGCCGGGAGGTGAGCCGATCGTACCGCGTTCGGCCGAGGACGGCCCGGAGGCGGGTTGTGTAGGCATAATTGACGGAAGCGCCCAACCCCAGCATCAGCCCACAGATGACGAATGCCCACGTCGTGCCGTGCCAGAGCCCGACGAGAAAGAACGTGGCGAAGAACGCCGCGGTTGCGCAGACGATCGTCCACGCGGGTGACGGCGTGATCCGGGTCAGTGCCAACGCGGCAGGATTGAAGACGTAGGTCTTGAAGAATCCCGACATGGTCATATGCCAGCGGTTCCAGAACTCGAGGAAACTGCGGGCGCGGAAAGGCTGGTTGAAGTTCTCCGGCAGGGTGAGTCCGAAGAGGTAGCCGGCGCCGATGACGATCTCCGTGTAGCCCGCGAAATCGAAGAAGAGGTGGAAGAGGAACGCCGCCTGCGACACGCCGAGGGCCAACGGATGAGGCCCGTCGAAAGCGATAGCCTTCAGCCCGAGCCACAGCCCGCGGGTGGCATCGCCCATCACGCAAACAAAGAAATATCCGCGGATGATCCGCTCCATGGCACGCAGCACCACCTCTCGGCCGAGGCGGAACGTTGTCATGCCGGCGAGCTGACGCTCGAAGTCTTGGTAGCGCTGGATCGGGCCCGACACCAGGCAGGGCCAAGCCATGAGAAAGCTGAACACCGTCACGGGGTTCAGACGTGCAGGTGGCGTCTCCACCGAGTCGAAAACGAGTTGGATCGAGCGGATCAGGATGTACGACAAGCCGATGGTGGCCGGCACGGCCGAAGACAGCGGGAGAAAGCGGAGAAACTCGTAGCCCTTCAACCAGCCGAACCCGAGCAGCACCGCCGCCAGGACGCCGGCCAACGCGTGCCGCCCGGGGTTTCGAATCGCCATCTCCAGCAGGAGCCAGACCATCGCGAAAAATCCGAGCAACGCTGCGACGCCTGCAGCCGAGGGGCTCACCAGCACGAGGAACACGAGGCAGGTGGCGGGAAAGAGCAGCCCGGGCCGCCATTCAGGCGGCGGCAGGTGGAAACACGCCACGGCCCCGAGCAGAAAGGCCAGGAAGTTGAGAGAGACGATGGTCATAGGACGCCGCCCTCAGGCGTTGGGCGGACGACGAGGATCGGGGGATTCCTCGGCACGTAGTCGGCCAGTTCGAGGCCCCACGTGTCATGGTCCGTACTCGCCCGGTCCCTGGTGAATCCCAACCGGCCGTAGTGGTCCCGGACAAGGTCGTTGCGACCGCTCGGGATGAAGTGCCCTACGATTCTTTGGATCCCTCGGGCTCGCGCCGACTCGACCAGAACGTCCAACACGGCCTCTTCGAGGCGGCGGTTGAGGACGCGGCAACTCATCAGCCATGTGTCGAGCACCATGGTGTCGCCGTCCTCCATGCCGATCACGACGCTGACCGTGCCGTTGTCTCCGAATCGGTCCTTGAGCCGGACCTGCAAGGTGACGGCCCGTGGATCGTTCTCGAAGGCCGCCAAGGCGGCTTCGTCATGGCAGCGCGCCGTGAGGTTGAACTGGTTCGACCGGCTGATGAGTTGGGCGACCCGCGTGCGCCCCGTCGCGGCGAACGGTGCGAGCACGGCTTCCATAGACAACGAGGCAAGGAAGGCCTGCGGGTCATGCAGGTCGGCCGCCAGCTCGGCCCGCAGCGCGTTGGCGCGGTATTGTCCAGCCCGACGCCGGTCGTCCTCGGTGAACCCGAGGGTCTCGAAATAGCCAGCGGCGAGGAGAGCCAAAGGGTAGGAAGTCGGATCGTCTCCGACCTCCGGAACCGCGACCTCCGGGAGTTCCTGGCGCACCTGCTCGCGTTCCGCCGGGTTGTCGTCGAGAAACACGAGGCTCGACGTCGAGATGTTGAGCGCTCCGGCGATAGCACGGAGGTTCGAGGCCTTGTCCTTCCAGTTCGCCTGGAAGACAGCGATGTCCTCCTCGCGCAGGATCATGTCCGGGTGCTCACGGAAGACTCGCCGCGCCGTGGCGTCGTCGTTCTTTGAGCAGACGGCAATGATGACCCCGCGGGTCCGCAGGTTGGCAACAAGTCGCTGGACGGCAGCGAAGGCCTCCCCGACCGGCTCCCCCTGTCCGATACGGAGGCCCTCCAATCCGTCGTCTCCGACCACCCCGCCCCACAGGGTGTTGTCGCAGTCCACCACGAGGCATTTGCGGGACAGTCCCAGCCGGGCCGCGACGAGCCGGAGCACCCACTCGGCGAACAGCGGGTTCATCGAGTGGTCGAATGGGATCTTGCCGAGGTGCCAGAGATGCGGGCTTTGCCAGTTCTCATAGCCCACGGCGCGGGCGAGCCCGTCGATGTCGACCAGCACGGCACCCAGCGTCCCAAGTCGTGCGGCGAGGCACGCGTTGAAGTTGTCGATGCGCTGCCGTTGCGAGGCGGCCGTGGCCGGTTCGAGCGAGCCGAAGAGGCCGAGGGTCGGGGGAAGGATGTTCTGGACGAACAGTGTCGCGCCCGTCCGCTCGAGCAAACGCTCGCAGATCTGCATGAGCCAACCGATGGCGGCCTCGGTGTCCTCATCCCCGCTCGCGATCGCCGCCTCCAGACCGGGGACGGCTCCGCGGTCGAGGGCGAGGAGGATGCCGTCCGGCCGAGCGCGCACGATCTCCGAACCCTCGGAGAAGGTGTCCTGCACCACTTGGTTGTAGCCCCCTTCCACGACGTCGAGGCGGATGCCGTATCGCACGGCCGTACCGACGAGGGACGCTTTCAGCAACGTGGTCGTCGTGCTGGAAAGGAGAGCCAGCCGGAAAGGTCGCCATCCCGCGCCGTCCCCGGCCGCACTCGCGGCTTTGGCAAGCCTGCCGAGTTGGTTGTCGTCGAGGGCGAAGTTCGAAAGGGCGCGGAGGGCGGCCGCCTTCTCATCGGCGGTACCCTCAATCGCCCGCAGACAGTGGCCCCAGTCGGCGGGTGGCCTCGGCAGCCACGGCAAATCCTGAAGGTTCATAGGGGACTTCGGATCGGGTCGGTAAACGGCTTCAAAGGTGCGGCGGCCATCCTTCGTGCCGCGACAAGTTCGTGCAACAAAACCTCGGCCGTTCCCTCCGAAGGCTCTCGACCGGGGCCTTCATGGCGAGCGCTCTGATGCTCGTCATGCCCTCCATGATACGTCACGGCGGCAGCACCAGAAACGTGACGGCCATCGACGAGGAGTTCCGCGGGCTCGAGGTTCCCTCGACCCACGTGAGTCGGGCCGCTGCCGAACTCGTCGAGCAACTCGACGCTTTGCAGAACCGGCCGATGGGCGAGATCACCGACCTCTTCTTCGATGCCCGGTGCGAGAAAAGCCGTGACGATGGTGCGGTCAAGTCGTGCGTGACTCACCACGATCGGGATTTCCAAGACAGGCCAACGCCCCGTCCCGCTACCTTCTCGTCATTCGAACAGGCCCTCAAGCGCCCCGCCCCGGACGGCGAGGGCATCGACGCGGGCCGAGACGGCCGGATCTTCTTCCACCGGCGGGGCGTGGTGCGGCTTGAGCCGGGCATCGATGACGAGCGGACCGGTACAGCCCCAGTGCTTCTGACGGACCGTGGCGCCGACGCCATGGACGTCGGCGGCGGGGTTGGAGCGGGTGAACGTCGTCCAGAGGAGATTGTCGAGCGAGGCTGCCGCGAAGGGAGCATCGTCGACGACGACGATCAGCGGCCAGGCGTCGAGTCCTTCCGCGGACGTGAGCGCCGCACAGAGCCGTTCGATGTCGGCGCTCCACGGCGAGGCGGCAGCCCCCTGCCAGATCGCCGCGTCGTCACCGGCGTTGAGCCGGGAGCGGGGCTCGATGGACGGCCCCTCGATGGCGAGGATGCCGGGGCGGCAGACGCGCGGATTGGCGAAGCCGGTCGGAAGCGGGAGCGCCGTGGGAAGCTCGCGGCCGAGCGAGCGGCGCGGGGCACCGCGGGCGGCGACGACGAGCTTCGAGCCGGCGTTCATGCCGGAGCCCGAGTAGTCGAGGGTGTCGATCGTCGTCTCGGTGTGGAAGTGGCAGTCGCGCCGCCAGTCGACGCGGGCGAGGAGCCAATCGAGGAAGGCTTCGATGTCGTGGGCATCGAGCCCGGGAGCTTCGAGGCCATTGACGATGAGGAGGTATTTCGCGAGCGACAGCTGCCCCTGGCCGAGGATGCTCGAGGCCTGGGTGAGGAGTTCGGCCGGGCGATCGGTCTTTCGCCACGGCTGGTAGCGCTCGCTCCCCACCGCCAAGAGGAGCGGGTGGACGCCGGCGGCATCGACGGCATGGACGCTCGTCACGCCGGGGAGGACGGTGGGGATGATCGGCCCGGTCAGCTCGTGGACGAGCCAGCCGAACATCGTGTCCTCTTGGGGCGGCCGCCCCACGACCGTGATCGGCCAGATCGCGCCGTGACGGTGGGAGACGCGATCGACGCGGAGGACCGGGAAGTCGTGGCAGCGGGCGTAGTAGCCGAGGTGGTCGCCGAACGGGCCCTCCGGTTTCGTGCCGGGAAGGATCGTCCCTTCGATCGCGAAATCGGCCTCGGCGTAGACTCCCGGCCTCCCCTTGGCCGTGATCATCGCAATCCGATGGCCGGCCAGGGCCCCGGCGAAGGTCAGCTCCGAAAGCCCTTCAGGGAGGGGCATCATCGCTGCCACCGCCATGGCCGGTGAGCCGCCGACGGTGATCACGACACGGAGCGGCTCGCCGCGCTCAAGCGCCCTGCCGTGGTGGACGCCGATGCCGCGGTGGAGCTGATAGTGGAGGCCGATTTCGTCGAGCGGCCGATAGGCATTGCCGGCCAGCTGGACGCGGTACATGCCGAGATTCGAGCCCTGTGTGCCGGGGCGGGCTGGATCCTCGGAGTAGACACAAGGAAGTGTGATGAACGGTCCGCCATCCCCCGGCCAGCAGACGACTTGGGGCAGGGAAGAAAGCGCCACCTGGCAGGCGTGTACCGGCCCCCGGCTCACGTGTCGCGGAAGCATCGTGAGCGCATCCAGCGGCGCCCGCCAGTAGCGCCACGGGCGGCGGGCGGCGGCGGTCGGATCGATCTTCAACTCGACGAGCCGGCGGACACGATCGAGGGTGTCGACGAAGATCCGCTCGACGCGTTTGCGGGTGCCATAGAGATTGACGAGGATCGGGAACGGGCAGCCGCGGGGATTGGTGAACAACACCGCCGGGCCGCCGGAGCGGTAGAGCCGCCGCTGGATCTCGGCGATCTCCAAGTGGGGATCGACCGGGGCGTCGACGAGGACTGCCTCCCGCTCGGCACGGAGGGCATCGACGCAGCTGGCGAGCGAGCGGAATCCCATGATTGTCAGCGTTTCTCGAGGCTCTTGAGCGTCACGGCCGTCTGGTCGACAAGCGCCGCAAGGATGTCGTGCTCCTGGCGCGACAGACCTCGCGGCGGATCGAAGCCGATCACGAGGACGCCGAGGCCCCGGCCGCGGTGGCGGACCGGCAGGCAGGTCAGCCCGGCGCCGGGGAGCGTGTCGGTACCCCGGCCGGCGGCACGGCCATGCACCTCGACCCAGGCGACGAGTCCCGCCTCCGCCGCGGCGGAAAGAAGCGTCCCGCTCCGGGCGGCGGTCACAAGCGCCCCAGCCGAGTCGGCCAACCGGACCTCGATCGCCGTTGCTGACGTCACGGCCAGTGCCGAACCGGCGAGCGTGGCCGCAGCGGCTGCGGGGTCTGCGGCGAGGGCCAAGGCGCGAGAGTGCTCGAGGAGGCGGGCGGTGCGTCGCTCCCGATCGACCGCCATCGAGGTCTGGAGTTGGAGTCGCACCATCAATTCAGCCACCACCAGGCCCACCGAGAGAAGGACGATCAGGGAAACGATATCC
>CAJBCV010000165.1 GCA_903951635.1 uncultured Planctomycetaceae bacterium
ATCATGCGGAAGCTCTTTCGACACGCGGCGTGATCCCAAACAGCCCGACAACAGCTTCAAGAATCCGCCAGAATCCGACGGCTCCCAGGAGCGGATTCGTCAAATCCGTCATGACACAGAAATCGGTTGAGAACGGCGAGCGGTGGTGCCGGGCGTGGCCTTCTTGCGACGACACCACGCCGAGGAGCTGGAGCCCCCGAATCGGTCGAGAGCAACGCTGGTGCGACCAGCCGTGGATTTCGTTGGCCTGCGTGGCAAGCCCGGCGACAAGAGCGAGCCACTGTTGACCGCACGCCAGAGCGACGGCGGCAGCCACCGCGGCCGGGATGATCGTCGTCCAGTTTCGTTGCCAGTAGCCTCCGGCGAGCATAGCCCGCGGATCCTTGTGGTGAACGATGTTTGGCTCGATCACCCACCGGCCAACGATCGGCCATGCCGGATCGCCATAGCGGTCCTCCCACCAGTGCACGGCCCCGGTAGCGACGTCAGCCGCCAGCCACGCGGAGACGAGGTAGATGAGCGTCACCATTCCCACCTCACGTGCTCGAGGATCCACAACGCGGCTCGCCAAAGCAGCATTGCCAGCCCGAGGCCGAGAGCCCCCAGGATCGCGCCGCAAAAGAGGAGGAACGGGACGACACCGCGAAAGTCGAACATCACCATCCCTCCGCGTGGTCGAGCTCCTGGAGCCCGTCGGCGCCGATCGCCGGGGCCCTCGCGCGCACGAGCTGCCGCTCGTCACCCTGCGGCGACTGCGAGGGCCCCGGCGACTGAGGACGGTCGGGGCCGCTCTCGCCGGCCAACGCGAACCAGAGCCCGGCACGAGCTGCGAGCCGAGCCACGCGCCCGAACGCTTTCAGCACCGGCCGGTCCGGCGTCGGTGGCGGGCCCACCGGCGATGCCGGCGAGTGACCAAACCACCACCCAAGGGAGAGGGCGACGACGAGGGCAATCAGCGTCTGGCGGTCGATTCGCACGGGAGCAGTCCTCACGGGGCGAGTGAATAGGAGTTGGCGACACTGGAGGGAGTTGCGGACACGGGGCGGATCGGTGCGGGCTCGAGCCACGCGCCGTTATCCAAGTCGCGGGCCTGGAAGCCGGCCACGCCGGCGATCGCGAAAGAGTCTTCGGCGTCGAGGATTTCTTCCATGGCTTCCCGCGACACCCAGAAACAGCCCTCAGGCATGTCCTCGGGCCATCGCGGTCCGCTGATCCAGTCGGGCGACCACGAATTGGCAATGAGGGCCCCGTCTCGCGGCGATCCGTTCGCCTTGTGGCGGATCGCGAGCACGCACATCGAGTGACTCCAGGTGCCGCTGCGGGGGCGGAATCCATCCTTGTCTCGGACCGCGCCCCACTTCTGGCCGAAGCCAACCTGGCTGCAAATCGCCACCGGCATCCCGTTTTCCAGGCTGGCGCACAGGGACGACCAGTCGCGACAGAGGGCGACCCCCTGCGCGGCGTGTTTCATGCCCTCGCGGGCGAGATCTGCGGGCACGCCGTCGCGGCCCCACGCAATCGACCGCGGGATGGAATACTCGGTCAGATCGACGTCGCCGTACTTTTGGCGGTAGAGGATGCCGCCAACCGACGGGTCTTTGCACCGACCGGAAATCCATCGCGCCGCGGCGCCCCCGTAAGAGCCGTCGCCGCCCGTGTTACGTGCCTGCGGGGGCAGCCGCGCGAGCGTTCGCGATCCGGCGTAGATCGGTTCCGTCGCCACGAGGAGCGGCGGGTCGTCTCGCTCGCCTTGCGACCAATCCACGGTTTGGCCCACGTATGAGGCCATCGCAAAACCAAAGCTGACACAGCTGCCGTGGTCGCCCTGATCCCAGACCGTGAACGGCGTGCCGTAGACCTGGCGGTGAGCCTTGTCCGCATAGCGGTAGAGGAAGACATCCCGCCCCTTGGCGTTGTCCATCACGTCGGGGGCGGCGTCCGCGAAGAGCGGGTGCTCGAGCTCGGCAAGGAACTCGCGAGTGCCTTCGGGATTCGGGACGTATCCAAGACGGGACTCGACCCTCTCAGCAATCCGGTGCGTGGCACGCTCGACCAACGCGCCGACGATCGCGGCGAAGACCACGAACGAGATCGCCGACCATGTCCAGACAGTGCGTTGGCGTGCGGTCATGTCAGCCTCCCATTGCCTGGACGGCGGCTCGATGGATCACGCGAAACGCGTCTTCCCACACGGCTTTCGTTTCGGACGTCACCTCCCCGGAGGACTTCCCGCAGCGCTCGTCGAGGTATGCCTTGATCGCGTCGCGAACCATCGGCTGCCGATCGCCGAGGAGAACGCCCCCGGTGTGGTAGGCCCGCATGAGGTTTCGGAGCTCCCAGATCTGCCGGCCGGTCAGGAGCCGGGGCTCGTCGATCCGGCCGTCGCCGTCGAAATCAATCCTTCCATCGTCGTGGATCGCGTCGGCCGTCTGGAGCGTGAGGACGGCCACCGTCGAGGCATCCTCCGCGGCATGCTCGCCGACGAACTTGCCCCGCAGATCGATTCCCTCGACCGCGGGAGACGGGCCGGGGTCCGGGGAAGTCCGGTGGACGTGAGACCATGCCATCAAGCCCCAGGGAAGCAGGATCGCCCCCAGGAGCAGGGGCGACATCCCGCCCCCAACCGGGGCGCTGCCGGGGAGCGACGGGAGAGGGGCCGCGCCCCCCGGCAGCGGCGGCAAGGGGATCAAGGCAGGGGCGGCCGGACCCGGCTGGCGGTTGACCCACCAGAGGAACGCAATTGCGACCGCGGCGAACACGAGCGACGTCGTCGAGATCATGCAGGCACCGGTGGGGTTGCGGGGGCGGCGGCGCGGGTCAGGCTCAGCACCTGCTCCAGCGCTCCGGAGGCGGCGGCGAGCACGAGCTGCCGCACGAGGGGCTTGCAGACGAACCAGACC
>CAJBCV010000166.1 GCA_903951635.1 uncultured Planctomycetaceae bacterium
ACGCCGGCGAGGAGGGCCGTGAGCGCCGTGTAGTCGCGCTGCGGGATCGGATCGAGCTTGTGGTCGTGGCAGCGGGCGCAGTTGATCGTCACGCCACACGCGGCGGCCATCACCTGCGTGAGCATGTCGTCGAGATCATCGGCCCGGGCCTGACGGCGAAGCGCGGCACTTTGCGTCTCCACTTGCCCGACGAGATCCCACGGGCCCGCCACGAGAAAGGCGCTGGCCACCACCGCCGCTGGATCGTCGGGCGCGATCACGTCCCCGGCCACCTGCTCGCGGAGAAACGCGTCGTACGGCTTGTCGGCATTGAGGGCGTCGATCACCCAGTCGCGGTAGCGCCAGGCATGGGGGCGGAGTTGGTCGCGCTCGTAGCCGTGGCTGTCGGCGTAGTGGGCGACATCGAGCCAATGCCGCGCCCACCGTTCGCCGTGCGCGGGCGACGCGAGGAGGCGGTCGACGAGGCGTTGGAAGGCGTCGGGGGCCGCGTCGGCCTCGAAGGCGGCCACCTCTTCGGGCGTCGGCGGGAGGCCGACGAGATCGAACGACGCCCGGCGGATGAGCGTTCGCCGATCGGCCTCCGGCGCCGGGGCGAGGCCGTTCTCCCCGAGACGCGCGGCGAGGAAGGCGTCGATCGCCGCGGCGCCGACAGCGCCGCCGGGGACATCGGGACGCACGACCGGTTGCCAGGCCCAGTGATCGAGCCGCGGATCGCGCCATGCCCCCTCCGGCCAAGCGGCGCCGGCATCGATCCACGCCCCCACCAGCCCGATCTCCTCGTCCGAAAGAGGCTTTCCCCGCGGCGGCATCCGCCGATCGGGATCGGTCGAGGTCACCCGATCAAGAAGCGCACTGGCCACCCGGTTTCCGGCCACGACGACCGCCCCCGGTTCACCGGCACCGCGTGGATCGCGATCGAGCCGCAGGCCCCCTTCTTGGGAGTCGGGGCCGTGGCACTCACGACAGCGTCTGGAAAAGAGATCGCGGACCTGCTCCGCCACCACACCACCGCTCCCCCGCTCGGCCCCCCCCGGCTCCGCGGCGCTCGTGCCGCCGATCGACAGGCTCCCTGCCAGGAAGGCGAGGAGCACGGATCGGGCCAGGGCGAGCGGACGGGGGGAGCGAGGCATGGGAGTCGCCGTCACTTCGCCAGCGGCTTGACGCGGATGTTGCGGAAGTGGACTTCGTCCCCGTGGCCGAGGAAGCCGATGTGGCCGGTGGTCCGCTTGAGGCCGGGATGGGCCTGGCCGTCGAGGGTCTTCTTGCCGTCACGGAACTCGGCGATGTCGCCATCGACGATCGTCGTGCCGTTGAGGATCACCTTGATCTTCGATCCCTCGGCGATCACTTCCTGGCTGTTCCACTCCCCCGTGGGCTTCAGAGCGCCACGCTTCGCGGGGAGGACGCCGTAGACCGAGCCGTGCGACTGATAGGGGGCGATCCCGGCGTACTTCTCATGGCCGTCGTCGAGGATCTGCAGCTCCATCCCGGCAAAGGCAGCGTCGCCGTCGATCGGCGCGCGGATGCCCAGGCCGTTGTTGGCGCCGGGGGTGAGGCGGAACTCGAACTTCAGATCGAAATCGGCAAACTCCTCCTTCGTCAGCAGCTTGCCACCGGCCCCCTTGCGGCAGTGGAGCTCGCCATCCTTCACCTCGTAGCCGCCGACATCCCCCTGCCAGCCCTGCGTCGTCTTGCCGTCGAAGAGCGTCTTGTAGCCGGGCTCCTCGGCGCGCGAGCCGGTGCCGATCGCCATGACCAGCGCCGTGGCCAGCGCACCGCGGCCGAGCAGGGTCATCCAGGAGTTCGCGAGCATCCGCATGAAAAGTCTCTCCACGAGAAAAAAGTGTCCACGACAAACGGGTGAAAAAGACGACCGGTCCCCGAATCATCAGCCTATCGCAACGACGACAGCCACGCGACCAGATCACGGAGCTCGCGGCGGGTGAGTTTCTTGGCCAGATCCGCGGGCATCGAGCTCGGCCCGCTCGCCCGATCCTCGATCGTGTCCAGCGCCACCTCGACGACGCTGCCGTCGGCGTTTTTGAGCGACAGGATGCCATCCTTCTCCCCCGTGACGATCCCGGCGACCGTCCGTCCGTCGTCGGTGACCAGAACCGTCGTGCGGAAAGCATCGGCCACCTTCGCGTCGGGAGCGACGATCGCTTCGAGGAGATAGTCCCTCGCCTTTTCCTTCGCGATCCCGTCGAGCTTCGGCCCGACGTCGCCGCCGATCCCCTCGGCGCGGTGGCAGCGGACGCACGACACGGCCACCTTGCCGAAGAACAGCGCTCTCCCCCTCGCAGCGTCTCCGCCGTCGAGGCAGTCGCGCCAGGCGGTGGTCGAATCCCCCTCGAGCGCCGTGGCGACCCGTTCGGCGGCGAGCCGATCGGCCACTTCCTGTCCGAGACGCCGCGCCGCAGCTTCGTTGACCTCCAGCTCCGTGGCACCATCGCGCCTCGATCGGAGCCCCTCGACGAGCGCCGTGACGGCGCTCGTGGCGGCCGGGTCATCGATGCTCCCGAGGAGGTCGATCGCCGTCTGTCGCTCCCCGACGTCGGCCGCGGCGGCGGCCCGCACGAGCTCCGCCACCGTTTCCCCAGCAGGCAATCGGGCGGCCCGCACCTTCCGCGCCGCCGACCTCACCGCCGGGCTCGGATCGCGCAGGAGCGCCGTGGAGAGCGCGACGGCCGAGGCATCGCCGGCCGCGTCGAGCGTGACCAGCGCCTCGGCCCGCGACGCGGGGCTCCGCGATCCGTCGCGGGCCCAGTCGGCCAGGAGCGGGCCGACCGACGCGATCCCCAGCTCTGCCGCCCCCTTGAGGAGGCCCGCGCGGAGCGTGTCGTCGAGATTCGAGGCGAGGAGTTCGGGGAGCGCGGCCTCGAGGGCCTCCCGGGCCGGCGTGGCATCGCGCGCGTCGATCGGCTGCCACGAGCCGTTGACGCGGCTCCGCACCGGCGGCTGGCTCCAGCTGCGGAGAACATCGAGGGCCAGAACGCGGATCGCGGCCGGCGCGTCCGATCTGGCCGCGAGCGCCACGAGGCGCTCGGCATCGGCCTTCGTCCCCAATTGCTCGGCCACCGCGACGGCCCGGCGGAGAAACGCCTCGTCGAGCGGACCGGTGGCGACGCGCGCCGCCAGTTCTCCCCAGGCCCCGGCCAACGGCAGATCGTGGATCGCCCGGGCCGCCTCGGCGGCGACCCGCGCGTCGGCATCGTCGAGAAACGTCACCACGCGGTCGCTGCCGAGGCGTCGGAGCGCCACGACTGCCGCCAGTCTGACCCGCGGCGACGAATCAGCGGCCAGTCGGACCAGGCCCGCATCATCGCTGCAGCCGGCCAATCCCATGACGATCGAATGGCGGTAGTGAGGATCGGTAGCCGCCGCACCGTCGGCCTCGGCGCAGAGGGCCCGCACAACGTCCTCATCGCGAGCCCCTGCGAGGCGCCCGATCCGCCCCAGCGCGATCGCCGCGGCGGAGCGCACCTGGAGATGATCGTCGTGAAGCAGGCCGACGAGGGCCTGCCGGCCGTCGGCGCCGACGGAGATCCCGGCGTCGCCGAGCTCCCGCGCGGCGACCATCCGGATCTCCCAGGCCGCATCGGCCAGGAGGAACGCAAGCGGCGCGGACGCCGTGCTCTCCTCCGACGCGGCCCCCGTCCGGGCAGTCTGCCCCAGCCCCTGGATGGCGTGGACGCGGGCCAAGAGCGGGGCGTGGGGATCGACGGCAACCGCAGTGAGCGAGGCGACGTCACCCCGTCGGGCCAGTTCCCACTGCGACTCGAGGCGGATCCGTCGATCGACATGACCGAGCAGCGTCGTCAGTCGGGGTGCTTCGACGAGCGACCAGTCCGCGCGGAGGAGGGCCTGCACCTCGTCGACGACCCCTTGCTCGGCGGCCGACCGCGGCGGAGGAACGAAGCGCCAGATCCTCCCCTTTCCCTCCCCTTCCCAGCCGTGAACCCAGTCGCTCACCCACAGGCTGCCGTCCGGCCCGACTTCGGCATCGGTGGCGAGGATGTTGCGGAAGGTCTCCTCCTCGTCGACAGGCTTGAAGCTCGCCCCGTTGGGAACGACGCGAAAGGTGCGGATCGAACTGTTGGCGGCGCCGCCACGGAAATCGCAGAGGAGGAAACGCTTTTCGAAGTGCTTCCCCAGCCCGGTGCCTGGGTAGAAGGAGAGCCCCGACGGCCCAGAGCCGATGTGCGCAAGCGCGGGGATGATCCAGGCTGGCTGGCCGTCGTGGGCCGTATGCCAGAGCTTCTCGCGGTGCCACGGCCCGCGATCCTCCATGTACTGAAACGACATGTTCCAGCCCGAGTCGCTCCCCGGGAGCAGGTGGATGAGCCTCGCCTGATCGCCACCGTCGGAGTTGTTGTCGACGGTGAACAGGTTGCCGAGATCGTCGAAGGCGAGTTCCTGCGGATTACGGAGGCTCGTGGCGAAGATCTCGAAGCCGCTCCCGTCCGGGTTGCAGCGGAAGACGGCGCCACTGCCGGGATCATGGTACGTCCGGCCATCGAGCGCGATCTTGTAGCCCCGATCGCCGATCGAGAAGTAGATCCGTCCGTCGGGCCCCAGGACGAGCCCGTGGAGATCGTGTCCGCGGAGCGCCACCCGAACTCCGTAGCCGGTGGAGAGCTCCTGCCGCTCCTCGGGGCCCGCGTCGACCTGCCCGTTCCCGTCGAGGTCGCGGAGCCGATAGAAGGAGGGAATGCAGGCGAGCCAGACCTCCCCGCGCCGGGCGAGGATCCCGGCAGCCGTACCCGCCATCAGGCCATTGAAGCCATCGGCATAGACGCTCGCTTCGTCCGCAACGCCGTCGCCGTCGGTATCGACGAGCTTCCGCACCCGGTCGTCGTCGCGCTCCCACTCGGCCACCGTCTTCGCATCGAGGAGGCGGCGGTAGAACGCATCCCGATCCTCCACTGACTGTGCGGCAAGGTCGGCGTTGACCCAGGCGTCGTCGTGGCCGCGGTTGTCGTTCACCGCCCGCCCCTGACGGAACGTCTCGCAGACGTACACATCCCCATTTTCATCGACCGAAAAGGCGACCGGGTTGGCGATGTCCGGCTCGGCGGCAAACAGCCGCGCCTCGAATCCCTCGTGCATCCCGAAGGCCGCCGCCGCCGTCACCGGCTCGTCCGACTTCTCGGCGACGGTCGGCTTCTTCGGCGCCGGGATCGGGTGCCCACCGGGAACGGCCAGGGCCGTGGCGCCGGCGAGAAGGGCGAGGAGAACGGGAAGCGCCATCAGGGGGAAACGAACCGACACGGGAGGACTCCTCTGGGAAGGTGGAGCCTCGAATTATCGTCGCAATCCCGATCGGTGCCAGTCGAGGTTTGCTCAGGGGAGGTGACGGATCCGCAAGCGCCGGAACTCGACCGGTGCCCCCTCCGACTCCAGGCACAAAAAGCCCTCGGCCGGCTTGCACTCGGTGCCCCCGGAAACCTCGTGCCCGTTGACCCACAGCCGCACCTCGCCATCGATGGCGCGGATGTAGTAATGGTTCCATTCGGGGGATCCCCGGGAGTGACTGGCGGTGGGGAAGCTCCGCTTGCCGCCGGGGGCGACGGGGGGGAAGGGCGTCATGTCGGAGCTGCCGACCGGAAACACGTCGCCATCGGTCGTGAACCAATCGGACTTTTTCCCCGTCGACCGCTCGTACTCCTCGGCATAGCCATGATCGAGGACCTGGACCTCGATCCCGCCCGGCGGAAGCGCCCCCGGCTTGAGGTTCTCGAGGACCGAGGCAGGAGCCCAGAGGAAGACGCCCGAATTGCCCCCCTTCGTGAGGTGGCGCCACTCGACCGACATCTCCAGGTTCTTCACCGGCTGCTTCGTCTTGATCACGCCGACCGGCCGGCCGGTGCAGTGGACGCCACCATCCTTCCAGGTCCAGGTGTCGGGCTCGCCGTTGACGTTCTCGAACTCAGCGCCCGTGAGGTCGCGCCAGCCCGGGCCGCTCCCCTCGAGCGTGGAGAGCTCGCGGATGGCGACGTTGCGAACGCGCATCGGCGCGCCGTGCGTCTGGATTTGAATCGGCCCCTTCTCCGGAAGCGGCTGGCCGGCGGCGAAGAAGTTCGCGAGTCTGGCATCGTCAACGACGACCCGGTCGTTGAGGATCACGGTGACGTGCTCCCCCTGCATCCGGATCCGGGTCGTGTTCCATTCCCCTGTCGGCCGATCCGCCCGCTCCAGCGGCCACTTGCCGGGGCTGTCGGCGGGATTGTTCCACAGGCCCCCGGAGCCCTTCTGATTACCATGCTGGAAGTCACGCTCGCAGTCCGGATCCCAGATCTGCACCTGGGGATTGCCACGGAGATAGATGCCGCTGTCGGCGCACGATTCGGGAAGCATCCACTCCACGTGCAACTCGAAGTCGCCGTAGTCGCGATCGGTGGTGAGGAACACGCCGTGACCGTCGCTGACGATCTCTTCCCCCTCCACCTTCCAGTGCTGCGCCATGTCGGCATCCCACTCCGCCTGCTTCGCGCCCTTCTCCTCGGGAGCGAGCGCCGCTTCGGCGGCCGGATCGAAGTGGGGGCGACCGCGCCACCCGGCGAGATCCTTCCCATTGAACAGCGCCGTGAAGCCGGCCGGCATCGTCGTCTGCGGAAGCCGCGCCGACTGCCAGGCGAGAAACCGCCACTGGCCGTTCTCCTCGCGCCAGGTGGCCAAATACGAGAGTTGGACGGTCATCGGGCCGGTCTCGTTGACGACCTTGATCCGCGCCTTCCCTGACTCGAGAGCGATCCCCGCAGCCGGAAACCGCCACGAACGCTCCCCGGGCACGTACTCGACGTACTTCGTCTTCCCGGAGACGAGGTTGGCCAGGAAGGCCTCCTTCGTGTCGGCCACGCCGCTGGAATGGACGTAGTGGAGATCGTCGGAGAGGATCGCCCCGAGGGCGGCGACATCCCCCGCCACGAGCGCCGCGATGCGGGCTTCGGCGGCGGCCTCGAGGGCTCCTTCCCGATCGGCGACGGCCGCCTTCGGGGCCGGTTCCTGCGCCGGCAGATTACCGACGGCGAGCGCCGTCAGGAGCACCGCAGCAAGCAGGTGCCAGGCGGAGCGGGGGCGGTCGGGACAGCGCATGGTCATGGATCCTTTTCGGGACATCGGTCGGGGAATGAAACGCCCGCTCGGGTCAGGCAAGCCGGACAGGCCGGCCCCCCTCGGCGGCGCTCTGGTCG
Source organism: uncultured Planctomycetaceae bacterium (assembly GCA_903951635.1). GTDB lineage: Bacteria > Planctomycetota > Planctomycetia > Pirellulales > UBA1268 > QWOP01. The sequence goes on from CAJBCV010000166.1 coordinate 7,194, forward strand.
GCGGCGAAGATCACGTCGAACGTCTTGGCGGCCTCGGGGAAACTCGTCAGCGGCATCTCGACGCCTGCGTCGAGGGCGTCGAAAAAGGCCTGGAACTGCGCCTGGTAGGGATGATCACTGACGTCTCCGGAATCGAGGAGCTTCATGGCGAGCGTGCTCCAGGCATGCCGGTCGGTGTGGAGCTTCTGCGAGTGGAAGCGGTTGTCGAGAAGGCTTCCCTCGCTCCCCACCAGGTGCGTGTGGAAATAGTAGGGCTGGAGGCAGTCGACGATCGCCGCCGACTTGCCGACGGCGCCCCCCTTGAAGTGGAGGAGCGTGACACTCGAGGTGTCGTATTCATACGGGGCGAAGACGTCGCTGGCCGACTTCGTCGACAGGCTCGTGACACTCTCCACCTCGCCCCCCATCAGCAGCATCAGCGCGTCGAGGGCATGGCAGCCGGCGGTGAGCAGCGCGCTGCCGCCGTCCTTCTTCCCGGTGTTCCAGCGGAACTGGCCGTACCACGGGCCGATGCCGTGGTAGTAGTCGACCTCGCCGTAATGGAGACGGCCGAGGAGCCCTTCGTCGAGGAGGGCCTTCGTGACCCGAAACTGGCTCGAGAACCGGCATTCGAAGCAGACGCATCCCTTCACGCCATACTTCGTCGCTGCGGCGACGATGTCACGGACCTCGCCGGGCGAGTTCGCCATCGGCTTCTCGAGGATGATGTGCTTGCCGGCGGCTGCGGCAGCAACCGCCTGATCGCGGTGCTCGCTCGGATAGCTCGTGATGTCGACGACGTCGATCGACTGGTCGGCAAGGAGATCCTCGACACGCCGGTAGGCCTTCATCGGCCGGCCATGTTTGGCGGAGAGCTCGGCTGGATCGAGGGGCCGCGACGAGCAGACCGCGGTCACCTGCCCCTGCCGGGTGGCGTTGATGGCGTCGATGTGCGCCGTCGCCGCCCAACCGTAGCCGATCACGCCGACATTCCGCGTCTTCATCAAAGCCCCCCTCGGCTCGACCCGAAGGCCGCCGATCGAACATCCCCACTCACGTCCCGCGCCCGCGCGTGACATTCCCAACGATTCCAAGCCCGCCGACCAGACATCCACCCGCCCGAGCAAGGCCCGCAGCGCCGATCCCCGGCTCAGCCATGGTGGAGCACGAAGCCCTCGATCGCCTCGTATTCGGGCAACCCGAGCCGGTCGTAGGTCTGGGCGGTGGCTCGATTGCGGTCCTCCGCCCGTTGCCAGAACTCACGCGGATCGGTGGCGCCGGGGAACAAAGCACGATCCTTTTGGCTCTCGTGCTTGAAGATCGCCAGCCGCTTGCGGCGGACCTCGTCTGGCGAGAGGGGCACCGCCATGTCGATTTCGTGCGGCTCCCATTCCTGCCAGGCACCCCGATAGAGCCAGAACTCGCAATCCTTGGCCCACGGACGGCTCTCGAGTTGCTTCATCGCGGCGGTCACCGAGGCAAGGCACACCCGATGCGTGCCATGGGGATCGGAAAGATCGCCGGCTGCGTAGATCTGGTGCGGCTGAACCTCCTCGAGGAGACGGCAGGTGATCGCCACGTCCTCCGGACCGATCGGCTTCTTTCGCACCCGCCCCGTCTCGTAGAAGGGGAGGTCGAGGAAGTGGATCCGCGCATCGGCGACCCCGGAGAGCCGTGCCGCCGCCCGAGCCTCCGTCCGGCGGATGAGCCCCTTCACCGCTTGCAGCTCAGGAATGTCGACGGCGCCGGCTGGCTTCTCCCGGATGAACGCCCGAATCCGTTCCACGACCGACGATACCCCTTCCGAGCAGGTCACGCTCGTGCCCGCAAAGGCACGGATGAACTCCTCGACGAACTCCGCATGTCGCTCTGCCGCCCCGTCCCAGACGGCGATGTTGCCGCTGGTCTGATAGGCGACGTGGACCTCGTGCCCCTGCTCGCAGAGCCGGATGAACGTCCCCCCCATGCTGATGACGTCATCGTCGGGGTGGGGACTGAAGACCACGATCCGCTTCGGAAACGGGTCGTCACCGGGGAGCGTCGGCGTGCCCGACGCGCGTACGACGCCAGTCCACTTCGCGGCCGCGCGCTGGGAAAACCGCTGGCGCCGCGGCCTGCCCGGCTTGCCCCCCGGCCAACCGGAGATCGTGTCCTGCATCGAGCGAAAGACGTCGATGTTGATGTCGTAGGCCCGGCCGCAGGTCGAGAGGAGGTCCTGAAGACCGTGCTCGTTGTAGTCCTCGTCCGTGAGCTTGAGGATCGGCTTTTGAAGGGTGATCGCTAGCCAGATCACGGCCTTCCGCACGAGCCCCTCGGTCCATTCCATTCCCAGCAGGTCGAGCGGCCCGACGAGCCACGGGGAGACGAACCTTGTCAGCCCGGCCGCCGCCGCCCGATCGAGGACGAATCGGGCGTCTGGATGCTGCTGGAGGGCACTGGCAGAAACCTGGCTCGAGGGGGCCAGTTCGACGGCCTTGGCGACGACCGGCGACTTGTGCTCACCAAAGGCGAGAAGGATCACGCGCCGGGCGTCGAGGATCGATCCGACCCCCATCGTGATCGCCTGACGGGGCACATTCCACTCGCCGAAGAAATCACTGGCTGCGTCGGCCCGCGTGACATGATCGAGCGTAATCAGCCGCGTCCGACTCTCCGGCGGGCTCCCCGGTTCGTTGAAGCCGATGTGACCGGTGCGGCCGATGCCGAGGATCTGCAGGTCGATCCCACCGGCCGACCGAATCGCCTCTTCGTACTTCTCACAGGCGGCAAAAACCTCCTGCCGGGAAAGCGTGCCGTCGGGAATGTGGATCGACTCGTTCGGAATGTCGAGATGGTCGAAGAGATGCTCGCGCATGAAGCGGCAATAGCTCTGAAGCGCGCCTGGATCCATCGGCCAGTATTCGTCGAGATTGAACGTCACGACGGTGCTGAACGACACCCCTTCCTCGCGATGGAGACGGATCAACTCGTCATAGACGCCGACCGGCGTGCTCCCGGTAGCGAGGCCGAGGACCGTCCTCCGCCCGGCTGCGGCACGCGACTGCACGAGTTCGGCGATCTCCCGGGCGACGGCACGACTCGCGTCGCCCGGCTGCTCATAAACCGTCACCGGCAACCGCTCGATCGGGCTTCCGTGCTGATGCGTCGCCTGTGGGAGCGGCCCACGGTAGATGGGAAGCGACGAGACGGCGGCTGGATTTTTGCCGGCGGGCCCACGCGGGGCCACAGGGTGGGTCGTCATGATGGTCTCTCGGTCGATCCCGAATCGCACCAGTCTCCCCGGAGGGAGAGACCTGCGGAGCTCGGCGGGGCGTGTCCGTTCAGATGAGCTTCGTCTTGCCAGGCACGGCGATCGGCTGCGGCGGGAGGGCGGGACCGAACTCCCACGACGGCGGAGCGAGGTCCTCCTTCGACTCCCACACCTGATCCCACGTGACATCTTGGCCGGTGTAGGCGCTCATCCGGGCCATGATCGCCATCGCGGTGCTGTTGGTCATCCGCACGCCGTCGTTGATCGGCTTGCCGGCACGGATGGCGGCGAAGAGCTCGTCATGCTCCTGCTGGTACATGTCGTTCTTCTTCGCCTCGCTCGTCCACGCTTTGCCGTCGGTGACGATCTCGTGCCTGTCCTGGAATCCGCTGACGGAAGCGTAGCCGTTGGCCCCCATGATGTAGTCGCTGTTGTCATTGACACAGTTGGGGAAGTGGCGGCACATGTGGAAGCCACGGCTGCCGTCGGCATATTCGAAGGTGGCGCCGAAATGGTCGTAGATGTTATTGCCGAGGGGCACGTCAGGGCGCACCTCACGGCCACCGGTGCAGACGACGCGCACCGGCGGAACATCCTTCATGGCCCAAGCGATCTTGTCGATCGAATGGACCGCCTGCTCGGCGATGTGGTCGCCGGAAAGCCAGGTGTAATACTGCCAATTACGGATGTAGTACTCGAGGTCGCTCCACCCCGGCTGCCTGGGCACCTCACCCCGGAATCCGGCGGCGTTGTAGGTCGTGTAGACGGCGCGAACCGGGCCGATCGCGCCATAGTGGATACGGTCGAAAATGTCCCGCTCCCGCGCTGAATAGCGCCAGCAGAATCCGGCGACGAGGTTGATCGCCTTCTCGGTGGCGAGTTTCACCGTCTCGCGAATGCTCCTCAGCCCCGCCGAATCGACCGCCATCGGCTTCTCGCAGAAGATCTGCTTCCCGGCCTCGACGGCCGCTTTGAGGTGGAAGGGACGGAAGGCGGGGGGGGAGGCGAGGAGGACGACATCGCAGGCCTCGATGAGTTGCTTGTAGCCATCGAGGCCGGTGAAGCGACGGTCGGCGGAGACGTCGAAGCGCTGCGCCCAGGTCGGATCGGCGGCCGCCTTCTCCTCGACGACGCGTTGGAGGATCCCGGCACCACTCTCGGCACGGTCGGGGAAGGCATCGGCGATCGACCAGAGGACGACCCCCGGATCGGCCGACATCGCCTGCGAGGCGGCGCCCGACCCACGGCCACCGCAGCCGACGAGCCCAACCTTGAGGCGATCGCTGCCGCCGGCGTTGGCCCCGCGGGCCACCGACACTGAAAGGGCAGCCGCGGCGGCCGACCCGGCGGCGACGAACCCGCGGCGCGATACGCCGGGGGCCTTCGCGTCGGTGGTCAACGACGCTGAACTGGTGGATGCAGAACGGTTGGAACGCGTGGCCATGAGACCCTCCCTTGATTCGAAGCTCCACAAGGCTACTTTGCCCGGGAAGCCCTCGTCAACCGCCGCACAGGGGTGCGCCAAACCCTATCAGGGAGCCGCTGATGTCCGCTGATTCCTCGCCCGATCGTCCGCGAGCGCTTGCGCTGATGGCCCATCCGGACGACATCGAGTTCGTCGCCGCCGGCACGCTCCTCCTCCTCGCCGAGGCAGGATGGGAGATCGACTATTGCAACATCGCCAACGGCGACTGCGGCAGCATGGTCACCGACCGGGCCGAGACGGCACGGATCCGCGCCCGTGAGGCGCGCGATGCCGCCGCGATCCTCGGTGCCACGTTCCACGACAGCGTCAGCAGCGACCTGATGATCTTTTATGACGAGCGTCACCTGCGGCGGGTGGCGAGCGTCGTCCGGGCAGCGCGGCCGCAGATCGTCCTCACGCACTTCCCCGACGACTACATGGAAGACCACATGAACGCCTGCCGGCTCGCGGTCACCGCGGCGTTCGTCAAGGCGATGCCGAACTTCGTCACCGAGCCCCCGCTCGCCCCGGTGCCGGGGGACGTGTTCGTCTACCACGCCATGCCGCACGGCCAGTGCGACGGCCTCCGCCGCCCCGTCACGCCGGAGTTCACCGTCGACACGACGAGCGTCCAGCCGCGCAAGCGCGCGGCCCTCGCGGCCCACGTCAGCCAGAAGGCCTGGCTCGACTCGACGCAGGGCATGGACAGCTACCTCGATACCTGCGACGAGGTGTCGCGCCGCGTAGGAAGCCAGTGGGGCGGCTGCGACCATGCCGAAGGCTGGACGCGCCACCTCCACCTCGGCCTCTCCGCCCACGAGGCCGACCCGCTCACCGAGGCCCTTGCCGGCAAGGTGACCTTTCAGCGACGCTGACTTCCCGCCGGATCGATCCAAGAACTCCACGACACAAAGCCCCCCGCCCCCTTCCCCACCATTCAGAGGACCACGCCCATGACCATGTCACGTCAGCCGAGCCGGGTCGCCCCCGAGTGGTGGGACTACACGACGCTCCCCTCTGAATTGATCCGCGAAGCGGCGGCACTGTCGATGCACGACATGGAGCGGCTCTCGCGCCCCGGCTTCCGCGTCGTCTTCTACGACACGCTCGAAGACTTCTACCTTGCCGAGGCACTGGAATACATCGAGGCCTGGCGCCAGGCGAAGGCCGACGATCCGGTGGGAATCTGCGGGCCGATCGGCCCGACCGAGCAACTGCCCCTCGTGGCGCGGCTGGTCAACGCGCTCGACCTCGACCTCCGCCACGCGCATTTCTGGGGCATGGACGAATGGGTCGAGGATGGCGTCGCCGTCCCTGTCACCCATCCGCTCTCCTTCGAGCGTGCCGACCGCGAGCTCTGCTTCGACCGGATCCGTCCGGAGCTCCGCATGCCGGAAGCGAACCTCCACTTCCCCAAGGCCGACGTCGCCGCCTACGTCGCCAGTTGGGACACGGCGCGCTGCGCGGTGATGCAGGGGGGCCAGGGGGACATCAAGCACTGGGCCTTCAACGATCCGCTCCGCCGCACCGGTCTTCACACCGACGCTCCGCCGACGCCGGAGGAATACCGCAGCCTCGGCACGCGCGTCGTCGAGCTCCATCCGATCACGCTCGCCCAGAACGCCCGCACCAGCGGCGGCGGCAACATCACGATGGTGCCAAAGCAGGCCGTCACCGTCGGCCCCAAGGAAACCTGGCGGGCGGAGAAAGTTTCCATCTGGCACGCCGGCACGCACGACAACCCGCTCGGCCAGCGGTTGACGGCGCTGATGATCTCGAAGCGTTTCGTCGATGCGAGCACGCCGATGTCGCTCCTCGCCGATCACCCCAACGTGCAGTTCAACTATTACCGCGGCGGCCTCGGCAGCTGCGCCGTGGAAATGCACTGAATACACGGGGATGAAGCCATCCATGGCCTTCATCCCCTGGGGGTGCGCCGCCGCATCCTTGCGGCGGAGCGCCGGCGCGTGAGGGATGAAGCCATCCATGGCCTTCATCCCCTGGGGGTGCGCCGCCGCATCCTTGCGGCGGAGCGCCGGCGCGTGAGGGA
>CAJBCV010000167.1 GCA_903951635.1 uncultured Planctomycetaceae bacterium
CCGGAGGCTGTCGTAGTCGGGATGCTCCTCGAGCCGATGGCGGGCCCGGTGCCCGAGCGTGCCGGCGTGGAGGGCCGTCGCCACCGGCAGCATCTCCACCAGCCACCGGGTGCGAGCGGTGGCGAGATCGGCAAGCTCCTCGAGTGCCACGGCCACCGCGGCGGAGCGGTCGATCGCCAGGCCGATGTCGTGGACCAGCGCCGCCGTGAGCAACTCCTCGTCCCACGGACACTCCTCGCTCACTCTTGCAAACACCTGAAGCGAATGCTCGAGCGCGTCCCCCTCCGGATACTTCACCGGATCCCGCTTCACCGCCCCGAGAACGCGGACAAGTTCGGCGATCCGGTCGAAGCGGTCGCCGGGAAGCCCCGGCTTTCCAGCCGGCGCATCGGAGCCTTGCACCATCGCCCGCTCCGTCTCGCGGCGGATCTCACTCGGGTCGGGCAGGTGCTGCGGCGGCACCCAGCCCCGCCCCACGCGCCTGGCGGCCCGGAAGCCGGCGCGACGGGCGTCGCCACCACGGTCAGCCAGCATCCGCCCCGCCTCCCCGGCAATCCGCAGCCGGAGCTTGTCGGGACGGTCGGCGGCTGGGGAGGCCGAAGGATCAGCCTCCTCCCCCGCCGCCGTGGTGTCGGATGGTGTGTCGCTCATTCGCCCTGCGCGGCGGCCGCGCCTTCGGCCACCGGCTTGGCTGCAACGCCCACCGGCCGCACCCGAATGTTCTTGACGCGGGCGACGGTGGAATAGGTGGCGATCCCGAGCGGCTTCGAGGCAAAGACCTCGTTGCGGATCGAGACGATCCGGTTGGCGAGCTTCTGGTCGACCACCTGCTCGTCGTCGAGCCAGCAGGCGATCCGCTCCGGAGTGACGCGGACGCGGACGGTGTACCAGCGGCCCGACTTGAACTCCTTGTAGGTCGTCGTGCTGTTGTGGGCCGCATCTTGGCCGTCGATGCTCGACAGCCCGACGACGCCCCCACCCCAGCCGCCGACGATGAAGCTGCAGGGATCGTCGCCGACCGGGAAGGTGAGGCCGCAGAAGAAATCGTTGCCGTCGACGCGCTGGGCCTCGAGCTCGATCTCGTAGTTCTGCTTCGGCACGTCCTTCGTCCAGGTGATCCCGCTCATGTCGGAGCCGCGGCCGATCATGATCGAGCCATCCTGGACGGCAATCTCCCCTTCGCCGCCAAACGACGTGCTCTTCCAGCCCCCGAGCGACTCGCCATCGAAGAGCGACTTCCAGCCGGCATCGCCAGCGTCGGCGGCCCGGACCCGCGGCGGCTTCTGGCCGGCGGTCAACTCGGCGACGATCCCGTCGGCTTTGTAGACGGTGCGAAGCGCGGCGAGGATCCCGGCGGCATCGACCGAGACAGCCCGGCTCTGCCGGTCGTCGTAGGCAACGTCGAGGATCAGCGACTGGATGTTGCCGTCGAAGATCAGCCCGACGAGCTCGCCATCGCGGTTGACGACCGGGCTGCCGGAATTGCCACCGATGATGTCGGCGGTGGAGACGAAGTTGAACGGGACTTTCAGGAAGGCGTCGTTGGCCTCGAGCTCCTTCCGCTGCGTCTGCCAGCGGGTGGGGAGATCGAACGGCACCGTCTCCTTCTTCTGCGTCGCCCGGTCAAACAGCCCGGCGTAGTGGGTGATCGGATCGATCCGCTTGCCGTCCTGCTCGTAGCCCTTCACCGTGCCGTAGGCGAGGCGGAGGGTGAAGGTGGCGTCGGGATAAAGGCCGTCACCGGCAATGGCGTATTGCGCCTGCGTGATCTCGGCATGGGCCTGCTGCTTCACCTCGCGGGCCGCCTCCATGATCTTCCGCAGCCGACGAGCCTCGGCATCGACGGTGGCGGCAAGCGCGATCATCGGATCGCCCGACTTCTCCACCGCCTTGGCGCCGCCGTCGAGGCCGGCTTGGTAGATCTCGCGGCGCGTGTCACGAACCGGATCCTGTCCCGGCTCTGTCGGGCGCTTGCCGAGCCCCGTTCCCTTGACGAGCTCCGCGGCCCGGTCGCGCGGCGACTTGCCGGCGAGCACCGCCTTGACGATGGCATCATCGACACCGAGGGCGCCCACCATGAAGGTGAGCGAGTCTGCGAGCTTGACGGTCTCGAGGGCGTCGTAGACCGGCTCGTCGGAGAACAGCCCCAGCTCCATCGACTCGCGCGCCGAGTCGCGAAACTCCCGGAGCCGCTCGCCGCTCGGCTTCGACTGCTCTTCGGCGGCCCGGAGGATCGCCCGGGCGGTGGCGAAATACTTGCTGTTGAAGGCCGCGCCTCCTTCGAGCAGGTTGGA
>CAJBCV010000168.1 GCA_903951635.1 uncultured Planctomycetaceae bacterium
CTCGGCGAGCCACAGCGGCCCCACACCGCCGAAGGTGAGATGACAAAAGCCGTGGGTGCATTCGTGCTGGATGATGCCATGATCATCGCAGGCGTAGAGCACGGCGCGTCGCTCTGGGCCAAGGGCGGTCGTGAAGCAGATCCCCGCCGGCTCCTTGATCTTCTCGATGCCCAGTGGCTCGGTGAGCACTCCCTCCGGCCAGACGGCGAGGTCGTGGACGATGAAACCCTCGATCACACCGCGCGGGCGGCGCCCGAAGTACCGCTCGAGAAGGCCGACCATCGTCTCGAGCTTGTCGAGGATGAGTTTCGCTTCGCGATCGGAGACGTCGGAGAGGAAGGAGAAATGGCGCGAGCGGATCGGCCGCGGCTCCGTCTTCGGCTCGTCGGCAAGGACCCTCCGGCGAGACGCCGCCGAGGGCTTGTCCGGGGCGGCCCCCTGCCCTTCGGCCGGTGCCGGGAGCGCGAGGACGAGTCCAGCGAGGAGGAGGATTTCTGTCAGGCGCATGGGGAGTCGCTGAGGGGAAGCGCCGGACGGCGGGGCCCGCAAGCCATCTTACGCGCCGAAGATCGCCTCGACCGCCCGTCCCTTGCCGTCCTCGGTGGCGTAGAACGGCCGCCCTTCGATGTCGAACACCGTCTTTGGGCTCATGCCCATCGCCGTGAACAGCGTGGCATGGAGATCGGTGATCGTGACGGGATTCTCCACGGCGAGGCAGGGGCGTTCGTCGGCCGTCTTGCCGTACACGAAGCCTTTCTTCACGCCGCCGCCGAACAAGGCCACGGTCGAGCCGCCGGTGAAGTGGCGGTGCTGGCCGTAGTGATTGGGCTCGAGGAGGAAATCCTTCGGGGAGCTCGCCTGGTCGGTGGCCTTCGAGCCGGGCCGCCCCTCGGTGATCATGTCGCGGCTGAACTCGCTGGCGATGACGACGAGCGTCCGGTCGAGCAGACCGCGGGCCTCGAGATCGCGGATCAGCGTGGCGATGGGGCGGTCGATCTCCTTGTGCATTCGGTCGACCGTCTCGTGGCCGCGCTCGTGGGTGTCCCAGTGGACGAAGGGGATGTATTCGGTTGTCACCTCGACATACCGGGCCCCGTTCTCGACGAGCCGCCGGGCGAGGAGGCAGCCGCGGCCGAAGCGGCCGGTGTCGTACTGCTCGACAACTTCTTTCGGCTCGAGCGTGATGTCGAAGGCTTCGCGCTCCTTGGCCGAGAGGAGGCGGTGGGCGTTGTCGAGGCTCCGCAGCATCGACTCTTGGTGGTAGTCGCTCGTGAACTCACTCCCGGGGTTTGCGGCGACGAGCTTCTTGAAATGCTTGTAGCGATCGGCAAACCTGCCCGGCTCCATCCCCTTCGGCGGCCGGACGGCGAGCGCCGCCTCCTCGGGGAAGGGGAGATTCATCGGGCCAAACTCGCTTCCGAAGAAGCCGGGGGTGGTGAAGGCCTTGATCTCCTCGTTCTCACCGATCCCCTCGAGCCGCTGGCCGATGTTGATAAAGGCCGGCATGGTGGGATTGCGCGGCCCGAGGACGCGCGCCATCCAGGCGCCGATGTGCGGGCAGGCGACCGTCTGCGGCGGCACGTAGCCGGTGTGCCAGTGATACTGATGACGCGAGTGGAGAATGCTGCCGAGATCGGGCTGGACATGCGAGCGGATGAGCGTGCCGCGATCGAGGACGCTCGCGACCCCTTCGAGCCCCTCGCAGATCTGCACGCCGTCGATCGCGGTGGGGATCGCCGGAAAGGTGCTGATGCAGTCGGCGACCGCGAGCCCCTTTTCAAACGGCTTGTACTTCTTCGGGTCGAGATTGTCGGGGGCGGCCATCCCGCCGGCCATCCAGAGAACGATGATCGCATCGGCGGTGGCACGCGGATGCTCGATCACCGCCTCGGCCAGAAGCCGCGGCTGCGGAAGGGCGAGCGTAGCGGTCGCCGCGGCCGACAGGCTTTTTAAGAAGTCACGGCGGGCTTGGTGGCTAGGGCGGGGTCGCATCGGAAGGATCTCCGGACGGGAAAACCGAGACTCAGCGAACGAGTTGAAACTCAGGAAGCATGACGACCGCCCAGAGGCAGTCGGCGACCGACGATTCGGTGGGGGATTCCCCGAGGATGTCGCGGGCGGCGGTCGCTTCGGCGGGCGTCGGGAGCCGCCCCAAGGCCGACGTGAAGATCGTCCTGACGAGGGCCCCGGGATCATTCCCATGCTCGGCGAGCCATCGCTTCCCCCCGACCGAAAACGTTTCGAAGAGCGCCTGCTCGTTGGCGAGTTGGATCGCTTCGAGGGTGGTGAGGTCGGTGGGGCGCGACGTCACCACCTGATCGCGGTTCGGCCGGCCGAGAGAGGCCATCAGCGGCGTGCACTTCACGAGGACGGCACGGACCATCGGCTGGGGGCCTGCGGCACCCCTCACACCGTCGGCAAAGGCCGCATCGCTCGGGGCCCAGGTGGCCTGGTTCTCCACGACGCTCGCCTTCTGCCAGTCGGCAGGCTCCTGGCCGCCAGGCCATTTGCCTTCCCCATCGGGGAGGGTCGCTGTCCACTCCCAGGAATCGTCGGAGGCGATCCAGGTGACGCCGCCGTCGGCGAGCATCGCCCGGATCTCGGCCTTGAGCGCCGCCGGACCGCCGGCGTCGGCGTTGGCCGCCACGACGAGGACCTCGTTGCCGCCCCGCTTCAAAGCGCCGCCGATCGGCTCGGCAAACGGCTTGCCCCAGTCGGCCGAGTGGCCAACCTTCGTGCCGTTGATCCACATCGTCACCTCGTTGTCGGCGGTGGCGACGGCGACGGCGTGGGTCACTGGATCGAGGAGATTGATCCGTGCCCGGAAGGCGAGCTTCTCACCGGGGGGTGAGGCGGCGGCTTGGTTGTTCCAGATCCACTTCGCGCGCGGCGGAAGCGGCCGCGGCGCCACCGGATCGGGCTTCACTCGTTCGACATCGGCATCGGGCTTGGCAGGCGCTGCGCCAGTGAGCTGCCAGAGGGCGTCGGTGAACTGCTCGGCGGTCATCCGCCGTGGCAGCGGCCCGTGGAAGACGTAGTCTTTTCCATCGGGCTGCCCCTCGACGCTCGGCGTCGCGGCACCGTACGCCTCGGAGGTGCAGATGGTCCAAAGGAGGTGCTTCGTGTCGTAGCCCGAGGCGACGAAATCGGCGGCGAGCCAGTCGAGGAGGTCTTCGTTCCAGGGCCTCGTCCGCAGGGCGTCGACCGGATGGACGAGCCCGCGGCCCATGAGCTTCGCCCAGAGCCGATTGACGAGATTCCGCGACAGCCAGCCGTTGCCCGGGTCGGTCATGAGGCGTGCGAGCTGCTCGAGCCGCTCGGCCGGCGGCTTGGCGCCGTCGATCGCCCCGAGCTCCTGAAACGGCCAGCCAGGAGAGGCGAACGCGCCGGTCGCCTTGTCGCAGCGGAAGAGCTCGAGGGTGTCGGGGGCCATCACCGCGGCCAGATCGTAGGTCTCTTGGAGCTTCCAGCGGTCGACGAAGCTGTCGTGGCAGCTGGCGCACTTGAGATTGATCCCCAGGAACGTCTGTCCGACGTTCTGCGCGAACTGGATCGGCACGGTCTGGCTCGAATTGACCTCACCGCGCCACACGATCCCGTCGATGAAGCCGCGCGAGGCGTCGGAGGGGGCCACGAGCTCGCGGACGAAGCGGTCGTAGGGGATGTTGTCGACGAGGGCGCGGTGGAGCCAGGGGGTGATCTGCTTGCGGCCGCCGGTGATGAAGCCGGTGCCGGTGTAGTCGTTGCGGAGAAGATCGTTCCAGAACGTCATCCAATGCTCGGCCCGCGCGAGATCGTCGTCGAGAAGGTCGCGGACCTTCTTGGCACGCTTGCCCGGATCGGCGTCGGCACAGAAGGCGTCGACGTCCTCCGGGGAAGGGAGGAGCCCGACGAGATCGAGGCTCACGCGGCGGACAAACGTGGCGTCGTCGCAGCGTGGCGGCGTCGGCACTCCCTTCGCTTCCTGGTAGGCATCGACGAGCCGATCGACCGGATGGAGGCGGCCGTCGTGGGGCGGTGGCAACTCCACCTGACGAAGCTTCAAGGGGGCTTCGTAGGTGTTCCCGGCAAATGAGAAGCCATCTTCCCAGGGTGCCTTGGCATCGATCCAGGCTGTGAGGATCGCGACCGCTTCCGCCGGCAGCGCTTCCCCCTCGCTCGGCATGCGGAGGTCGGGATCGGTGCTGGTGATCCGGCGGATCAGTTCGCTCCCGGCGGCATCGCCGGCCACGAGGCCCGGGGTGCCGGAATCACCGCCGGCGAGGATCGCCTCCCGGTCGTTGATCGAGAAGCCCCCCTGCCGCTGCGAGCCGGTGTGGCATTTGCCACACTTGGCCCGGAGGATCGGGACGACCTCGTGGGAGAAGTCGACGGCCCGGGCGGGGAGCGCCGCCAGCAGGAGGATCGGCCACCAGCTCCACGCGGAACGGCATATCCGGCCGGAGTGCCAAAGGCTCGTCATGGTTTCACTTCGAAGGATCGAATCCCGCCTGTCACTACTATAGCTCTTCGTCGCTTCAGGGGCCGAACTGCCGCTGCCGGCTTCGTTCACGGATACGGAGGGCATTGAAGCCGGTCACGTATCGGGGTGATCTTCCTTCTTCTCTTTCAGCTCCTTTTCGAGCTCTTCGATTTCCCGGAGGTCCTCCGCGTCGGCCGCAGCGGCATTGGAGAGCCGGCGCCTCTCGTCGAATTCGTCGTAGCGATCACCGGCGATCCGCCTTGCGTCGTCGTGGCTGACCGAGCCGGGGCCCACCAGCACGGCCCGGTCGTTGAATCGCAACAGGGCATCGACGTTGTCACGCCAGAAGGCGAGCGAGAGCTCCTTGCGATCCTTGACCCGCAGCTCCGCCTGCTCCAAGAAGATCACGACCAGCCGGTTGAGCGTGTCGACCTCATCCTGCATCAAGTAGTTCTTCGCGACGATGACGTCTTCCTTGCGGACCCGCGAGCCCTTCCAGCTCGTGAGGGCCATGTTCGGCGAGTTGGCGTCAGCCCGAGCGACGATAAGCTCGGCGGCCGTGCTGCCCGTGGCGGCGTAGAGGAGCTTGTTTTGCGTCTCGGCGAAGAAGAGGGCCGTTTCGGGCTCGGTGGCCTTGTAATCAGAGCTCAGGGCAAAGAGATCGCGGACCTTCTGGTAGAAGCGTTTTTCAGATGCCCGGATTTCGCGGATCCGCGAAAGCAACTCATCGAAATGGTCCCAGCCGCGGGGGTCTTTGAGGCGGGCGTCGTCGATGACGAACCCTTTGACCAGAAACTCCCGCAAGTGGGTGGTGGCCCACTGGCGAAATTGGACGCCACGGGGGGAGCGGACGCGGTAGCCCACGGCGAAGACCGCGTCGAGCGAATAGTGGTCCACGAGCCGCTCGACCATCCGCGAGCCCTCGGCCTGAACTATCCGGTATTTCCGGATAGTTGCGTCGCCCGACAATTCGCCGTCAGAAAAGATGTTTTGGATATGCTCGTTGATCGTCCGGACGTCCTTTTGGAACAGTGCAGCAATCTGACGCTGCGTCAGCCAAAACGTTTTGTGGTCGACCCGCAGTTGGAGCCGCGTCGTGCCGTCGGAGGATGTGTAGAGCACCAACCCCGGCGATAGATCATCATTCGGTGTAGGCGAGTCGGTTGTCATCGATAGCGGCAATCGATTGCGAACCTGAATCAGATATCCCCTTGCCCTAGAGAGTGTACAAAAATACCCTTGAAAGGCTTGGAGTGCAGCGAAGATCGCTGTCCGCCACCAGCCGTCGGGTCCGGCGGTGAGGAGAAAAGGTCGCTTTCAGGCCGAGGATCACCCACCAGCCCGAGGGCCGTCACTTCTTGAAACGGGCATCGTTCTGGTTTCCGCGCGAGAGCGTGTAGGCGAGGAGGTCGAGGACCTCTGCCTCATTGAGGGTGTCGAGGAGCCCCTTGGGCATCAGCGACTCCGCCGCCGGGATGATCTCGTCGATTTCCGAGCGGGCGATCTCGACGAACTTCGTCGCATCCTCCGGATCGGTGACGATGACGATCTTCTCCGGCGACTCGTACACGATCCGGCCGGTGTGGGCCTTCCCCCCCTGGGTCGTGACGATGCTCCCCTTGTACTGGTCGGAGATCACCTTGCTCGGGACGACCATCGCTTCGACCATGTCCTTGAGCTGAAAACGCCCACCGGCCTGGGTGAGATCGGGGCCGGTCGAGCCACCGTCGTCGCCGAAGCGGTGGCAGACGACGCACCGGGCCGCCGCGAAGGTCCGCTTGCCCCCTTCGAAGTCACGCCCCGTGGCGAGCCCCTTCTCGGACGCGGCGAGGACGTCGTCGACCGTCCAGGCCTTCCCCGGGCCCACCGGCTTCGGCAGCGGCGGCGGCACGTAGGCCTTGCGGGCGCCGATCGTCTCGAGCGCCAGCTTGTCGTTCTCCGAGAGGCCGACGAGGCTGTCGTTCTCGATGTTGACGAGGAACTTCCGGAAGCTCGCGCCGCCGGCCCACTGCTGGGCGCGGTTGAACCAGCCGTGGAAGCCCTTGCGGTCGTCGAGCGTCCAGGCGTCCTTGTCGTTCACCGTGCGGAGGACATACGCGAAGTGGACCTGAAGGAGATCACTGCGCTTCTCGAGGGCCTCGCGGACGGAGCTGCCGTAGCCGGCATTCCGCGTGATCAGCTGGCGCAGCTCGTCTTCGTTGGGGGCGAGGTTGGTGGCGCCGGCCGACGTCGACGGCTCCGCCATGAGGCCGACAAGCTGCGTCACGATTCCCGGGGCCCGCACGGCGACGAGCAGACTCGAGAGCTCGCGGTCGAGATCGAACGATCCCGACGGGAAAAGCGGCGCGAGCTTGGCGGCGATCTTCGCCTTCGCGTCGGCCGGCGGGTCGCCGAGCCGAATCATCGCGAGCTCGTAGGCGCGGACGAGATCGATCTTCCCCGCCGTGTCGAGCTTCGCCACATCGACGCGATCGAGCGTGGAAAGCACCAACGGCTGCATCGCCGGCTCCCCCTGGCGGGCGACGGCGATCGCCGCGTGGATCCGGGCGATCGGACTGGAACTCGTGAGCGCCTGGTTGGCCCAGGCTTCGAGAGGCTGGTGCTCGAGCGCGATCCGGGCGGCGTAGCGGATGAAGCGGTCGGGATTGGCAAGCTGCGGGAGCGCCGCTGCCACGGCCGCCTTCGTGTCGGCCCCCTTGACGTGAAATGCCTCGAGCGCCTGGCGAGCTTTGCGGCTCTCGGCGCCGGCGGTCGACTTGGCATCGACCGGGGCGGTCGATTCCTTGCCGGCGTAGGTCACCCGGTAAAGCTCACCCTGGCCGCCACGACCACCGACGGTGAAGTAGACGGCGCCATCCTTGCCGATCGTCATGTCGGTCAGCGGCAGCGGCGTCCGCGACACGAACTCCTCCTTCTCGCCTTTGTAGGTCGAGCCGTCGGGCGTGAGGTGGATCGCGTACATCGTCCCGAACGTCCAGTCACAGATAAAGAATGCCTTTTGGTACTTGGCCGGAAACTTCGCACCGTAGCCGAAGGAGGCGCCGACCGGCGAGCCGGGGCCGATGTCGACAAGCGCCGGGAGGCTGTCCGGCAGTGCCGGCGACCACTTGCCGGCGCCGGAACGCCAGCCGAGCTCACTACCGCTCGTGGCATGATTGACGCGCGTCGGTCGATACCACGGCGACCCGAAATCCCACTCCATGTCGGCGTCGTAGACGAACATCTCGCCGTCGGCGTTGAAGGCGAAGTCGTAGGGATTGCGGTAGCCACCGGTCCACAGCTCCCAGGTCTTCCCCTCGGGATCGGTGCTGACGACATAGCCGCCCGGCGCGAGAATCCCGACGGCGTGGCCGTTGGCATCCCAGAGGCGCGAGATGAGGAGATCCTCGTCCCAGTTGGCGGGCAGGCGGCTCGATGCCTCCGGGGGAAGCTCGACGCGGCGCTGGTTGGGGCGGATGCCACCGAGTGGCTGCGGCTCGGTGAGGTTTTTCACAGCGAACGGCGGGAGGGTGTGGTTGCCACAGATGATGAACAGCTTCTTGCCATCGGGGGAAAGGCAGATGTTGTGGGGGCCGTGCTCGCCGCCGCCTTCGAAGGCGCGGAGCTTCTCGACATGGTCGAGGATGTCATCGCCGTCGGAATCGGTCGCCCGGTAGAGGCCGCTGCCGGGGCCACCGTTGCAGACGACATAGAGGGCATCGAAGGCCCACAGGAGGCCCTGGGCACCGGAGAGCGCGACCGGGATCTTCTCGACGACCGTCGGCTTCGAACCGTCGAGTGGCGCCGGCGTGATCCGCACGAGCCCCTTGTCCCCCTGGTCGCTGGCAATCAGCCGTCCCTTGGGATCGGTCGTGATGCAGACCCACGAGCCGAGTTCGGCTTGCGGCACGGTGAAGAGCTTTTCGACCTGGAAGCCGGGGAGGAGATTGAACGGCTGCGCGGTGGCGGCCCTCGGTTCGCCGGCGAGGGCATCTTTCCACGGGCCCTCCCCTGCCTTGGCGACGACACGGACGGCGACCGCCTCGGTCGGCTTGCCGGCGGCGGCCCCCTTCCAGGTGGCGTCGCTCGTGATCACCCGCTCGCTCCCGTCGGCAGCGGTGAGGACGATCCGGCAGGAGAACCCGGCCGGGCCCCCTTCATTGCCGACGATGGCGACCAGTTCGTTGTCACCGGCCTGGAGGTCTTTCGAGAGATCGACGGCGACGGGGTTTTCCCAGGAATTCCCTTTGGCGATCTCCTTGCCGTTGAGCAGGAGCGTCATCCGGTTGTCGGCCGTGGCGGTGACGATCCCCTTGCGGGCCCCGCCGGCAAACGTCTTCGAGAGTCGGTAGTCCCCGTCGTCGCTCGGGCCCCAGATCCAGTCGGCGAGCCCCTTCTTCACCGCGGGAACCTCGGCGGCGGCGGTGCCGGCGGGCTGCTTCTCGGGACGCTGCTCCCAGCGTTCGGCGGCGGCCGCAAAGCCGAGGCCCAAGCCGGGGAGCATGAGGAGGGAGCCAAAGAGGATCGCGGCAGCAGGACGGAACGACATGGGAGGCGCTCTCGACAGGGGGGGCGACAGGGGGGCGACAGGATTGCCAAGTCCGACCGACAGGTCGGAAGCGGTCAGCGCACCGCTCCACCCGGACGGCGCTGGAACCAACCATGATAGTCACCGGGGGATCGCGGTTGAAACACCGACTGGCGGAGGCAGGCAAGCCTACCGGGGCACGAGATGGACCGCCGGCACCTTCACCGCCGCAAACAATCGCTCCCCGGGGGAGAGGGCGAGCTCCTCGGCAGCCGCGCGGGTGACCAGCGCCGTGAGCTCGAAGCCGGCGTCGAGACCGACGCGGACAAGCGGCCCCTCGGGGACGACGAAGCGCACCGTGGCGGGGAAGCGGTTGCGGGCGCTCACGCCCCCGTCGGCATGCCGCAGGAGGACGACCTCCTCGGCGCGGAGGCAGACATGGACCAGCCGCTCGTCGTCGGGGAGGGCCACGGCGCTGAGCCGGACGCCGCCGACATCGACCGTCGCCAGCCCCGCTTCGACCGCGATCACCTCGCCGCAGAGGATCGACTCGGTGCCGACGATCCGCGCCACGCGCGCCTCGGCCGGACGGCTGAAGACCTCGGCGACCGTTCCCGTCTGGAGCACGCTCCCCTCCTCCATGACGACGATGGAATCGCCCAGGGCCAGGGCCTCGGTGTGGTCGTGGGTGACGAGGACGACCGGCAATCCCGTCTCGATGAGCCAGCGCCGCAGGGCCGGCCTCAAGCGGGCGCGGAGCGGCGCGTCGAGCGCCGAGAGGGGCTCGTCGAGAAGGAGGAGCTTGGGCCGACGCACAAGCACCCGCGCAAGTGCCACGCGCTGCTGCTGGCCGCCGGAGAGCGTCGCCGGCAGCCGTCGCGCGAGACTCTCGAGATCGAAGCGACGCAGCGCCTCGGCGACGCGCTCGGCACGCGTGGCTGCGGCGAGACGGCGGAGGGCATAGCCGACGTTCCCGGCAACGTCGAGCCAGGGGAAGAGGGCGAGATCCTGACCGAGCATTCCGACATCGCGGGCCTGGGGCGGCCGGTCGATGCCCCGGTCGGCGTCGAACCATGCCTCGCCGTCGAACGCGATCCGCCCCGTCGCCGGGCGATCGAGGCCAGCCAGTGCCCGGAGGACCGTCGTCTTGCCGCAGCCCGACGGGCCGTAGAGGACGACGACGCCGCTGCCGACCTCGACGGCGCCGTCGATCGTCGTGCCGGAACGGTGGCGGACGGTGAAGGCGGCGGTGAGACGGGGCCGGGGCGCGCTCATCGGGCCGTCCCCTTTTCCGCCGGCCGCCGCGCGAGCCGCTGCACGGTGACGAGCGTCAGAAGCGCCACGGCGACGAGCACGGCGGCGGTCCGTGCGGCAGCCTCATGATCGAGCGCCTGGACGTCGTCATAGAGCGCCACCGAGAGGGTGCGGGTGACGCCGGGGATGTTGCCACCGATCATGAGGACGACGCCGAACTCCCCGACGACGTGGGCGAAGGTCATCACCAGACCGGTGACGATGCCCGGCCAGCAGGCGGGGAGGACGACGCGGAGCATCGTCGCGGCGCGCGACTCCCCCAGGCACCAGGAGGCCTCGACGAGCCGGCGGTCGAGCGCGGCAAAGGCCGCCGTGAACGGGCCGATCGCGTAGGGGAGATTCATGAGAACCGCGGCGAGGAGGATGCCGCTGAACGTGAACGGGAGCGTGCCCCCGGTGAGCCTCCCCCAGAGTCGGCCGATGATGCTCTGTGGGGCGGTGGCCACGAGGAGAAAGAAGCCGGCCACGGTCGGTGGGAGCACCAGTGGCAGCGTGCAGATCGCCTCGACGAGGCCGCGGAGGCCGGTGCCGCGGCCATATGGGGCGGCGAGCCACCAGGCCAGCGGCAGCCCCGTGGCAGCGAGGAGGAGCGTCGTCGTCGTGGCGAGCGAAACGGTGAGCCAGGCGGCGGTGACGTCCACAGGCTGGAATCCTCACCTTCACGGCACCGCGGGGAACTCGAACCCGTAGCGCGCGAGAATCGCGCGGCCGGCCGGCGCGAGGAGAAAATCGCGGAAGGCCACCGTCGCGTCGCGGTCGATGGCGCGGGCGTGGATCGCGCCGCCGTGGCGGATCGGCGGGTGGGCATCGGCCGGCACGGCCCAGAAGCGGCCGCGCTCCAAGAGCCTCGTCCCCTTCGCCAAAGCCATCGGCAGGATCCCCACTTCCGCCGCGCCACGCTCGACGTACTGCGCCGCCTGCGCCGCGCTCTCGCCGACGGCGAGTTTCTCACGGAGGCGATCGTGGAGCCCGAGGTGGTCGAGAAACGCCACCGCGGCCCGGCCGTAGGGGGCGTGGAGGGGATTGGCGATCGCGACGCGGCGCACGGAAGGGTCGAGGAGCGCGTCGGCGCCGCGGGTGAGGACGTCGATCGGCGATTCGTTGCGGACCCAGATGACGAGCCGGCCGAGGCCGGTCTCGAAGACGTCGGCCTCGGCGGCGAGGCCAGCCGCAGCGAGGTCGTGGGCGTAGGCGACGTCGGCGGAGAGGTAGAGATCGGTCTCCAGGCCCCCCTTGAGCTGCGTCAGGAGCGTCCCCGACGGCCCGAACGTGGGGAGGAGATCGAAGTCGGGATGCTCGACTTGAAACGCATCGGTGAGGGCGTCGAGGCAGGAGCGGAGGTCGGTGGCGGCGGCGACGCGAATCTTCGTCGGCGCCTGCGCCACCCGCGGCGGGGCCGGCTTCGTGCAGCCGACGAGGATGCTCACGCCGACGGCGACGAGGAGGACCGAGATCACCACAGGATCGCGGCGGAGCGGGCGAAAACGATGGTGGGATGGCGCGCGGAGCATGCCCCATCTTAGTCATCCAGATCGGGCGCCGCCGAAGGCCATGGATGCGAAAGTCCACGAGAAAGCCTGCACCGCCGGATGCGGTGCCCGCGGCGGCTGAAACCCTTGGCGTTTCAGCCGGAGCGTGAGTGGGCAAAGGCCATGGATGCGAAAGTCCACGAGAAAGCCTGCACCGCCGGATGCGGTGCCCGCGGCGGCTGAAA
>CAJBCV010000169.1 GCA_903951635.1 uncultured Planctomycetaceae bacterium
CGGCCGTGATGCGGGCCCATGCCGCGCTCGATGCCCGCCGCACCGATCTCGACGCCCGCAAGAAAGCCCTCGAGTCCCGGCGGGCTGAGGCCGCCGGCCCCCGCCTCGCTGAGATCGACAAGACCCTCGCAGCCCCCGGCGGCGGCAATGCCACGCCCGCTTGTGGCTGGCATTCGGAAATTGTCGCCGCGAGCAGTTCGACGGCGGCCGACACGGAAAAATGGGTGCAGGTCGATCTCGGCCGCGAGGTCGCGATCACACGCGTCGTCCTCCATCCCTGCCACGACGATTTCAATGGTATCGGGGCTGGCTTCGGATTCCCCCGTCGGTTTCGGATCGAGGGTTCGAACGATCCCACGTTCACAAGCGCCGTCGTGCGCCTGGCCGACTCCGGTGCCGACGATCTCCCCAATCCCGGCACGACGCCGCAAGTCTTCATGGTCGATCCGCCGGCAGCCGGGGCCGTTCGTCACGTCCGCGTCACCGCCACCCGACTCGCTCCCCGACAAAACGACTTCATCGCCGCGATCGCCGAGCTCGATGTCCTCGACGCCGACGGCACGAACGTCGCCCGCGGCGCCGCCGTCACCGCCCTGGATTCAATCGAGGCGCCGCCGCGCTGGCAGCGGGCGAATCTCGTCGACGGCGAGTTTCCGGCACCGGGGGCCGACGCGGTCGCCCTCCGTCGCGAACGTGACGAACTGCTCGCGAAGGTGCCGGCTGACGTGACCGACGGCCTCCGGGCGATCGAGGAGGCCCTTGCGACCCTCAATCGCGAGCGTGAGGCCCTACCAGCACTGCGGCCGCTCTACACGGTGACGGCGACGCAGCGTGGCGGCGTGCCGCGTCCGATCCATCTTCTTGCCCGCGGCAATGTCAGTGCGCCGGGCCGCGAGGTCGGCCCCGGAGCGCTTTCGGCACTCGCGATGCTCCCGGCCCGGTTCGAGCTTCCCGCCGGTGCACCGGAAGGGGCCCGCCGCCAGGCGCTGGCCGAGTGGCTCGTCTCCCCCGACAACCCGCTCACCTGGCGCAGCGCCGTCAACCGGGCCTGGCTCCACCATTTCGGCCGTGGGATCGTCGACACGCCGAGTGATTTCGGCCGAATGGGTTCGCCACCGAGCCACCCTCCCCTCCTCGACTGGCTGGCAGCCGAGTTCCGCGATCGGGGCGGCTCGCTCAAGGATCTCCATCGACTCATCGTCGGCAGTGCCACCTGGCGCCAGCGGGCCGATGACGACCCGGCCATGACGGCCATCGATAGCGGCAACGCGTTGCTCTGGCGGCAGAACCGACGGAGGCTCGAAGCCGAGGCGATTCGCGACGCGGTCCTCGCCACAGCCGGCACGCTCGACCCCACGGCAGGCGGCCCTGGCTGGCAGGACTTCCGCATCGAACATCCGGAACACTCCCCCCATTACCGCTACGACCTCGCCGACCCGGCCGACCGCTCGACCTGGCGGCGGAGCGTCTACCGCTTCATCGTCCGCAGCCAGACGCAGCCCTTCATGACGAGCCTCGACTGTGCCGATCCGTCGATGCGGGTAGAAAAGCGCAATGAAAGCCTGTCGGCGATCCAGGCTCTCGCCCTGCTCAACAATGGCTTCATGACGACGCAGGCTCTCGAGTTCGCCGGTCGGGTGGCCCGCGAGGCGGGGGACGATCCCCGAGCGCAGGTCGATCGAGCCTTGCGCCTCGCCTTCGGTCGGCCCCCGACGGACGAGGAATCGACGGTGCTCCTCGAACTCGTCGGTTCCCATGGCCTGCCGGCCGTCTGCCGGACGCTCTTCAATCTCAACGAGTTCACCTTCGTCGACTGATTCGCCGATTCGATGATTCGGCTGCCCGCTTCCCGGGCGGCTCCCGGAGGCCCCATGACTTCCCACCACCACGGTTCGGCTTTCCCGCACCGCGAAGGCTCGCTCCTCTCGCGGCGCGGCTGGCTCTCCACCGCCGCCGGTGGCCTCGGCGGGATGGCCCTGTCGTCGCTCCTCGCCGGTGAGACGACCACGGCGGGCGGCGTGCATCCGGCCCTCGTTCATCCCGTCAAGGCGAAGCGGGTCGTGCAGCTGTTCATGGCCGGCGCTGCCAGCCACATCGATCTCTGGGACCACAAGCCCGAGCTCGTCAAACGGCACGGCGAGGAGAGCAATTTCGGCGAGCCGGTCGAGGCCTTCCAAAACGGCCTCGGGCCGTGGCTCAAGCCGGTGTGGGATTTCAAGGCCCATGGCGAGTGCGGCAAGATGCTCTCCGACGCCGTCGCGCCGCTCGGCGAGGTCGTCGATCGGATGGCCTTCCTCCACAACATGGTGAGCACGTCGGGGGTCCACTCCGCAGCCACGCTCCTCCAGTCGACCGGCTTCGTTCTTCCCGGCTTTCCCGGCGCCGGTTGCTGGGTCGGCTACGCCCTCGGCTCGCTCAACGACAACCTCCCCACGTTCGTCGTCCTCCCCGATCACCGCGGCTTCGCCTCCAACGGCGTGAAGAACTGGGACGCCGGCTTCCTCCCGGCGCAGCACAGCGGCACGGTCGTGCAGCCCGGGGCTGCCGAGCCGATCGCCGACCTCCGCCCACACCCCTCCGCTGCATGGCTCACCGCCGACTCCGACACCGCCACCAGGCGGGCGCTCGCGCGGCTCAACCGGGCCCACCTCGACGGCCGAGAAGGCGACGGGCGTCTCGAGGCCCGGATCCGCACCTACGAACTCGCGGCCCGGATGCAGCTGGCGGCTCCGGAAGCGCTGTCGCTGGCCGACGAGCCGGAGCATGTCCTGCGGATGTACGGCGTGGAGCCGGGCAAGACCGACTGGCCGACCGAGATCAATACACC
>CAJBCV010000170.1 GCA_903951635.1 uncultured Planctomycetaceae bacterium
AGGCCGTGCCGGTGAAGTTCTGGACCGCGGAGACGATGGCATCCGCCACCGTCCGGGCCGATGTCCAGGTGGCCCCGCAGACCTCGACGGAAAACTCCCCGTCGGCGAAGCCCGTCAGACCGCTGGTCTGGAGCGGCCGCTCGGTGGACTCGCGCGAGTAGACGGCGAACGGCAGGCCGGCAGACTCCGACACGGCCACCGGGTATGCCGTGGCCCCGGCGGTCTCGATCGTGGCCTTGAGCCAGGCTTCGGGGGAGCTCATTCAGCCTCCCCGGCCGGGTCGGCCTCGATCACTCCAGCGGCCAGGAGCTCGGCCAGGAGGGGCGCGTCGACGAACAGGGAGTCACCGGGGAGGTAGCGGCCCCACGGGGCGGTGAACTTGACGAGGACGGTGTCCATAGTGGGTCTCCTGGTGGTCAGAGGGCGGCGCGGCGTGCTGCTTCCTGGGTGGCCCGCTCAAGGCTCACACCCATTTCGAGCTCGAGGTTCGACAGGATGCCGGACTTCTTTGCGGCGAGCGTGTCGCGGAGCATGTGGCGCGGGGGGCCCTTGCCGGTCGAGCCCTGGCCTGCGCTGAAGGAGTTGCCCCGGACACCCTTCCGAAAACGCGGCTTGGTGCCGGCCTCGACGAGGACGCTGTGGTCCCCCTTCTGGTTCTTCTTCTTCCCCTTGCGCGAGAACCCGACGATCCCGATCGCGGTCCCGCGGAAAGCCTCACCGCCGCCGCGGGAGACCTTCGTGCCGAACTTCACCACCGTGGTGACCGATCGCCGCAGGTTGCCGGTCGAGCGTGGGGTCGCGGCCTTGAGGGCCGGCACGAAGGGCTTGATCGACCGACGGATGGCGGCCTTGAGGTGCTTCCGGGCGAGGCTCCCGGGGAGCTTGGCATAGGCGCGGATCAGGTCATCCAAGTCGCGGTTGGACTTGTCGGAGAAGAAGGCGGAAAAGAACAGCCCGGGGGCGCTCATGTCTTCCTCTCCGAGGCCTGGAGCGTCTGTTCCGGGTCGGCGTCATCCCCAACCACCGAGGACACAGCCAGGATCCGACCGAGCCGGCTTTCCCAGACGATCCGGGATGAACCGTCGAGGCCGGGGACCGATGGCACCACGATCAGGTAAGAGGCCTGCCCGGATGTCTGGCCCTGGTCCTGGGTCTCGCTGTAGCCGACTTGCTCGATGGACCCCCGGCGGCGGGCGATCTTCACCCAGGAGATCGAGGAGATCTCACCCACGGCGTTACGCGTCTCGACCGGCCGCTCGAAGCGGAAGGTGTGGACCTTCATGCCGGCAGCGGTTCGGTCACCCATCAATAGGCTCCCGTGATCGAGATCGACGCCAGGAGCGTCTCGATGCCCATGGGGAGCTCGTTGGCGCTGCCGGGGATCACACCCTCGCGGTGTTTGAACCCGTGGGCGACGTACAGCAGGATCACGGACTCGGCCGCTGGCTCGATCCGGCCCCCCGGCGCGGGCCCGGCCCAGTAGGTCACGACCAGCGGGTTGTCATCGTCAAACGTCGGCCAAGTTGAGAACCGGATCACCGCCGGCGTGGAGTCGGCGTCGACCGTGTAGGTGGCCGACGAGACAGCCACCCCACCCACGGTCACCGTCAGCGGGTACGTGCCGTCAACCAGGAGGGGCGGGGCTGGGATCCGGAGCCCGAGGCTGCCTGAGCCCTGGTAGTAGGTGTGGTCTTGGTGGTAGTGGTCATGGCCGTGACAGTGGCCATGAGAGCCAGGCTCAAACGTGGCCCGGTACTGCCGGGTCGCCAGCGTCACCCCGAGGCGCTGCTCTACCAGCCGCCGGCCGGTGGAGATCAGCCGCAGCAAGAGAGCGTCATCGTCCTCCTGTTCCGGGAGTAGCCCAACCTGGGCCTTCGCTGCTGCGAGAGAGACCGGCTCGACCTCGGCTTCAGCGAGTTGCCTGAGCGATCGGAGCTTCGTCATGGGCCCCTCCGGATCACTTGGTGGCGCGCTGAACGTGCTTCGCAGGACGGGCATCGGCTCGCTCGACGGGGAGCTCGGCGGGCTCGGGGGCGGCGACGAACGTGGCCAGCCCGCAGTCGACGAGATGGCGAGCCATGGGCTCAGGGAGATCGACCGCGGCACCAGGCAGGTGGTCGGCGCACTCACGAACGAACTTGATCTTGGCGGTCGGCGTGGACATATCAGGCTCCTGGAATGAAGACGGCCGGGCGAGGTGTGAGCCTCGCCCGGCCGCTTAGAACGGGCGGGGATGATCTGCTATCAGCCCTGGATGATCGCGCCGGCGTAGGCGGGCTCATGGTTGGCCAGACCGAATCTCGTGTGAGCCAGGAAAACCGTGGTGTTCTGGAGCGCCTTCAGTTCCCGGAGCGGGGTGATCGACAACTCCTTCCGCATGGCGATCGCGGTCGTCATGCGGAACGCACCGTAGACGGCGAGCACAGTCGAGGGCAGGGTGTCGGTCTTGTAAACCGGCACGCCCCAGATGGTCCCGAGGAGCCCGTTTCCGCCGACCATCGGCACGACGTACCGGCCACCCTCAAGGGCACACAGCTGGCCCCAGCCGGCACCGGAGACGGCCCACGAGAAGCCGCCGGCAACCATCGGGTCGACCGAGCCCATCACGACACCGATGTCGGTGGCGGAAATGTTCCCGCCAGCCGCCACCGTCCGCTTCCGTCCGGAAGAGATCCCGGCATACAGGCCGGCGATCGATTTCCCGGCGTGGCCGGCGAACATCACCGAGTCCATGAACTTCGCGTTGGCGTTGGCGGTCGCCTGGGAGACGATGCCCGCAACGTCGATCGGGGAGTCGTTGAGGAGGTTGTTCTCGATGTCGACCTGGACCTTGGCGTCGTAGACGTTGAGCGTGACCGCCGACGTCGTCGGATCCTGGGCCGTCGGGGCCGTGAGCGAGTTGACGAAGTCCGCCGTCACCAAGCCGAGCTTCGGCACGCTGACCGTGGTGGCGTTGGTGTTGAGCGTGAACGCGACAGCAGCCGCAAGGCTCTGCCGGTTGATCATGTTGACCACCTCGGAGTAGAGCTCCGTCGCGGGGCCGAACTCCGGACCCGAACCGGCCGAGCCACCCTCGGAGAGGGTGCGGACATCGGGGAGCTCCTGCGAACTGGCGCGGCCGTCGCGGAGATCACGGAGCCAGCTGCCGACCCGATGGGCGCGCGCCTCGTCGGAAATCCGGACGTTGCCGAACGATTCCAGTTGTGGCCGCTCACCATTCTCCGAACCACCGGAACCGCGATGCTCGGCCGCGTTGCTGGCGGCGGTGCGAAGGCGGGCAAGGCGGGCGTCGGTCGCGTTCTCCCGCTCGAGCTCCTGGGCGATCGAGTCGGCCCGGGCTTCGAGCTCACCGAGCCTCCCCAGGTTGTCGGCCTGTTCCTGGTCGGACTCGGGGGCGGCGGAGCGCAGGGCCTCGATGTCGGCGTGGATCTTGGAGGCTTCGTCCTGGAGCCGGCGGCGGTTGCTCACCACCAGGCCGGCGACGGCGAGCGAAGCGCCAGCCTCACCGGAGTCGGTCGAGAGCCAGCCAGCGAAGGCGAAGAGCACAGCCAGCAGGAAGGCGAGCGGGTTCATTCGGGAGTCTCCGGGGATCGGTGTGCGGTGTGTCGATGACCCACGCACAATCACGGAGACGGTCGTGTCGGTGAAGTTGCGGGTTGTACCGTACAACTCAGCGCGGCTTGCGACAGCCACACGGGCAGTTCGGCTCGCACTTCATCTCGATCCGGCCGTCCGGCTTGTAGATGCCGTTGGCGCACTTCCCCGCACACCCACACGCGGCGGGAGCCGGGGGCGGCGTCGGGGCGACATCCGGCGCAAACGTCGCGTAAGCCGCCGCGACGGCCGCGGCGGCGCGCGGCTGCTCGCGGTCGATCTCCGCCGGGTCTGCGGAGAGGCTTGCCAGCAAGGCGAGGATCGAGCGATAGACGTTCATGCGGAAGCCCTTTCGGCACGCGGCGTGATGCCAAACAGCCCGACGATCCCCTCGAGGATCCGCCAGAATCCGACGGCTCCCAGGAGCGGATTCGTCCAGTCGGTCATCACAC
>CAJBCV010000171.1 GCA_903951635.1 uncultured Planctomycetaceae bacterium
CTCCTCGCCGAGGCGATCACCAACGCCCACGCCTTCCTCGTCATCGCCCCCAACCACACCGCCGACGACCTCTACCGCTTCCGCTTCCACTATGGCGGCAAGGGGGAGTTTTACGTCACCTCAGTGCTCGGATCGGCGAACTACCGGTGCGGCCCCGAACTCGTCGACTACCTCTCCATCTGGCTCAACTACCAGATCGAGCACCATCTCGTTCCAGACCTGCCGATGCGGCAGTACACCCTCATCCAACCGCGGGTGAAGGCGCTGTGCCTCGAGTACCGGCTTCCCTACCGGCAGGAGAGCGTCTTCCGCAGGTTCGGGAGGCTCCTCGACATCTGTGTGGGAAAGACGACGATGCGGCAACTCGAGGCCTTTCCCGTGGCCGCGGGAGCGGTTTCTGGGCCGCATTCGCCGTCGTCGCGGTGGGGGGTGAGCGGATCGGATATCCTGCTTGAGTCGACAGCGGACGGCTTTGGCGGTCCGCAGGGTGCGGTCAGGCCGGCCTGAAGCGGTCGTGTTGCAACGGAGTCGGTGGCGTTTCGGGGCAGTGAGGAGCACTTGATGATCTCGTTTCGGTTCGATCATGTCCGCCTCGAGGCGTTCGGCCTCCACTTCCCCCCGACGCAGCTGTCCTCCACGGAAATCGAGGAACGTCTCGCCCCCGCCTACCAGCGGCTGCGAATCCCGTTCGGGACACTCGAACGGGTCAGCGGCGTGACGACGCGCGGCATGTGGCCGACGAACGTGACGCCCAGTTCCGTGGCGACGATCGCCGCCAGGGAGGCGCTGGAGCGATCCGGCTTCGCCCCCGCGCAGGTCGGCGCCCTCATCAACTGCTCGGTGTCGCGCGATTTCTTCGAGCCTGCGACGGCCTGTCTGGTCCACCACAATCTCGGCATCCCCGAGGAGTCACTCGCCCTCGACATCACCAACGCCTGCATCGGTTTCAGCGACGGCCTGATCATGCTCTCCCACCTCATCGAGGCGGGGACGGTGAAGGTGGGGATGATCTGCTCCGGGGAGAACATCTCGAAGGTCGTCCACACCACGTTCGACCAGATCCTCGGCGATACCGAGATCACGCGCGAGAAGATGCTCCAGATGCTCCCCACCCTGACCCTCGGGTGCGGCGCCGTGGCGGCCGTGCTCTGCCATGACAGCGTCTCGAAGGGGGGGCACAAGTTCGTCGGTGGCGTCGCCCGCTCGGCCTCCCAGCATCACCAGCTCTGCATCGGTAACGGCGACTTCAGCGTCGGCCAGGGGGAGGAGATCGCCCCGATCATGACCTCCGACGCCGCCCAGCTGATCGCGGCGGCGGCGAAGCTCGGCGGCCGGGCGTTTCCGGACGTCACGGCGTCGCTGGGGTGGTCGAAGGATCACGTCGACCATGTCTTCTGCCATCAGGTGGGCCGGCAGGTCAACGACGCGTTCTACCGGGAGATGGGGCTCGACTTCGACAAGGACTACGCGATCTACAAGCGCTTCGGCAACATGGTCTCGGTGGCCCTGCCGGCGGCGCTGGCGATCGGCGCCGAGGAGAAGGGGATCAAGCCCGGCGAGAAGGTTCTGCTCACCGCCTTCGGAAGTGGTCTCAACACGCGCTTCCTCGGATTCGAGTGGTAGGAGCCAGGCCCGATCCAGCCATGAACGGACTTCCTCCCAACGACCGCCAGGACGTGCGGCGCCGAAGCGCCATCGAGGACGGCGGCGGGCGTTCGGCCCTCTCTCCGTTCCGGTCCCGGTTTCTCGAGGTGGGGCGTGGGCCCGGTTCACCGGCGGGGCACCGTCTCCACTACGTCGACGAGGGGAGCGGTCCGGTCGTCGTCTGCCTCCACGGCAATCCCACCTGGGGATTCCAGTTCCGCCGTCTCGTCGCCGATCTGCGCAGCGATTTCCGGGTGATCGTCCCTGATCACGTCGGCTGCGGGCTCTCCGACAAGCCCGCCGACGTCTTCTTCCGGGCCGCCGACCGGATCGCCCATCTCGAGGAACTCTTCGCCCACCTCGGGATCGGCCGGTTTTCGCTCGTGATGCACGACTGGGGAGGGCCGATCGGGACGGGGTTGGCGGTCCGCCGCCCCGACCAGGTCGAACGGCTCGTCTACCTCAACACGATGCTTGCGGAGACGGCGCTCCTGCCGCCGATGATCCGGATGGCGGCGGCGCCGCGGGTCGGCCGCTGGCTCACGCAGCACACGCGGTGGTTTCTCAAACTCCTCGTCTCCCAGGGAGCGGCCCGCGGGCTCCCGGCCGATGTGCGAGAGGGCTACCTCCATCCTTACCCCACGCGTGCCAGCCGGACCGCGATCTGGGGCTTCGTCCGCGACATTCCCTTCAAGGCGTCGCATCCCAGCCATGCCTTGATGGAGGAGATGGTGTCGCGCCTGCCGCTGCTGGCGGAGAAGCCGGTGAAGCTCGTCTGGGGGATGCGCGATCCCTGTTTCCATCCCGAGATCCTCCGCCACGTCGCGGCCCGGTTCCGGGCGCCCGAGATCGTGCGGATCGCCAACGCTTCCCATCTGGTCATCGAGGACGCGCCGGAGCAGGTGGTTGCCGAAGTCGGCGCGTTCCTCCGTGCCGCCGCGCCGGCGGGCGCTCCTGTGCCTGTCATCGAGAAGCCCGACGCCACTGGAGGAGCGACGGTGGTGGTGCGGTCTGCGGTCGATCAGGCCGAGCCTCGTCTGGCATCCGGTGGGCTCTATGCCGCGCTTCAATCGGCGGCCGCGGCCGCGCCTTGGGTGGCGGCAGTGACGCGGGCGTCGTTTCCGCGCTGGCGCGGAGCGCCCAAGTACGACGCCATCGACTTCGCCGCGCTCTCCGCCCGGATCCACGCCTACGAGCATGGGCTGGCATCGGCCGGGCTGCGCGCCGCCGAACGGGTCATCATGCTCGTCTCGCCGGGGGCCGATTTTCTCGCGCTGAGCTACGCCGTGATGGGGCGCGGCGCGGTGCCGGTGTTCATCGATCCCGGCATGGGGATCGACGCGGTCCTCGCCTGCATGAAGGAAGCGGAGCCGAGCGGATTCATCGGTGTACCGAAGGCCCACCTTCTCCGTCTCAAGGCGGCCGGGCTGTTCCGATCGCTGCGGTTTTGTGTCGTGGCGAGCCGGTTTCCGATGTTCGGTGCGACGCGCGTCCGCGACCTCCTCCGCCCCTCGAGCGAGCCCCCCGCCCCGATCCCCCGCCAGGCCGACGACGCGGCCCTGGTCGCGTTCACGTCGGGGGCCACCGGCACACCCAAGGGGGTCGTGTTCACCAACCGCATGCTCACCGAACAACTGGCGGTGTTCCGTTCGCAGTTCGGATTCCGTGGCGGCGAGCAGGATCTCCCGCTCCTTCCTGTCTTCAGCCTGTTCACTGCCGCCCTCGGCGTGGGGAGCATCTTCCCGCCGCTCAACCCCAGCCGGCCGCTGTCGCTCGTGCCGGGGAGGATCGTGCGCGTGATGCAGGATCTCGGCAACGAAACCTGCTTCGGCTCGCCGACGTTGTGGTCGAAGCTCGCCGAGTATTGCCGGCAGACCGGCACCTCGCTCCCCAAGTTACGGCGTGTGTTCATGGCGGGGGCGCCGGTGTCGCAGGCCACGATCGACCTCGTCGCGGCCGCCTGTCCTCAGGCTCAGAGCTTCACCCCCTACGGCGCTACCGAAGCGCTCCCGGTGACGATCGCGGCGGCGGCGGAGCTCCGCCAGCAGACGCCGGTGACGGCGCTAACCGGCGAGCAGGGGACGCCGGTGGGGCGCGCGATCGAAGGCGTCACGCTCCGCATCGTCCGTCCCGTCGAGGGCACCGGCCGCAAGACGCTCGTCGATTGTGCCGAGCGGGAGATCGGCGAGATCGTCGTCAGCGGTGCCACCGTCAGCCGGGAATATCTCCGCCGCCCCGAAGCGACCGCGGCCGGCAAGGTGGTCGAGGGAGACAGGGTCTGGCACCGGATGGGTGACATGGGTTACCTCGACGCCACCGGCCAACTCTATTTCTGCGGCCGTCGCGTCCACATGGTCGTCACGCCCGATCGGGTGTTCCACAGCGTGCCGGTCGAGAATGTCTTCAACCGGCATCCGGCCGTGAGCCGCTCGGCGCTGGTCGGGGTCGATGGCGGGGCGGCGCTCGTCGTCGAGCCGAAGAGCGAACACTGGCCCCTCGCTGCCGGCGCGAGGCGCCGACTGGCCGAGGAGCTTGCCGAGCTTGCCGCCGCCGATCCAGTGGCGGCGTCGATTCGCCGCTATTACTTCCATCCGTCGTTCCCTGTCGATGCCCGACACAACGCCAAGATCTTTCGCGACAAGCTCGGCATCTGGGCCGCCACGCAGGTGGCCCTCGACCTCGAACCCCCGTCGTCCGGGAGCGCCGGCATCGCATGAGGATGCTCGTCACGGGCGGAAGTGGCTTCGTCGGCTCGGCCCTCTGCCGCCGCCTTCATGCTCTCGGCCATGATGTCATCGCCCTCGCCCGGCGCCCGTCCCCCAGCCTGGCCGCCGCGGGGATCCGGACGGTGTGCCACGATCTCTCTGCCCCGGCGGCCGGCTCGACGCTCGCCGCGGAGTTTGCCGGTGCCGGGTGCGTGTTCCACACCGCGGCGCACGTGAAGATGTGGGGGCCTGAGGAGGCGTTTCGGGCCGGCAACGTGGTGGCGACCGCCAACGTCATCGCCGCCTGCCGTGAGGCCGGCGTGCCGCGGCTCGTCTTCACCTCTTCGCCGAGCGTGGTGGCCACGTCGGCCGGCCTGCGCGGGGTCGACGAGTCGCAGCCCTATCCGGCGCACTTCGAGGCCTTCTACCCCGAGACGAAGGCCGAGGCCGAGCGATCGGTGCTCGCGGCGCACGGCCCTGTTTTGCGTTCGATCGCGCTGCGGCCGCATCTCATTTTCGGCCCCGGCGACACGAACCTCGTTCCGACGATCCTCGCCCGTGCCCGGGCCGGCCGGCTCGTGCAGGTCGGCGATGGGAGCAATCTCGTCGATCTGACCTTCATCGACGACTGCGTGGAGGCCCACGTCCTCGCGGCTGCCGCGCTCGAGGAGCGGCCATCGGCGGGGGGGCGGGCGTACTTCATCAGCCAGGGCACGCCGGTACCGCTGTGGGCCTGGATCGCGCGGGTGCTCGAGCTCCACGGGGTTGCCCCGGTGCGGCGGAAGATCTCCGCGCGGCTGGCACGGGCGTTGGCGACGGTGGCGGAGGCGACTTGGCGCACGTGCCGGCTCCGCTCCGATCCTCCGCTGACGCGTTTTCTCGCGGAAGAGATGGCGACCGACCACTACTTCGACCTCTCCGCGGCCCGTCGGGAGCTCGGCTATGCCCCGAGCCTCACCGTCTGGGAGGCCACCGAACGCTCGTTCGGCAGCATGATCCCGCCGGCGAAGGCTCCGGACCGTTGAGCGGGCTGGCCGCGGATCGATTCGGCCGGGAGGGGGGCCGATCGGGATTCGGTAAGGCGCGCTGCTGACAACGGGCACAGGTGTCCGGTCGTGGCACAAGGCAAACAGCCCCGACGTGGGCGGGCTCCTTGATCCCCGCCCCGCGGCGGCGAATGCTTCGGCGGATCCCGATCCGGCTTACCCCCTGCCGACGCTCGCCTCGAGCGTCGTCGCCAGCCGTGATTCCGGCCCGGAGTCCACTTCTCGGAAGACGTGCTGCCACGGCGTCCGCCCCCTGCGGAACCGGAGTGGAGCGTAGGCCGACCCGGGACTGACCGCCTTGTTCGGCGGTCGGGCCCGCCGTCATGGCCCCTGCCGTCTTCCGCTGCCCCGCCCCTCGGCGGCAGCGGCCCACCCGAGGAGCTCCCGTGAAGCCTTCACTTCCCCGATCCCCCCGGCGGAACGCCGAACGCGTGTGCCGATGGCAGCGCGTGGTTGGATGGATCCTCGTGGCA
This sequence comes from uncultured Planctomycetaceae bacterium, assembly GCA_903951635.1. GTDB lineage: Bacteria > Planctomycetota > Planctomycetia > Pirellulales > UBA1268 > QWOP01. Next base: position 5,869 of record CAJBCV010000171.1, read on the forward strand.
TCGCCATGGTGGCTCATACCGGCCGACGCGGCGCCGATCGTGACCGGGATCCACCCCACCGGCATCGTGGCGCCGCCGTCGCCCTTCCAGCGGTCGGCCTTTCAACAGTCGACGGTTGCCGTGAGCGATCCCTTCTGGCGCGTCGTCGCCCTCCCCGAAACGCCCCCCTTCCCTGCCTACGACGCCGCCATCTACTCGGGCCGGGGCCCGTCGTTCTACGTGCCTTCGAAATGGTTCCACGGTGCCGAGGGAATCGACGGTGCCGGCTGGATCGGGCTGCGCCCCGAGACCACCAATTCGCTCTATCCTGCGAACGTGGGGGCGCAGCCCGACTACACGGTCATCTATGCGACGACGTTCACCGCCTCCGAGTCGGGCGTGGCGTTCTTCGATCTCACGGCCACGGCCGACAACGAGCTTTCATTCTTCGTCAACGGAGATGTCGCGGGAGTCATGACGCTCAATCCCACGATCATCGGTGGCACGCAGATCGGTGTGTCCAAGCTGGGCCTCAACAGGCTCCATGGGTTCTTGGGATCCGCTGCCGTGAACGAGGGAGAGAACACGCTCTACGCCATCGTCCGGGATCGCTACACGCTCGACCCCCTGACGAACATCGGCGGCTATGGCCAGACCGGACTCCTCGTGGCGTCGGTGCCGGAGCCGGGGGCGCTTGTCATGCTCGCAACCGGCCTCGTCTGTGTGAGCCTCGGAGCCCGGTGGCGACGCATTCGTCGTCCGCTCCTCAGGCCTGCGGAGCGGGGTCAGCGTGGCTTGGCCGATTCGGTCGCCCTCGCAGCAGGCCCCGCAGCGCCCTTCGGCGTCTGACCGTCGCCGGCCGCGAGGGGAGCGACGGCGGGAGGAGGGGGATTGCCTGGTGAGGAGCGGCCGAACGGCGCGGGTTTGACAAGCGAATGTACGCGCGTATAGTCCACGGTTGGGTGGTGGGTGAGCGGGCATGAAGAAGCATGCGAGGTGCGGTGATGGACCGGGACGACGGGCGGATCGCGAAGGTGCTCGAGGAGCTTGCCGATTTGGGGCGGCGGATCGGCGAGCGGGCAGGAGAGCTTGCAAGGCTGACCAAGGATCGACAGCGGGCTTCGGCACCGCCGAGCGACGACGGCGTGGCCTGCGTCGCGGCGGCCGCCGCGGACCTCGCCTCGGAGGCGGCGGCGATGGTCGCCAGCCGTGAGCCATCGGGCGGGGAAGCCGGTCGACGGCGAGCGCGGCGCGAGCCGCCCACGGTGACGAGAGACCACACCCCTCGGATTCCCACCACGGCTCCCTCCGAGACCGAGTCCGACGCCAGGAAAGCGGGCAGGAGCGGGAGAAGAGCCAAGCCCGGACCTCAATCCTTCGACGAGAATCCCCGACACGTCCTCGGGGCGGTCAGCCGTCGGAGCCGAAGGGGGGTGAAGAGCCGCGTCGTGGCGAGCGGCGCCGGGCCGCGAAGCGCTCGGAAGCGAGCCGTCGGCCCGGTGCTCGCAAGCGTCCTCGTTCATCTCGTCGCGCTGTTCGGGCTGGCGACGATCTTCGTGGTGGTGGAGGCGAAGCCGATCCGTCTGGCGCTCACGGTCGGCGATGCGGCCGAGCCAGCCTTCGAGGAGGCGGCCTTGATCGCGATCGACAC
>CAJBCV010000172.1 GCA_903951635.1 uncultured Planctomycetaceae bacterium
ATCGAGTTGAAGCTGAAGGTCAAGCCCTGCATCGTGTCGATGGTGGCCGGCAAAGCGGGCATGGGTCACTCCTGCCAACGGATGAAGAGTTGAAGCTCGATCACGAAATAGGAGGGCAAGTCCTGGCCATCGGTGAGATAGACGGCGGTTCCGTCTCGATCACTCGAAACATGAACGTGATCGATGGTGGCACCGTAGGCCGTGCCGGTGAAGTTCTGGACCGCGGAGACGATGGCATCCGCCACCGTCCGGGCCGATGTCCAGGTGGCCCCGCAGACCTCGACGGAAAACTCCCCGTCGGCGAAGCCCGTCAGACCGCTTGTCTGGAGTGGCCGCTCGGTGGAGTCCCTCGAATAGACGGCGAACGGCAAGCCGGCAGACTCCGACACGGCCACCGGGAATGCCGTGGCCCCGGCGGTCTCGATCGTGGCCTTGAGCCAGGCTTCGGGGGAGCTCATTCAGCCTCCCCGGCCGGGTCGGCCTCGATCACCTCAGCGGCCAGGAGCTCGGCCAGGAGGGGCGCGTCGACGAACAGGGAATCGCCGGGGAGGTAGCGGTCCCAGGGGGCGGTGAACTTGACGAGGACGGTGTCCATGGTGGATCTCCTGGGATCAGCGAGGGCGGCGGGACAATTCGTCGGCGGCCTTCTCCAGCCTCACGGCCATTTCTGACTCCAGCCGCGAAAGGACGGAGGACTTCTTGGACGCAAGCGTTTCTCGGAGCATGTGGCGAGGGGGCATCTTTCCGGTCGAGCCGCCGTTCTTCCGGCGACGGTGCTTCGAGCCCTGCTCGACGAGGACGCTGTGGTCCCCCTTCTGGTTTTTCTTCTTGCCCTTCCGGCTGAACCCGACGATGCCGATGGCCGTTCCCTTGAAGCTCTCGGTCGGCCCTCGGGTCACCTTGCTTCCAAACCGGACAACGGTCGTAGCGCTTCGCCGAAGGTTGCCTGTTTTTCCTCGAGGTGTCGCGGCCTTGAGCGGAGACACCATCGGCTTGATCGATTCGCGGACGGCCTTCTTGAGGTACTTCCGGGCGAGCGACCCCGGGAGCCGCCCGTAGTTGGCGATCATGGTTTCGATGTTGCTGTTGGTCACGACGTCGAAACCCATGCCGCTCATGTCTTTCGCTCCGAGGCCTGGATCGTCTGCTCCGGATCGGCGTCATCACCGACCACCGAGGACACAGCCAGGATCCGCCCGAGTCGGCTTTCCCAGACGATCCGGGATGAACCGTCGAGGCCTGGGACCGATGGCACCACGATCAGGTAAGAGGCCTGCCCGGAGGTCTGGCCCTGGTCCTGGGTCTCGCTGTAGCCGACTTGCTCGATGGACCCCCGGCGGCGGGCGATCTTCACCCAGGAGATCGAGGAGATCTCGCCCACGGCGTTGCGTGTCTCGACCGGCCGCTCGAAGCGGAAGGTGTGGACCTTCATGCCGGCAGCGGTTCGGTCACCCATCAATAGGCTCCCGTGATCGAGATCGACGCCAGGAGCGTTTCGATTCCCATGGGGAGCTCGTTGGCGCTGCCGGGGATCACACCCTCGCGGTGTTTGAAGCCATGGGCGACGTACAGCAGGATCACCGTCTCGGCCGCTGGCTCGATCCGGCCGCCCGTCGCGGGCCCTGCCCAGAAGGTGACGACGAGCGGGGTGTCGTCATCGAACGTCGGCCAGGTCGAGAAGCGGATCACCGCCGGGGTGGAGTCGGAGTCGACCGTGTAGGTGGCCGATGACACCGCCACCCCACCCACGGTGATCGTCAGCGGGTGGGTGCCGTCGACCAGGAGGGGCGGCACCGGGATCCGCAGCCCGAGGCGGCGGGAGCCCTGGTAGTAGGTGTGGTCTTGGTGGTAGTGGTCATGGCCGTGGCAGTGGCCATGGCCCGCCGGCTCAAACGTGGCCCGGTACTGCCGGGTCGCCAGCGTCACCCCGAGGCGCTGCTCTACCAGCCGCCGGCCGGTGGAGATCAGCCGCAGCAAGAGAGCGTCATCGTCCTCTTGCTCGGGCAACAGGCCCACCTGGGCCTTCGCTGCCGCGAGCGAGACCGGCTCGACCTCGGCTTCAGCGAGTTGCCGGAGCGATCGGAGTTTCGTCATGGGCCCTCCGGATCACTTGGTGGCGCGCTGAACGTGCTTCGCAGGACGGGCATCGGCTCGCTCGACGGTGAGCTCGGCGGGCTCGGGGGCGGCGACGAACGCGGCCAGCCCGCAGTCGACGAGGTGGCGAGCCATCGCTTCGGGAAGCTGGACGACGGCCCCGGCGGCGTAATCACCGTAGTCCTGGCGGAACTTGATGGAGACGGTCGGCATCGGAGAACTCCGGAAAGGGGGGCGGCCGGGCGAGGGTGTGAGCCTCGCCCGGCCGCTGAGAATCACGGGCGGATGATGGGATCGGATCAGGTGCCCTGGAGAATCGCGCCGGCGTAGGACGGGTCGTGGTTGGCCAGGCCGAAGCGGCCGTGAGCGAGGAACACCGTCTGGTTCTCGCGGGCCTTGAGCTCCCGGAGCGGGGTGACCGACAGTTCCCGCCGCATGGCAATCGCGGTGGTCATCCGGAAAGCCCCGTAGACGGCGAGGACGTTCGTCGGGAGCAGATCGGACTTGTAAACCGGGACACCCCAGACCGTCGGGACCGGGGCACCACCGCCGACCATCGGCTGGACGAACCGCGTCCCCTCGAGGGCGAGCAGCTGGCCCCAGCCGGCACCGGACACGACCCAGGCGAAGTCGCCCTGGACCATCGGATCGATCGAGCCGATGACCGAGCCGACGTTGGCCGCGGAGATCGTCGAGCCGGCCGCCACGGTGGCCTTCCGGCCAGCCGAGATTCCGGCGTACAGGCCGGCGATCGAGTTGCCGACATGCCCCTGGAGCCAGACGGTGTCGGTGAACTTGGCAAAGCCGTTGCCGATCGCCTGCGTGACGTAGCCGGCGACATCGAGGGGCGAGTCGTCCAGCAGGTTGTTGGAGATGTCGACTTCCGCCTTCGCGTCGTAGACGGTGAGCGTCACCTTCGAGGTGGTCGGATCCTGCGCGGTGGGCGCGGTGTTCTCGGCGACGAAGTCGGCGGTGACGAGGCCGAGCTTCGGAACATCGACCGTCCGGGAGTTGGTGTTGATCGTGAAACCAAGCTGAGCCCCGAGGCTCTGCCGGTTGATCACGTTCACCACCTCGTTGTAGAGGTCGACGGGCGGGTTGAACTCAGGGCCGGCACCGGCAGAGCCGGTCTCGGACAGAGCCCGGGCGCTGATCGTGCCGTCACGGAGACCGCGGAGGTGCTGCGCGATCCGGAGCAGGCGGGCCTCGTCGGAATAGCGCGAGCCACCGAACTGGGCCAGCTGCGCGGCCTGCCGCTTCTCGGGATCGTCCGCTCCGCGGTGCTCGGCAGCGTTGCTGGCCGCGGTGCGGAGACGGGCAAGGCGGGCGTCGGTCGCGTTCTCCCGCTCGAGCTCGACGGCGATCGAGTCGGCCCGGGCTTCGAGCTCACCGAGCCTCCCCAGGTTGTCGGCCTGCTCCTGGTCGGACTCGGGGGCGGCGGACCGGAGCGCCTCGATGTCGGCGTGGATCTTCGACGCCTCATCCTGGAGCCGGCGGCGATTGCTGACCACCAGGCCGGCGACGGCGAGCGAAGCGCCAGCCTCACCGGAGTCGGTCGAGAGCCAGCCAGCGAAGGCGAAGAGCACAGCCAGCAGGAAGGCGAGCAGGTTCATTCTGGAGTCTCCGGAGATCGGTGTGCGGTGTGTCGATGACCCACGCACAATCACGGAGACGGTCGTGTCGGTGAAGTTGCGGGTTGTACCGTACAACTCACCGAGTCTTCCGACAGCCGCAGGCGCAGCCCTTGTCACACGCCATCTCGATCCGGCCGTCGGGGCGGTAGACGCCGGCGACGCACTTCCCCGCGCACCCACACGCGGCGGGAGCCGGGGGCGGTGCCGGGGCGACATCCGGGGCGAAGGTCGCGTAAGCGGCAGCGACGGCCGCAGCGGCGCGCGGCGGCTCGCGGTCGATCTCCGCTGGGTCTGCGGAGAGTGAGGCGAGGAAGGCGAGGATCGAGCGATAGACGTTCATGCGGAAGCCCTTTCGGCACGCGGCGTGATGCCAAACAGCCCGACGATCCCCTCGAGGATCCGCCAGAATCCGACGGCTCCCAGGAGCGGATTCGTCCAGTCGGTCATCACAC
>CAJBCV010000173.1 GCA_903951635.1 uncultured Planctomycetaceae bacterium
CGCGGCATCCCGAGACCCTCAAAGCCCGCAGCCGAGGTCTGGATCAACCCGCCCGAAAACGTGGCGATCCCACGCGCGATTCAGCTCCCAAGCGACACTAATTTCGTCACGCAGGTGTCTCAAAGTCATTGACACGTTCCGAACCACTGGGAAACCTAAACAGTGGTTTGGTTGTTCGAATTCCGATCACTCGTTTGGGGGGGGGCGCTGGCATGGGGGCTATTGCACAACTGGCGAGCGAATTTCGTGGCCGCAATTGGAGCGTTTTGCTGTGGAGTATGGGCGTCGCACCGCTCATCCTTGGCAACCCCTTCTTCGTAGCTGTGGCACAAGAAGGCTCCACTAGCGCGCAGGTCTACGATCGAAAGTGTGCAGTAACTGTTGACCCGTTCAACACTGGGGCGATTGCCTGCACCCCCGTTGCCGGCGTTCTTAGCGTCGAATTGTTTTGCAGCGGATATGTCAGGCAATATCCGGCCCAGGAGGGGTGTGTTGGCATCGCCAAAGGCATTCGATGCATGAAAACTACGTTTCCACCGCTGTACGTTCAGTATGACGCATCCGGAGTCGTTTCAAGCAAGTCTTCGATGCAGATTCTATGGTGCATGGGGATGGATCAAGGCGGGCTCGGATGCCTGACCGCGGCATTAGTGGCAATTACGGGCGTTATTTTGCTGGGGCCAGCAGCTGCAGGTGCAAGCGTCGGAGCGAAGGTGGTCGGGGTGTTAATTAACACTGACATCGCGATGACGCTCGCCGATTGCGCGCTGACGGTATACAAACTCCTTTGCGTCAACGCCTGCTGCATGTTCCAGTGCGAGCCGGGCATTGGCAAAGCGTCGCTTGAAGGGCGCCCATGGTGTTGACTTTCGTGGCGGGAGTGATAGAGAAGCAAGATGTTGGCGGTATTCGACAGCTAGCGTATAGCTTTTCCACGATCGATGTGTAGACGGCAGTCGCCCGTGGTTTTCGAAGTGTGCCCAATTGGGGAGTTGTCATGGCACTTTCTCTTACATCTCGCCGGTCGGTCGGCCAATCCCGCTTCGATTCTCCGCCCTGTCCTGAGGTGCGTGGCGGCCCGATCGCGTCCGGGCTAGTTCTCGTGGCAACACTCTTATTTTCGCCTGTGACATTGGCAGAAGCGGTCGAGCCAGTCGATGCGATCGATATGTTCTTCAAAGCCCTGGAAAATCAGGGCCGCAACCCCACGCTTATTCGGTCGGGCGATATCTCGTACGAAGAGCGCAGCGTCCGTATTCAGAATTCCGCGTCGGGGCGAAGCGAGGGCGACGCGAAGCATATGGCTGATTTGGAGCGATTGATAACAGATGCACCTTCCGACATTGCGCGCGAGGTTTTGAACGAAGAGCTTCGAAAGGCTCGTTCCGCAAAGGATAGCGCTGAGCAGCCGGCTATGGTTCGGGCCGAGATGGTTCGTAGGGATGTTTTTGTTGGAAATAATCCCAGGAGAAGATCGCGGCAGGAAGCAGGGATAAAGACAAAGGATAACGGCCTTACTTCCGAGCAAATAATCGTCAGCGAGTTTACTGGAACCGATACGTTGTTCATTTCTCGCATGCCGATGGCCCGGCTGACGTCTTTGCGAACCAATTTCTTTGCAATTCCCTCAATTGAGTACTGCGGCCGGGCTCGCAGTCCGATGGCCGTGATGATCTCCGCGCTGCTTTTGGCTGACGGTGGCAATCACGAGACTTTTGCCTTCTCTCCATCTGCAATCTCCTCTCTGAAGGAGACTTTCGAGAGTATTGCGGCTACACCGGGACTGGGGGCGGAGCGGGCACCTCATCTTGTTTCAACAGACGTCTTCGAAGGACGCGACGTGTTTCGAATCGAATTTGGGATGCGGGAGGCGCCAAATGGTGTCAAGATGCAGACGAGGCTATTGAGCCTCACAGTGGATCCATCGCGAGGCTATATAATTCCCGTGGAGGAGGAGTATCACAATGGAGGTCTTGCGGTGCGATTTGAGTCATCCGACTATCGCCAAATCGGCAAGGACGGGATTTGGTTTCCGTGGCGATCTAAGGAAATTCGTTTCCAGCCAGCGACCGGCGAATTAATCAGCGAACACGAGTGGCAGATCACGACTGCCGCGCTAAATGAGCCAGTTGATCCCAAGGAATTTGAGATTGCGATCCCTGCAGGCGATGAAATCGACGACTTCCGCAGCAATGCGAGTAAGGGCACTGCGTACCGTAACGAGCAGCCAATTACGTTAACTGCCAATGTGACTCGCGACCTAAAGTCGATCCCCGGGGTTATCAGGCCCGAGGTCATAAAAGGACGGCACCTGCCCGGCGGATCCTTGTGGTCTTGGGGGAGGCGGGTTTCTATACTCGCCACCGTTGGGGTTCTTCTTATTTTGGTTGGCATCGTGGTTCAGCGGCGACAGCGATCCTGAAGTGCCCCTAGCGATGGTGTGTGGTTATTGCGGCGTCTCCGAATTGGCGACGGTTTCCAGGGTTGTGCCCATGAACAACAAGGTGATCGTAATGCCGTGGCCGATTGTTCGGTCGCTATCGCGTGTAAGATGGGTTGGGCGAGCCGCAATCTCTCGCCTCTCCAACTTGGCTGGTCGGCAAGCAGTATTCCTCACTGCGGTCGGCTTTGCGCTTACCTTGCCACTTCTGCTGGAGCAAGTTTCTTCTTGCGTTACGACGAGGAATGCGAGGGTTATTTCGGGTGAGCGAGTTGAGATGGACTGTACGCTGTGGTCGCCATGGCGGGACACAGTTACATTGGTAGATGTGATTCAAGGGTGTTGGTGTACATCCGCATCGATTGCTCCGATGACGATCAAGCCTTGGAGCGTATTCGCGGTTCGAGTTATGTTCGACAGCAGAGGGAAGGCCCCCGGTCCGCACACTATCGGCGTGCGCGCCATTGTTCGAGAGGGAATCGTTCACGAGTTGCCGGTTCGATTCACTGTTGAAGTCGTGCCAGCGGAAGAGAGGTGATTGAGCCTCGGGCGGGGTCGGTTTGATCTTGTCTGGCCGGGGTAATTCTGAATTCGCCGTTGGCTTTTTGTTTCCAGCGCGTGAAGTTGATGGGTACAGTCGCTATACTACCGGGGACGCTTCGTCGGCACTCCACCGGCGGACGCTCTCTATCGTGACTTTAATTAGGACACAATTCGGTCGATCTGCCGCGTCGGGGTGAACTAGCACGTCGGCAGAGTCGAGCTTTCCCTATGACCGCGCATTGATCGTCTGTGACTCGGGCGAACAAGGTGATCCGAAGGGATTTGATGCTTGGCGACTCCACAGCCTCGGGTGGCTCAGTTCGCGTGTGTGGTTTATCCGGAGGTTGGAAATGTCTGCCGGAGCGTCGAAGACGGCGAATGGTTGGGGGAACTCACGAGGGACCGGATGCTGTAAAGCTGGCCCGTTCATCGGACAATTCTCTGGCGAGGTGATCCCAACGCCGAGGCAGACGGCGTGCGGAGGTGTACGGTTGGCCCCACGCTTGCAGCGATGCGCCCTGACATCACCTGAGGGGAATCCTTGGACATGCGATCGAGAGTGTTTCTTCTCTTGTTCTTGGGGATGCTCTTCACCGGCCTCCAACACTTCTATTTCGGCTCAACGTCGACCAGCCCGGTTTCATGGATCCGCCTAATCCTTGGAGTCGTGGAACTCATGTTGTCCGCTTTTAGTTTCTACCTGTGGTCCAAGGAACGCCCGTCCTGATCCTTCGCCTGCCGTAAGTCCTGAAGCAATGATTCTGGAGACCCATCCAAGACTCACTATCGTTCGCTCTCTGTCGGTGCTCTCGCCGGCATCGCCCTCGCCTTCCTGGCATCCCCCCAGCTCGGGGCCGCAGAGCAGCAGGGACCGGAGGTCGGCACAATTTCCTTGGGGGGGTTCTTCGGGGTTTTCCGTGGCACGTCGCGGCCGATTCATGGAGGGCCGAGGATTGGATAAATGTCGAAATGGACACACTTCAATCGCATTACGCCCGTTTGCTTGGCCTCGATGACTCCTGGCGGGTGGAGTCTGTTGACCTCCGGATCGAGGATCGGCGCGTCGAGATCCGCCTTTCCGATGTCGGGTCTGGCGTGATCTGCCCCGAGTGCGGCGTGGCCTGCGGCCTCGCCGATCACGCGGACGAGCGGCGCTGGCGACACTTGGACACGATGCAGTTCACGACGGAGCTGGTCGCCCGCCTCCCCCGGAGCCGGTGCGCGGAGCACGGTGTCAAAACCATCGTGCCGCCATGGGCCGGGAAGCACTCTCGCTTCACGCTCCTCTTCGAGGCATTCGCTGTCGAAGTTCTGCAGGCTTGCCGCACCGTGAAAGCGGCGGCTGTGCTGCTCGGGCTCTCCTGGGATGCCGTGCAGACGATCATGGACCGCGCCGTGGCACGCGGCCTCGAGCGCCGCGAGGCCACGCCCATCAAGCACATCGGCATCGACGAGAAGAGCTTCGGGAGAGGCCAGGACTACATCACCGTTCTCACCGATCTCGACGGCTCCCGTGTCCTCGATGTCGCTCCGGAACGTACGCAGGCGGCCGCTGAAAGCGTCCTCGCGACGCTCACCGTCGAGCAGCGGCAGAAGGTGTGTGCCGTCGCTGCCGACATGCTCCCCGCCTATGCAAAGGCGGTGGCCACGCAGACGCCGAACGCCGAACTGGTGCACGATAAGTTCCACGTCGCCAAGCATCTCGGGGAAGCCGTCGATCAGGTGCGGAGGGCGGAAAACAAGGCCCTTCAGGCCGAGGATGACGATCGCCTCAAGGGCACCCGTCAGCTCTGGCTCTTCAACAAGGCGAACTTCTCTCCCAAGCAGCGTCGCCGCTTCAACGCGATCAAAAAGCACGGCCTGAAGACAGCGAGAGCCTGGGGAATCACCGATCTTTTCCGCTGGTTCTGGCGGCATGTCTATTCGACGAGTGCCAATCGCTTCTTCAAGCGATGGTATGCGTGGGCCATGCGATGCCGACTGCAGCCGGTGGTCAAGGTGGCGAGGATGCTCAAGCGTCATCTGCCCAACCTCTTGACCTACTTCCTTTACCGGATCACGAATGCCACGACAGAAGGCTTCAACAGCGTCATCCAAGCACTGAAGTACGCGGCACGCGGCTTCCGCTCCTTCGGCAACTACCGGACTCGCATCCTGTTCTTCTGTGGGAAGCTCGATCTCAGGCCGCAGCTACCCTGCCACTGAAATCCCGGAAGAACCTAAAGAAAAGCGGTGGGTTGCCCCGACCGCTTTTCCTCCCGGCTGAACCGCCGGGATTCGGTCTACCCTCGCCATTCGGAGCACGCCTGCCGATAGCCGCACGAAGCACAGCCGACCACAGACGGTGCCGGGTAGAAGTTCTCGCTCGCGATCGCCTTCCAGACCCGCTCGACGCTGGTCACGGTGCGGGCCACTCGATCGGGCCGGCCTTCACCCAGGTGCTCCTCCACGACCGGCTCCTTTGTTTTCGTGAGCACCAGGAACCGCGTCACAAGTTTCTTCCGCGGGGCCAGTTCACTGGCGAGTTTCGAATAGAGGAGCAGTTGCTCGCTTGCGTCCTCGGCTTGCTCGGGGCTCCACTTTGCCCGCGACGTCTTGAAGTCGGTGAGCGCGAGCTGGTAGTCATCCTCGGTGACC
>CAJBCV010000174.1 GCA_903951635.1 uncultured Planctomycetaceae bacterium
ACAGGCTGCCTGAGGAACAGTTTGTCGTGCTGCAACGGGTCATCGCCAAGGCACGGGCGGTCGGGATGCGGGTCACCGCGGTGAGTGTGCCCTTGCCAACGTGGCACAAATCGGGCAGCCCCTATCACGGCGCCTACGAGGTGGCCCTGCGGGAAGCCATGGGCGAGTGGGCCGGGGATCCGGGGGTGCGCCTGGTCGACCTCTCGTCCTCCGCATCAGACGCGTCGTTCCGCGACAATTGCCATCCCCGCCCCGAGGCGGCCGCGGCGTGGTCGGCCGCGTTGGCCGAGGCGATCAAGGAACGCTGATCACCCCGTGGGATCGGGCGGCGGCTCCTCCAGCAGGATGGACTCCGCCTTGCCCGCGGCCAGCTTCTTGCCTTCCCTCGAGATCGTGAAAGTGACTGCGAGGAGGCGAGTCGACTCGGAGTAGTCCCCGGGCACCGCCTCGAAGATGGCGGTCTCTCCAACATAAAGCGGCGCGTGGTATCGGATCGACCAGCCGAGGGAGATGCCTCGAGGCCCGGGAAGGTGACGTCCGAGGCAGCGGGACAGCTTGGCCAGGAGGATCCCTCCGTAGACAACGACTCCCTCAAATCCATGGGCTACGGCGAAATCCGGGGAGGTGTGGATGAGGCTGTCGTCGCCGGAGAGTTCGACGAACTTCTCCATGTCGGCCGCGGTGACGATGAACTCGAAGCTGCAAGGTTGAAATTTCATGGGTGGAGTTCAGCGCAACCGGAACAGCTCCCTGTGGTCCCACGACCGGTGTCAGGGCGCACGGCCGGCAAGGTGGGCCACGACGGCCTCCGCCATCTCGGCGATGTTCGCGAAGCCCGAAACTTCCGAGGTCTTGAACTTGATCCTGAAGGCCTTCTCCACGGACACGATGAGGCGGATGTGGTTGAGGCTGTCCCATTCCGCCACGTCGCGGGCCGTCAGCTCGGGGCGTGCCACGAGGTCATCGTTGTCGAAGACTTCGCGGAGCACGCCGGTGAGTTGTTCGAGGACTTGTTCTCGGTTCATAAACGACTCCTTCAGGGCCGGCCGGGTCCTCGGCGGGCAACGATCGCGACCGAGATCGATGCATCCGCCTTCAGCGCGCGCGTGAGCGAGTAACCGGCAACAGGCGCGCAGAGGGTTTCGTCCACGGTGAAGCCGGCCGCTTCGACGAGGGCGACGGCCTCGGAGGGCGACTTGAGCTGGAAGATATGGTCGACCGCGGGGGCGTTCACGGGCACGTTCACATAGAGGAGTCCGTCGGCGGCAAGCAGACCGTGGATGTTCCGCAGCGCCCTCAGCGGGTCCTCGAGGTGTTCGACCACCTCACTGAGCGTGACGCTGTCGAATTCCGCAGCGCGATCGACCGCCTCCTCGAAGACGTTTCCAGCGCGCAGCTCGACGGCTTTGGGCGCACCGAGCCGGGCGAGACATTCCGCGGTCAGCTCGAGGCTCGCGGGGCTGATGTCCCATGCCTCAAGGGACCCGCACGCAGCGGCGATTGCCGTGTAATAGAGCAGCAAGCCGTGGCCGGGTCCGATCTCCAAGTGGCGGAAGCCGGTGGGGAGCTTGGGCACGAACGTGTTCACGTAAAAGTCCATGCAGCGCGCGTGCTGGCTCCACAGGACCTCCGTGGCCAGCAACCCGTCCATATAGAGAACCATGTCCGCCTTGTTCTGGTAGACCGACGCATTCACCTCGGCGAAGGACGAATTGCGGTAGCTGCCCTCGCGACGGAAGTGGAGTTCCTCTTCCATGACCATGCGACAGATCCAGAGGTAACCCTCCACGAGGCGTCGATGATCGCCCGCGTGCAACCGCCCGATCAGCCCAGCAGTCTGCTCGGCCAAGCGCGAGGTCGAGCGGGACCGGTCGCGGAAACTCTTGACCAGGTAACCTTCATGGTCGGGGTAAGCCGCCAGAATGTCCTCGACGAAGCTTCGCGTGGCCGGAGAGAGGTCGGCGGTGAAACGCAGCATGACAGGAACTTCGGCCGTTTGCCGGCAGGCAGCGCAAAAACCTCAGCGACCGGACGCAGGCCTCCGAACAATCCATCACTGTAGCCCGGCCGACAAACCGTCTGCAAGCATCGTACGATCGATGTGCGGTGTGAACGCGGGTCGAAAAGAAGAGCGCGCGGCGGAGTCGCGCAACGACGCCTGGCGCCGGGACGTCATCTTCGATCACACGCCAAGTGGTAGCCAGATCAAGTGGCTCCCGGTGATCGACGAGTTCACTCGGGAATGACTCCCGCTGAAGGCCGATCGCGGGATCACGAGCGACGATGTCGTAGACTCGCCTGTCACGCTGTTGGCGATGCGGGGTGTGCCGAAACCAATCACCTCGAGTGGTACAAGAATCCCAAGCCTGTCAGCCTCACTTCGCTCCGAGACGCTTCACGAGCCAGTCGCGGACGGTGTCGATGGCCACCGGCGCGAGCGTCTCCTCGATCCGATCGTATTCGCTCACGGCACCGGTCGTGCAGGTCTGGAAGAGGTGGTTCAAGCCCGGGAGTTCCTCGACGGTGGCGTCGGTGTTCCCACCGGCGGCGAGCGCCTGGCGGATCGCCGGGAGATTGAGGGCCGGGTCGACCTGCACATCCTTCTCGCCGATGATCGCCAGCACCGGGCAGGAGACCTTCGTGAGGGCCGTGGCGGGATCGTGCCCGATGAAATACCGGAACCAGGGCGCCGAGAGGCGGCGCAGGCCATCGGCGATCGCCGCGTCGAGTTGGGCCTTGGCGGCGGCGTCGGCCTTCTCCATCTCGTCGCCGAGGTCGGCCCGAATCCGCGCGCCAGCCTGAGCGGCGAGCGCCGCCGGATCGGTGCCCTCATCCGAGCCACGAACGGCGTCGATCATCGCCTCCTGCATGACCCGCGAGCGGCGGATCTGATCGGCGTCGCCGAGGCCTTCCGACTTGAGCACGAGTTCCCCCTGGGAGACGAGGATCCGCCCGCCATCGACCCCCGTCCCGGCGAGCATGACGATCCCGGCGAGGTCGGTGCGACGGGCGGCGAGGAGCGCGGCGATCAATCCCCCTTCGCTGTGGCCGACAACGCCGATCCGCGCCGGATCGATGTCGGGGCGTTCGCTCAACCAGTCGATCGCGGCTTCGGCGTCCCGCGCGAAGTCGACGCTCGTCGCCTTCGTCGCATCGCCGCCCGAGCCGCCGACGCCGCGGTCGTCGTAGCGGAGAACGGCGATCCCGGCGCGCGACAGGGCATCGGCGAGGACGAGAAACGGCTTGTGATCCATGAGCGTCTCGTCGCGATCCTGCTGGCCCGAGCCGGAGACGAGGACCACCGCCGGCCACGGACCGGCCCCACGCGGCAGCGTGAGCGTGCCGGCGAGATCGACGCCGTCGGTCGCATTGCGGAAGGCGGCCTCGCGGACGTCATACGGGAACGGAGGCTTGGGGGTCTGCGGGCGACGAGTCTCTGCCGGAAGCGCCGCGGCCGCCCCGGCGGCCACCTTCTCGAGGACCAGCGGCAGGCTCGCTCCCCCCTGCTTCCAGGAACCGGTGAGCTTTCCGTCGGCCCCGAGCGACCCTGAAAACTCCCCCTTCACCGCCGGCACCTTGATCGTCCAAGCATCGCCGGCCACGACGCGTTCGGCCCGGAAGCCCCCTGCCTTCTGGCCGAGGCTGTCCATACGGATGTCGCCCTTGCCGTCAGCCCCCTTCCCGATCCGGAACCGGAGCGGGAGTTTCTGGATGACCGCGTCGAGCGTACCGGCCCAGATCTCATCGGCGGCCGGCGGCACCAGCAGCCCGGCTGCCTTCCGGAAGGAGAGCGGCAACGACTGGCCCCGCTGCGTCCAGGTGCCGGTGGCGACTCCGTCGGCATCGACCGTGGCGACATACACCGCGCCGGTCGCCTTGATCTCGAAGACGAGTTTGCCACCGCGGTCGGCGAAGCGTTCGAGGGGAAAGCGCCGGTCCCCTTCATCGAAGCTGCGGAGGCGATGAACGGGCTTTCCCTGCTCCTCGGCCGATTCGATGGCGAAGCGGAACTGCCGCTCCCCCGCCTCCAACTCACCGTACCACTCGGCGCCGCGTGCCTCCGGCACCTCTTGCGCCTGCCCTCGCGGGCACGAGATCGGGCCGATGCCCACGGCGAGCCAAGCCAGCGTGGCCAGAAGAGCGGCCAGACGACGGGCCCCGGCGCGCCACGCCAGGTCCTCATGAAAACGAGTCATGGATCGCGCCGGCAGGGCCGGCCCTGCGGGTGAGAGATGGGACGGCGGCGGAGCCGAGACGGCTCAGCCTGCGATCGAAGCGATCCGGACCTTCGTCGAGAGCGAACGGTGGCCGGTGCGACGGCGGTAATTCTTCCGGCGAGCGAACTTCTGGACGTAGATCTTGTCCCCTTGGACGGGGCCGATCACGGAGGCCTTCACGGTCGCCCCCTTCACCACCGGCTTGCCGACGGTCAGCTTTCCGTCCTTGCTGATGGCGAGGACCTTCTCGAACACCAGTTCACTCCCAGGAGCGAGATGGCGGAAGTCGATCTCGAACTCCTGTCCCTCGGCAACGCGGTACTGCCGGCCGCCGTCCACCACGATCGCATAGTGCTCTCCCGAGCCGGCCAGCGTGGCGGCGGAAGCGGGAGCAGCGGATGTGTCGGACTTGGCCATGATGAAACCCACGGGTCTGGAGGGAAAGGAAGCTTGGAGTCGAGCCTTTTAAGGTAGCGACGACCGGGGCGGAGGTCGAGAGGGGCCAAAATACCCCCGGTTTGGCCCAAAAAGGCGGCCAAACCGGGGGGCATGGAGGGCTTTGGTGGGGGACCCGGATCAGGGGAAGCGGACCGTCCGACCGTTGCTGTCGGTCGCTTCCCAGACGAGGTGCTCCGGAGAGACGCTCTCGCGGCCGACGACGTGGAGTTGGATGTGGACCGAGTCCTCGAACTGCGCCATCTCGCGCCGCTTCCGGTTGTTGATCCAGGTCGCCACCTCGTCGTGGACGGTGACGTTGAGCCGGGCGATGTCGGTGCGGGCGGCCGACAACTGCAGCACGCGCATCACCTCGATCGCCATGCTCTCGGCCGTCTTCACCATCCCGGTGCCGGTGCAGGTGGGGCAGTCGCGGAAGATGCTCTTCCGCAGCGACGGCCTGATCCGCTGCCGAGTCATTTCAATGAGCCCGAACGGGCTGGTGCGGAGGATCTTCGTCCGGGCACGGTCGCGCTTCATCGCGTCGTGAAGCGCCTTCTCGACCCCGCGGCGGTATTTCTCCTTCCGCATGTCGATGAAGTCGTTGACGATCACGCCACCGAGATCCCGCAGCCGCAGCTGACGGGCGATCTCCCGGGCGGCGATGAGGTTCATCTGGTAGGCGTTCTCCTCGGCGCTCTTCTCGGTGCGGAAGCTCCCAGAGTTGACGTCGATCGCGACGAGGGCCTCGGTCTGGTCGATGACGATCGACCCGCCCCCCTTGAGCGGCACCTTCCGCTGGTGGATGCGGCCGATCTCGTCCTCGAGCCCGTAGCGGTGGAAGAGCGGTTCCTTCCCTTCGTAGAGCTGGAGGCGCGGGGCGTACTTCGGCATCACGAGTTCGAGGAACTCGCGGGCCCGCTCGTAGGCAGCCGGCTCGTCGATGAGGATCCGCCCCACGTCTTCCGTGAACATGTCACGGATGGTGCGGATGATCATGTCGCTCTCCTGGTAGATGTCGATCGGCGCGGAATACTTCCGCATCCGACGGACGATCGACTTCCAGAGGCGGAGAAGGTAGGCCATGTCGCGCGCCATCTCCCCCTTCGTCCGCTCGGTGCCGGCGGTACGGACGACGAAGCCCACCCCCTTGGGCGGCTTGAGGTCGAGCATGATGTCGCGGAGGACGCGACGATCGTGCTCGTCGTCGATCTTCTTCGAGATCCCCACCCGCCCCAGCGGTGGCATGAGAACGAGGTAGCGGCCGGGGATGGAGATGTAGGTGGAGAGGGTCGGCCCCTTCGTGCCGAAGCCCTCCTTGATCACCTGCACGAGGACCTCGTCTCCTCGGCGGAGAACGTCCTGGATCGGCGGCTTGACGCGCGGGCGGTCGCCCAGACGCGGGCGACGGCGGGCCCGGGCGGCGGCATCCGCATCGGCCCCTTCAGCCGCCTTGGCAACCGGCTCGGGGACCTCGAAGGCCTTGTCGGGATCGAGCCCTCCCTGCCGGTAGTACTGCGGCTCGACGTCGCTGATGTGGAGGAAGCCGTTGCGGCCGACGCCGAAGTCGACGAACGCCGCCTGAATGCTCGGCTCGATGTTGACGATCCGGCCCTTGTAGATGTTGCCGACGTGGTTGTCCTGGCTGGTGCGCTCGACGTAGAGCTCTTCGAGCACCCCGTCCTCCATGATCGCGATCCGGCATTCCTCCGGCTGCGACACGTTGATCAGCATTTCCTGTTTCATGAATCCCGTTTTCCTTTCCTCACTCTCCCGCCCGGCAGGGCGGCGGCCGTCAGGCGACCGACTCGGAGAGCAGGCGACGCATCTGGTCGCGCAAGAAGGCCTTCACCTCGCGGGCGCTGTCCATGGCCAGCGCCCGATCGGCAATTCCGCGGCACTCGGCGACCGAAACACTTCGGCACACCTGCTTGATTTCCGGGATCGCGCTGGCCGGTACGCTCATCTGGCGCAGGCCGAGTCCCAGAAGGAGCTGCGTGTACATCACGCTGCCGCTCATCTGTCCGCAAACGTTGGCCGGCACGCCGGCCTCCCGCGCCACGTCCAGCGATCGCCGCAATTGTCGCAGCACCGCCGGGTCGCACGCGTTGTAGAGATCTGCCACCTCCTTGTTGCCCCGATCGACCGCCAGCGTGTACTGGATCAGGTCGTTGGTGCCGATCGACACGAAGTCGACCTCTCGGATGAAGGCGTCGAGCATGATCACCGCCGCCGGCGTCTCGACCATCATCCCCACCGGCATCTTCGGATTGAACGCGATGCCGTGCTCCGCCAGATCCTCCATCACGTCCGCGAGCACCATCCGCGCCTGACGCAGCTCGACGATCGTCGAGACGAGCGGAAAGAGGACGCGGACGTCGCCGAGGGCACTGGCCCGGAGGATGGCGCGGAGCTGTGTGCGGAACATCGGCAACTGCCGCAGCGACAGCCTGATGCTCCGCAGGCCGAGGCAGGGATTGCGCTCCTCCTCCGGCGTCGTCTCGGTGCGCATCTTGTCGGCGCCGAGATCGAGCGTGCGGATCACCACCGGCTTGTCCTTCATCGCGCGAACGACTTCGCTGTAGGCGGCGAAATGATCCGCCTCGGTCGGCTCGCGGGGGCTGGTGAGATAGAGGAACTCGGTGCGGTAGAGCCCGATGCCATCGCAGCCGCGGGAGAGGCACTGCTCGGCCTCGCTGGGAAACTCGATGTTTCCCGTCACCTGGATGCGGACGCCGTCGGTCGTCTCCGCGGGGAGGTCGCGGAGGCCGTCGAGTCGGGCGGCGACGGTCCGGGCCGTCTCCGCCTCGAGACGATAGCGGGCGATCGTCTCCTCGTCGGGCTGGAGGATCACGACCCCCTGATTGCCGTCAAGAATCACCGGCTCGCCACCGGAGACGTCGGCGAGAAACGGCCCCAGGCCGACGACGGCCGGGATCTCGAGCCCCTCGGCGACGATCGCGGTGTGACTCCCCGGGCCGCCGAGTTCGGTGGCGAAGCCCTGCACGAAGCGGCGGTCGAGGTTCGCCGTCTCGCTGGGGGTGAGGTTGTGAGCGAGCACGATCACCGGTTGCGAGATCGCCGCGAGCGTCTCCCGCCGCTGGCCGAGGAGGTTGCGGAGGAGGCTCTTCTCGATGTCGTAGATGTCGTGGGCGCGCTGCGCGATGTGGTTGTCGAGGCTCTGAAAGACCTTCGCGTAGCGACGGAGCGTCCGGCTGACGGCGTATTCGGGCCAGAAGTTGCGGTCGCGGACGGCGCTGGTGAGCTCTTCCTGGAGCTTGGCGTCGTGGAGCATCGCCAGATGGGCTGCGAAGATCGCCGCGTACTGGCCGCCGAGTTCGGCCTGAATGGCGTCGCGATTGCGCTCGATCTCGCGGCTGGTCTCCGCGATCGCCTTGGAAAGCCGCTCGAGTTCGGTGTCGACGGCGCTGCGGGCCACGAACCGGCGCGGGATGCGAAATCCCTCGCTGTCGAGGACGAGCGCCTCGCCGATCGTGACGCCGGGTGAAACGGCGATTCCCTGGAGTTTGAGCATGGGGGCGCAAGCCTCTCGCCGGCGCGGAAACGGTTTCAGGGAGATCGCACGCCCGAATGGCTGCGATCGAATCCCCAACCCGGTTCGCGCCAGGCGACTGGTCGCGGCTCCTTGGTTGTGTCGGAGTCGGTCTACCGTCGGCCCCGGGGCCGACTTGGGTTCAAGTCACTCACGGCGTCGTGGTCCGCCCGGCGGAGTCCACGGCCGTCTCGTCGTTCTCATGAAAATTGCTGTCGAAAAGTCGCACGATCGCGGCGAGCGCCTCGGTGGCATCCGGTCCCGTGACCTCCACCACCAGCCTCGTCCCCTCCTCGGCGGCAAGCGTCAGCACCTCGAGGATGCTCTTGCCGTCGACCCGTTGCGACTTGGAAACCAGTTCGATCGTCGATTGCCACTTCCGCGCCTCGCGCGCGAGCATGTCGGCAGGCCGGGCGTGGAGCCCCTGCTTCAATCCCACCACGACATCTCGGGAGACCACCTGCTGCATCGAATGCCACCGCTGCCGTCAGGAGACCATGCCATGGTTGTCGGCCGCCTCCAGCAGATGCTGGATGTCGGCCGAAGCCTTCGCCGCCTTCAATTCCCGGCAAAACGCGTCGTCGCGGAGTTGACGGGAGATGTTTTCAAGCGCTCGCAGGTGTTGCCCCGGCTGATCGGGGGGCGACACCAACAGGAAGAAGAGATGCACCGGATCGCCGTCGAGGCTGTCGAAGTCGATCCCCTCTTGGCTGACCGCCACCGTCCCCACGAGCCGATCGACGCTGGGATGCTTCGTGTGCGGCACCGCCACGCCCCGGCCGATGCCGGTGGTGCCGAGATCCTCGCGCTTGAGGATCGCCTTGACGATGCTCTCGAGGTCGGCGGCAGGGATCCGTCCGGCTTCGACGAGGGCCGTAGCCATCTCCCGAATCACCCCCTCCTTCGTCGACGAATCGACATGGGAGCGGATCGCACCAGACGCGACGAAATCGGAAAACTTCATGCTGTGGTTTCTCGTGGGGATTCCCGATCCGGTTCGGTCCGACCCGGTCTTAACCCGGCGGCCGGGCTGGCGATCCGTGGTCGACGCATCCGGGCGAAGGGCCGGGATGCTCCGGGGCCGCCCCGTGCCCCGTGCCTCCGGGGCGTTCATCGGGGAGCCACGCGGGAATCAGACTTTTCTCGACGACTGGACGTGCTTGTGATCCCGGCTCTTTTCCTTGTGCTTGCGGAGTTGCTGCTCGAGTTTCTGCACCGCGCCGTCCACACTCCGCCACAGATGCCCCGAAACCTCGTGGCTGACCATCTGATGAAAGTGTTCCGCCGAGGCGACGATTTCGACGGCGGGAAGCGCCGGGTTTTGGAGATCGACGGTGACGTTGAGGGCCGTCAGGCCGTCGAAGTAGCGCTTCAGCCGGGCCACCTTCGTGGTGATCTTCGACTGGGTGGCGGGGCTGAGTTGACCATGCCGTGCCGAGAGGTTCGTCTGCACCCGGAATGTCCTTCCAAACCAACGGGGAATGCCCGCCGTGTGGCAGGCCTGGAACGGCCGACTGGCCGAGTGGAGGGAGCATACCACTGGCCCTGACGCTTCGACAAACCGCGGGCGGCAGACGGCCCCGGCAGCCACCTTTCCCTCTTACAGCCCCTCCAATCGCTCTCCGAACGCTCCTCCAAATCCCTCTCCAGCCCCCCCGTCAGCCTCGGGCCGAGGGGGCTCGGAGGCCGACCACGGGTGGTCAGCGGTTTCGCCGGACCCCCCC
>CAJBCV010000175.1 GCA_903951635.1 uncultured Planctomycetaceae bacterium
CGTGGGAACGAGGGGGGCAGGCCTGGAAAATCGGACGAACGAGCCATGCGGGGCGTTTTCCTGAGGACGGGAACCCCCTCATCCTGATCGGAATTGCCGCCGATGCAAACCTTTTCGCTACCGGTGGCGCGACGATTTCCCCGCCGTCACTCCGCAGCGGCCGCCGCATCGCCCCCGGTGGCCCCGTCCCGGGCCCTTTGAATGAGGAAGTCGACGAGCTTTTGGCAGTGGAAAAAACCCTCCCAGAAGCTGTGCCCCTGCCCCTCGGCGACGATCAGTTCCACGAGATCCCCCTTGCCGAGGGCTTCGTAGCGGGCCTTCAAGCGAGCAGAGTTCGGCTCGATCGGCACGACGACGTCGATGTCGCCATGGATGATGCAGACCGGGATCCCGGCCTGGGCGGCGACATCGATCCGCTCCACCGGGCAAAGCTCGTCGACCTTCGCGAGGAGGTCGGCGGGGGTGAGGCCGTAGGCGCCCGCGGCGTTCTCGGCCCCCGGATACGTCCGCCAGTCATAGACCGGATAGATCCCGCCGAGGCCGGCGGTGAGGTCGGGATGGGCGATCGCCCAGGCCGAAGCCCACAGGCCCCCGCGGCTGCGGCCGAGGAGGGCCGGCTTGGCAGCGTAGCCGCGCTTCACCATTTCGGCGTGGAGTTTTTCGGTGGCCTGCACGGCCCCCGGGCTGCCGTAGGACTCGCCGGTATCGATCCCCGCCACAGCAACGCCCGCTTCCGTGAAGCGCTCGTGCATCCACTTCTCTGCCTCATCGGGATAGGCCGCGAGCGTCGGGCCATAAAGGATCCACGGGCGCGGAGTTTCGGCGGGGATCGCTTCGTCCTTCTCCGGGTCGGCCGGCGTGAACAGAAACGCCGTGTGGCCATCGACTGAAAAAACCTCTCCGGGAACAACGAGAGTCTTCGTGGGAGGCGCCGCGGCGGCGCTGGCCGCCGGATCTTGAGCGCCCGCGCGACCAGGCATGAAGGCAACCCCCGCGACAATCACCGCCGCGAGGAAGGGAAAGAGAGCGACGCGTGGAGGTGTGTTGGTGTTCATACCGGCATTCTAAACCGGGCACGCGGGTCCTGTCGGGATTCAGCCCCCACAGGCGAGTTCTCCGATGACGAGCGGATGACAGGCCACATCTCCCGCCCCGAGAAGGGCGGCTGCCCGGCTGTTGCCCCGCCGCAGGTGGTCAATCCAGACTGAGGTATCGAGGAGCACCATTCAGCCCGGCCTCCGCCGGGGAACCGAGCGCGCCTTCGGTTCGGAGCCACTAAGTGCCGCCAATCGCCGCGCCGACTCCCGCGCGATGAGCGCCTCGAGGCCCATGCGCACAAGGTCCGTCTTGCGGTGGACGCCGGTCAGCCGGGCGGCGGTCGAGAGTGCTTTGTCGTCGATGTTGAGTGTGGTTCGCATGTATTAATTTTCCCAGAAACGTATGCAGGCATCAAGAAATCCCTCGTGGGACTGCGGCTACGACTTCGGACGCTGGCAGGGGCTTCCGCGGGGCTTTGCCATCCCTTCACTCCCGAGCAAACCGAATCCTTGACAGATGGGGGGGGTGGGTAGGCTACGTTTCGGTGGGGGGGATAAGGCGGGCATGCAAGCGCGCGAGCGCTTTGCCGACATCGTAAAACAGGGAGGATGACGCATGCAGCGGAACGGCGCTTCGAGGAAGAGGTCGGCAGACCGCGGACGCGGGGGGCGCTGGCTTCCATCGGCCGTGGAGCGGCTTGAGTCGCGGTACGCGATGGATGGCGGAGGGTTGTCTCCGACGGTTGCTCTTCCCCCGTACAACTCCGCCTTGGGGTTCGGCTCCGAGACGCGTTTTCCGGTTGTTGTCGCTCCCGTGCAGGCCGCGGCAACGGTTGGCGTCGCGCCGCCAGCACCCTCGTCCGGCACCGCGAACACCCCCTCGGTCATCATCACAGCGATTCAGGCCGGGGTTCCGACTGCGGAGCAGCAGACTCAAGGGACGCCGGGCGGGACGGTGAAGACCAGAGATCAGGTTCAAGGCACCCTGAACTACCCAGGCCCGTTTACTCCGGCGGCGGCCCGAGAGATTCTTGATCCATGGCCCGGAAGCCTCACCCCGAACGGGCCCGGGGTGAGTAGCTCGGTGTTTGAGCATGAGTATTTCCACAGGGGTGACATCACCATCGACTTCAGCGATATTTGCATGCCAGACAAGCTTGCGAAGGTGAATGCTCTCGCGGATGCGATTATTGCGGATATACGCAATGGCCTTCAGAAGTACTTTAATCCTCTGAATGATGGTGATACGGCAAACGCGGAACCGCCGATCATCATCGATGGTGACCGATACTATTCTTTCAGGGCA
>CAJBCV010000176.1 GCA_903951635.1 uncultured Planctomycetaceae bacterium
CCACCCGATCGAGCGTCGAAGACCCCACAGCGGAGTGTCCAGATCGCTGCCGGAGTGTCAAACATTTATGTTAGGAACGGGGCGAACACCGGAGAAAACCCTGCTGGGCAGGCAAGCATCGAAGCTGGCCGGGAGATCGGGGCGTGCTGGCATCCGAGGAGGGCGATGGGCTGACCTGAGCCAATTGGAGACGCGTTGGGATGTGTCAACCGTGCCCCGGTGCAGGAGTTTTGACGCTTTCCTCGAAGATGGTGTGGCGGAATGAAAGGACGGCAGACGTCGATGCTACGATTTCCGCCGGCTCAAAAGACCCCTCGGAGTGCCGTCGATGCCCCGCTGCCTTGTTCTCCTTGCCTGCCTCGTGATCCCGATGGCGATGACTCCGCTTGCCGCGGCCGAGGCGCCGCGACTCCCGCTCTGGAATGGCGCGGCGCCGATCGGGCCCCCGGGGAGCACCGAGACGGAAGCCGCCGATGCTTTCATCACGGTCCATCTGCCCGTGGGACCGCGCGAGGGTTCGGCGACCCCGGCGGTCGTGATCTGCCCTGGCGGTGGCTACGGTGGCCTCGTCACCGGCCCGGAGGGGCATGGCATCGCCGCTTGGCTCAACGAGCACGGCATCGCGGGGATCGTCCTCGAATACCGGCTCCCGGCGGGGCGGGCGTTTGTGCCGCTCGCCGATGCCTCTCGGGCCCTTCGCACCGTCCGGGCGAACGCTGCGGCGTGGCGGATCGATCCGAGCAAGGTGGGGATCATCGGATTTTCTGCCGGCGGCCACCTCGCCTCGACCGCCGCCACCCATTTCGATGCTGGCAACGCGCAGGCCACCGATCCAATCGAAAAACGGTCGTCGCGCCCCGACTTCGCGATCCTCGTCTACCCCGTCGTGACGCTTGGCGACGTCGGCCACTCTGGCTCGCGGACGAATCTCCTCGGAGAGAATCCCCCGCCCGAACTGCTGGAACTTTTCTCCAACGAAAAGCAGGTCACGAAGCAGACACCGCCGACCTACCTCGCCCATGCGGTCGATGATCAGCCAGTGCCGATCGCCAACAGCCGGCTGTTCCATGAAGCCTGCAAGCGCGAAGGGGTGATCAGCCGGCTCCTCGAGCTCCCCTCCGGTGGCCACGGGCTCGACGGCTACAAGGGGCCGAACTGGGATGCCTGGCAGAGCGGCGTGCTCGCTTGGCTCTCGTCGCTCGATCTCGGGCCGACTGCCGCCGCTGCTGGCCCGCGGCGCGTGCTCGTCTGGGACGAGCAGCAACCGGCGCAGAAGGAGGCCTACGACAACTTTCTCGGGAACGCGATCGCAACGCATCTGGAGCAGCAGCCTGGCCTCGCCGTCCGTTCGGTGAAGCTTGATGATGCCGAGCAGGGGATCGGGGACCCGCTCCTCGACAATGCCGATGTCCTCGTCTGGTGGGGGCATGTCCGCCAAGCCGAGGTCAAGCCGGAGGCGGGGCAACGGATCGTGGAGCGGATCCGCGACCGCGGGCTCGTCCTCGTCGCCCTCCATTCGGCCCACTGGGCCACGCCATTTATCGAGGCGATGAACGAACGAGCCCGGGCCGACGTCCACCGCACCTTCGCCGACCTGGCGCCCGAAAAGCTCTCGATCCGCGAGGTGCCGGCCCAGCACTACAAGGTGCCCCCCCGCGACGGCCGGCTCACCCCCGCCAGCGACGAGCGCCGCTTTCCCGACGGCCGCGTCGAGGTCACGCTCCACCTCCCCAACTGCTGCTTCCCGGCCTATCGCACCGACGGCAAGCCGAGCGTCCTGCGGGTCCTCGATCGGCGTCACGCGCTTGCCGCGGGGCTCCCCGAGACGTTTTCCCTCCCGCGGACGGAGATGTATGACGAGCCGTTCCATGTCCCTGCGCCGGATGAGGTCGTCGTCGAGGAGCGATTCGAGGATGGGGCGTGGTTTCGCAGTGTCATGGTCTGGAACCTCGGCCGCGGAAAGGTGATCTACATCCGCCCCGGGCATGAGACGTATCCGATCTTCCACGACGCGACGATCCTGAAGCTCGTCGAGAATGCCTGCCGGATCCTGCCGGGCGAGTGAGTGCCCCTGCATCCCACGGAGCCACCGCCATCCCCATGCCTCCGACGCCTGCCGCCCGTCTCCGCGCCCTGCTCGCCCGCCCCGGCCTTGTCAGGGCGCTTGTGCCCCACGATGCCTTCACGGCCCGCGTCGTCGAGCAGGCGGGGGCCGAGATGCTCTTCCTCGGCGGCTTTGGCGCCGCAGCGAGCGCGCATGGTCTTCCGGATCTCGGGCTGCTGTCGTCGGCGGAGATGGCGGAATGCGTGCGGCGGATCACGGCGCGGGTGTCGATTCCGCTGATTGCCGATGGTGACACCGGCCACGGCAACGGCGCGAGTGTCGCCTGGACGGTGAAGCAGTTTGAGGCGGCCGGGGCTGCCGGGATTCTTCTCGAGGATCAAGTCGAGCCGAAGCGCTGCGGTCACTTCGCCGGGAAGCAGGTCGTGCCCGTGGCCACGATGCTCGATCGGCTCAACGCCGCGCTCGACGCCCGTCGCGACCGCGACTTCGTGATCCTCGCGCGGACCGACGCCCGTGCCTGCGAAGGGATCGACGGCGCGATCGACCGGGCGAATCGGTATGCCGAGACCGGCGTCGATCTGGGCTTTGTCGAGGCGCCGGAGTCGGTGGAGGAGCTCGTGCGGATCGCCCGCGAGGTGCCGCTTCCCCAGCTTGCGAACATGCTTCCCGGCGGAGTCACGCCGCTGTTGCCGCTTGCCGAGCTCGAGCGGATTGGTTTCAAGGTGGCCGTCGACCCGACCTCGACGCTGGCCCTGACAGGATTCGCCGTCCGCGCCTTCGCCCAGGCCTGGCTCGGGGAGGGCGTGCCCGTGGGCGATGCCGGGCGGCTGTCGTTTGACGAGCTCAAGGCGGTTGTCGGTGTTGGGGAGGTGCAGGACTGGGGAGGGGAGCCTGGCTGGCGGAGCCCGGCGGCGATTCGTCATGCCCGGCTCCTCCTCGATTCGTTTGCCCGCGTCGTGGGGCGCGAACTGCTGCCGCGCGGGGGCTCGGCCGAAGCGGAGGCCCGCAGGCTCTACGACGCGAGTTTTGTTGTCGTCTCGCACGGCACCGAAGCCGACCCGCTCCTCAACTATGGCAACGCAGCGGCCCTCGAGCTCTGGGAGATGCCGTGGGAGACGCTCGTCGGCACGCCCTCGCGGCTCACCGCCGAGCCGGTCCATCGCGACGAGCGCGCCCGGCTCCTCGAGCGGACGGCCCGCGAGGGCTTTGTCGACGACTACGCCGGGGTGCGCGTCTCCCACAGCGGCAAGCGCTTTCGGATCGAGGAGGCGATCGTCTGGAACGTCGTCGACGGGGAGGGGCGGAAGCGCGGCCAGGCCGCGACGTTCGACCGCTGGACGGCACTTGAAAATGATGCGGCGTCACCGCCTTCATCCCGGTAGCCTGTCGCGGTCGATGAGATCCGCGGCGGCTTTTTGCATCCCCCCTTCATCCGGAGCACCGATGACGCCCCTCAAGTATCTGGCCCTTCGCGAACAGGTGATCGAGACCTGCCTGGCGATGAACGAGGAGGGGATCAACCAGGGAACCTCCGGCAACGTCAGCGTGCGGACGCCCGAGGGATTTCTGATCACGGCGTCGGGCATTCCCTACCGGAAGATGCGGCCGGAGCAGGTGGTCGAGATGGATCTCGACGGTGGCTACCGGGGGGAGTTTCTCCCGTCGACCGAATGGCGGATGCACCTCGACATTTACGCCGAACGCCCCGAGGCCGGCGCGATCGTTCATGTCCATTCACCGTTCGCGACGGCGCTTGCCTGTCTGCGGAGGGAAGTGCCGGCGTTCCATTACATGATCGGCGTCACCGGAGGCACCTCGCTGCGGGTGGCCGACTACGCCGAGTTTGGCACGAAGGAGCTCTCGGTATTCATGATCCGCGCCCTCCAGGAACGCACCGCCTGCTTGCTTGCCAACCACGGCCAGATCTGTTTCGGGGGGGATCTCGACGGAGCGCTGTGGCTGGCGGGCGAAGTCGAGGCGCTGTGCCACGAATATTGGGCCGCTTCGCTTGCCGGTGAGCCGGTGATCCTTTCCGAGGCCGAGATGGTGAGCGTCCTCAAGCGGTTCAAGACGTACGGCAAGCAGCCGGGCGACCTCGGGAGTGTCGATGTCTCGGAACTGGCCGTGTTTGCCCCGATCCGTCGCGATCAGCCCGATTCCGCGGCCAAACGAGGGAAATAACGGCGCGTCCCCAGACGCCGCCGACGAGGGGAGCCGTGGGGGAGAAACGTGGATAGAATCGACCGGATGGAGTTCAGGATGACGGGGGCCATTCGACGTGCGATCGGGAACGCTGCGCTTCGGCGCCGTGCTGGTGGCGGTTCGCACTGGCTCCTGGCAGCGGCGTTCCTTGGCTGGGGAGCGCTTGCAGGCGGCGGGGTGTTGGGGGCGGGACCGGAAGAGCCTCCGGCCCCGCACCTCCTCGAGCACTTCGAGCGGCATGTCCGGCCGCTGCTGGTGGAGAAGTGCCAGGGGTGTCATGGCCCCGACAAGCAATGGGCGGGCCTCCGGCTCGACGCGCGGGCCGCGGTGCTTGCCGGCGGCGATACCGGCCCGAGCCTCGTTCCCGGCCGGCCCGACCAATCAGAACTTTTCCGCCGCCTCCGTCACGCCGACGAGGAGGTGCGGATGCCGCCGCCGGAGTCGGGGGCGAGGCTCACCGACGCCGAGATTGGGGCGATCGAGGCCTGGATCGTGGCTGGCGCTCCTTGGCCCGAGGCGCCGCCGGCCGGCCCGTCGGTGATCGAAAAACAAAAAAACCACTGGGCGTTCCAGCCGCTCCCGCAAGCGGTCCCAGGCGCGCTCGATCCGGCGTTCATCGATCGGCTCATCGATTCGAGGCTCGCCGGGGCGGGGCTCACCCGCGCCCCCGAGGCCGATCGGCGGACGCTCATCCGCCGCGTCAGCTACGACCTGACCGGCTTGCCGCCGGAGCCTGGTGAGGTGGCAGCCTTCGTCGCCGATCCCGCCCCCGACGCCTACGAAACCCTCGTCGATCGGCTCCTCGCGTCGCCACGCTACGGCGAACAGCAGGGGCGGCACTGGCTCGACATCGCCCGCTATTCCGACACCAAGGGCTATGTCTACGGCCGCGAGGAGCGGTTCTTCGTTCATGCGCCGGTCTATCGCGACTGGGTGATCGGAGCCTTCAACGACGACCTCTCCTACGATCGCTTCGTGACCCTCCAACTCGCCGCCGATCGGGTCTGTGGCGAAGGGGATCCCGACCTCGCCGCGCTTGGTTTCCTCACCACCGGCCGACGGTTC
>CAJBCV010000177.1 GCA_903951635.1 uncultured Planctomycetaceae bacterium
GGCATCGCGGCGATCCGTTCGCTCTACCGCTACCGCCGCCGGGGCTGCCCGCATTGCGGCACCGCGATGATCCTCCTTGCCGAAGGGGAGGATGACGCCCACCTCGATCGCGGCGAGACGGTCGAGGAGCACCTCGGCAGCGTCGACTACGACATCTGGACCTGCCCGGTCTGCCCCGGGGTGGAAAAAGTGCGGTGGGGAGCCCTGTTCACCCGCTACGCCAAATGCCCACGCTGCCGGTCGGTCACCAAGTCGCAGACGATCTCCCGTCTTCGCGCTCCGACGCAGGTCAGAGAAGGCCTCGAACGGATCGACGAACGCTGCCTCCACTGCGGCTGGGAGAAGACCAGCGAACGGACGATTCCCCGACTTCCCAAACCGACCAGTTCCTCCGTCGATTGGTCGAGCGGATCGAGCTCCGGTGGCTTCTCGTCGTCGAGCAGCAGTTCCGGTGGCCATTCCTCAGGCGGCGGTGCCAGCGGCTCCTGGTGATTTTCATTTTCCTGCGGCGGGCGTGTCGCGGCGCTTCGGCGGAGCTTGATCGAGAGCCTGCTAGGATCAGCCGATCGGTCGCCGCAGACCGGTCTGCACTTCGTCCAGGGAGCATCCCATGAGGAGCGTCCGTCGCCGGTTCATCGCCCGAGGCATTCTCGCCGCACTCGTCGTGACGGTCGCCGCCAGCGCCCCCGCAGCCGAGTTCCGGTTTCCATCCGGCACGATCACCGTCCCCGACGGCTACACGATCGACGTTGCGGCAGCGGCGCCGCTCGTCGAGCGCCCTGTCACGATCGACTTCGACGAGCGTGGCCGGCTCTACGTCACCGAGTCGAGCGGCACGAACATCCCCGTCGCGGAGCAGGTGAAAAACCCCACCCACCGCGTCTTCCGCTTGGAGGACTCCGATGGTGACGGCACGTTCGACACTCGGACGGTCTATGCCGAAGGGCTGATGATGCCGGAAGGATCGCTGTGGTACCGCGGCTCGCTCTACGTCACCGCGCCGCCGGAGATCTCGAAGTTCACCGATGCCGACGACGACGGCGTCGCCGAATCGCGCGAGGTGTGGTTCGACGCCAAGACCCTCACTGGCTGTGCCAACGATCTCCACGGCCCCTACCTCGGCCGCGACGGCCGCATCTCTTGGTGCAAGGGAGCGTTTGCCGAGCAGACGTACGATCTTCCCGGCCGCCCGGGGTGGAAGACCCGTGCCAGCCACATCTTCCGGGCCCGTGACGATGCGAGCGAGCTCGAGCCGGTGCTGACCGGAGGGATGGATAACCCCGTCGACGTCGTCTTCACGCCGGAAGGAGAGCGGATCATGTCGTGCACGTTCCTCGTCCATCCCGGCGGCGGCGAGCGTGACGGCCTGATCCACGCCCTCTACGGCGGCGTCTATGGGAAGGACCATGGCGTCCTCGACGGCCATGCCCGCACCGGCCCCCTCCTGCCGGCGCTTGCCCACCTCGGCCCTGCTGCTCCCTGTGGCCTCCATCGTCACTCCGGCTTCGGCCACGGGGAGTCGCTTGCCGGCAATCTGTTCACGACGTCGTTCAACCTGCGGACGGTGTTTCGCACCGAGCTCGCCGCGGCCGGCGCCACGTTCACGACGACCGACACGCCGTTCCTCCAGGCCGACTGGGTCGACTTCCATCCCACGGATGTCATCGAGGATGCCGACGGGTCGCTCCTCGTCGTCGACACCGGCGGCTGGTACAAGCTCTGCTGTCCGACGTCGCAGCTCGAGAAGCCGGCCGTTCTCGGCGCGATCTATCGGGTGCGGCGCGATGGCACGATGCCGATCGCCGATCCGCGCGGCCTCGCTCTCGATTGGCAGGGGATGACGCCCGCAGGCGTCGCCGCGCTGCTGGCCGACCCACGCCCCGCCGTCGTCGCCCGGGCCACCGATACTCTCGCGCGGCTCGGTGCCGCCGCGGTGCCGGCGGTTCGAGACGTGTTCGCGGCATCGACGGCCCCTGCCGTCCGCCAGCAGGCGATCTGGACGCTTGCCAGGATCGACGGCGCTGAGGCCCGCAGTGCCGTCCGTGGCGGGCTTCGCGATCCGGACGCCGGTGTCCGTCAGGCGGCCTGTCACGTTTCAGGCCTCCACCGCGATGCCGTGGCGCTCGAGGTGCTCGGAAGCATCGTCGTCAACGACCCCGCAGCGGTGGCCCGGGCTGCGGCGGAGGCCCTCGGTCGCCTCGGGGCTGCCGGGGCCTGCGAGCCGCTTCTCGCTGCGGCAACGCGGGCGGATCGGGCCGACGACCGGGCCCTCGACCACTCGATCACCTACGCGCTGATCGAGACGGCTTCCCCCGCGCCGCTCCGCACGGCGCTCGAGGCGGGGAGCCCCGCGGCCAAGCGGGCGGCGCTTGTGGCCCTCGACCAGATGGCCGATCGGCTGCCGGAGCCGGCTTTGTCGCGACAGGACGTCATCCCGCTGTGCGCCGACGGTGACAAAAGTGTCCGCGAGGCGGCTTGGTGGGTTGCGGCCCACCATCCCGACTGGTCAGCAGCCCTCGCTGATCAGGTGCCGGGACTCCTCCGGCAGATGACGACGGCGGACGCCGCAGACCGGGCGGCGATCGCGGCGGTTCTCGCGCCGCTGGCCGCCAATCCGGCCGTGGCCGGGGCCGTTGCTACTGCGATCGATGACGACGAGGCTGGAATCCGCGCCGCGGCCCTCGAGGCGATGCGTGCGGCCCATCCGCAGACCACGCCACCGGCGTGGGTTGGTGTCCTCGCCCATCTGGCGGCAAGCCCCTCTGATCGCGACTCACCTGCTGCCGCTGAGTCGGGGGAGGCGATCGCCGTCCTCGCCGGCCTGCCACTTTCGAAAGAGGCACGGGCTGTCTTCCGGCCATTGGCTTTTCAGATCGAGGCGGCGGGCACGCTCGCACCTCGGTCGATCCTCCAGGCCCTCGGACTTCTCGGCGATGCGACGGGGGAGCTGCCCGACGTCATCGTCGGCCGGCTGCTCCTCATCGCCACGCTTGGCGAGTCGCCCGTCGACCGGAATGCCGCGGCCACGGTCCTCGCGTCGGCCACGCTGCCGGAGCGGGCCCGGCTTCGAATCGGCAACGCGTTCTCGAAGCTCGGTGCCCAGGAAGCGACGCTGCTCCTCCCCGGACTCGTGAAGGAAGGGGGAGAGCCGCTTGTCAGGGCGGTCGAAGGGCTCGGCCAGAGTGACGCGGCCGGCTTCGTGCGCCGGGATCTTCTCGAAGCGGCGGTGAAGGGGCTGCCCGAGGAATCGGCCGCGCTCGGCGCCGAATTGCTTGCCAAGACCGAGGCGCTGGTCGCCTCCGAACGTGAGGCTTTTGAAAAGCTCCTCGCGAGCCTGCCAGAAGGGGATCCCGTCCGCGGCCACGCCGTCTTCGCGGGGAAGACAGGCTCCTGCACCTCCTGCCATGCGATGGCCTATGTCGGTGGCAAGATCGGCCCCGATCTCTCCCACATCGGCGCCATCCGCACGCCGCGCGATCTCCTCGAGGCGATCGTTCGGCCGAGCGCGAGCTTCGTCCGCAGCTACGAGCCGTCGATCGTCGTCACCGACGAAGGCCGGTTGTTCCAGGGGGTGGTCCGCGAGGAGGCCGGCGGTGCGCTCGCCGTGCAGACGAGCGCCACGGTTGTCGAACGGGTGCCGCGCGAGATCGTCGAATCGATCGAGCCGGGGCGGACGTCGATCATGCCGCAGGGCTACGACAAGCTCCTCTCAACGCAGGATCTCGCCGACCTCGTCGCCTTCCTCCATCGGGCAAAGTGACTGCCCAGTGGGGACGGCCCGCCCGGAGTTCTCCTGCCGTCGGTTCGCCGGCCGCGGCGGCGGCCGTGGCTGCCAGCGTGAGCAGGCTTTTCGTTCGTCTATGATGATGGCGGGACTGGCTCGCATGAGACCCGGCAGATCGGGGGGAGGATCGTGATGGCGTACGCGCGATTGGCGGCGGGGCGGAGTCTGTGGAGCGTGCTCCTGGTGTTGCCGTTGGTGGTGTGCCCCTCCACGATCCTCCGCGGTCAGGAGCCGGCCGAGCCCGCAGCACCGGCCCCCGTCACCCTCGCCACGTTCGACGTCGATGCCACGCCGCCGATTGGCGCGGCGATGGCCTACGGGCCGGCGGTGAAGGCAGCCGACCTTCAGCTCCGTTGCCGCGGGATCGTGATCCAGGGGGCTGGCGAGGGCATCGTCCTCTGTGCCATCGACTGGATCGGCGTCGGCAACGCCGCCCACGATGCCTTCCGGAGCGGGCTCGCCGCAGCCGCTGGGACGACGCCGGCAAGAGTCGCTGTTCATGCCCTCCACCAGCACGATGCCCCCCATGCCGACTTCACTGCCGAAAAGCTCCTCGCCGAGATGGGGGTCGAGGATCATCCCCGTTTCGACGGCGACTTCCATCGCGAGGTGATCGCGCGAGCGGCGGTGGCGATCAAGGACGCGCTTCCCAAAGCGAAGCCGGTCACGCATGCCGGGTTCGGCCGGGCGGAAGTGGCGCAGATCGCCAGCAACCGCCGCCTCGTCGGCCCCGACGGAACCTTCGTCGCCTGGCGCGGCAGCGCCACGAAGGACGTGACGATCAAGGGCTGGCCGGAAGGGACAATCGACTCCGATCTCGCCTCGCTCGTCTTCTTCGCTGGCGACGACGCGCTCGCCGTCCTCACGAGCTACGCCACCCATCCGATGAGCTACTACCGCACCGGCGTGCCCGGGCCCGACTTCCCCGGCATCGCCCGCTTCCTTCGCTCCCAGGATCTGCCCGGCGCCCTTCATCTCCACTTCACCGGCGCCGGCGGCAACATCGCGGCCGGGAAGTACAACGACGCCACGCCCTCCAACCGGGTCGTGCTCGCCACCCGGCTCGCCGCCGGCATGCGCGGTGCCTTCGACGTGGCTGCGCGGAACAAGAAGCCAATCACGGCCGCCGACGTCGGCTGGGGAAGCGTGCCGGTGGTGCTTGCTGCCCGCGCGGGGCTCGCGGTCGAGACTCTCGCCGAGGAGGTCCGCGGGAAGCCCGATCGGGGGACGTTCGCCCCGATCGACGCCCTCGCCTTTGCCACCCGCGCCCGTGAAGCGCATCCGATCGATGTCACCTGCCTGAAGGTGGGCAGCGCCCGGATGCTCCACCTCCCCGGGGAGTTGTTCGTCGAATACCAGCTGGCCGCAAGGCAGATGCGGCCCGATCTCGATGTCTTCATGGCCGCCTATGGCGACTACGGCCCCGGCTACATCGGCACGGCCGGCGCCTACGCTCAAGGGGGCTACGAGGTCCTCCCCACGAGTTCGTTTGTCGGCCCGGAGGCGGAAGCCCCGCTCCTCGATGCCATCGGCACGCTGCTCGAGGTGGCGAAGTGAAGTGGGCAACGCTCTCCTGTGTGCTCGTGTCCGTCGTGGCGATCGCCGCGGTTTGCCTCAGGGGCCGCGCCGACGGGCCGAATCAGGCTGATGCCGACTATGGCTCCGAGCTCCCGCGCATCCCGCAGCGGGCTCCGGCCGACGCGCCGGCGACGATGGTCGTCCGCCCTGGCTTCGCGGTCGATCTTGCCGTCGCCGAGCCGATGCTCGCGAGCCCCGTGGCGATCGCGTGGGACGAGGATGGCCGCCTGTTCGTCGCGGAGATGCGTGGCTACAGCGAGGACCAGGGGGAGCGGTTGGGACGGATCCGCCTTCTCTACGACGACGATGCCGACGGGACCTACGACCGGGCCACGATCTATGCCGACGGCCTCGCCTGGCCGACGGCGCTGGTCGTCTGGAACGGCGGGCTGTTCGTCGGCGATGCCCCCGACATCGTCTGGTTCAAAGACACCGACGGTGACGGCATCGCCGACGAACACCAAAAGGTCTTCACCGGGTTTGGGACGGGGAATGTCCAAGGGCTGTTCAATTCGTTCGCCTTCGACGTCGACGGCCGGATCCATGGAGCCGGCAGTTCCACCGGCGGCGAGATCCGGCGAGTGGGAGAGGATGGCGAACCCGTCGGCGAGGCGGTGTCGATCGCCGGCCGCGATTTTTCCTTCGATCCGCGCACCTTCGACTTCCGCCCCGAGACTGGCGGCGCCCAGCACGGTCGCTCGACCGACGATCTCGGCGATGTCTATCTCTGCCACAACAGCGATCATGCGATCCGGGTGATGGTCGAGGATCGGCTTCTCGCTGGGAATCCTTTCTTTCCCGCGCCGGCGGCAAAGGA
>CAJBCV010000178.1 GCA_903951635.1 uncultured Planctomycetaceae bacterium
CAAGGGTCCGTGTGAGGTCTGCGGTTCGTTGATTGTCGACGCTCACCACGATGACTATTCAAAGCCTCTGGATGTTCGCTGGCTTTGTAGGGTTCATCACTTGATCCACCACGGCCGTTTTGTTCACGCATCCGCATAAGGTTCCCATGATCAAGCACCGATCGCCATCCCGCTCCTATCAGGCCGTCCACGACTCCGAGGGTCGGCGGCAGCAGATCGCCCAGTTCGAGGCCAGCCTCGCCGCCCTGCGGAAGGAACTGAACCTCTGGTGGGACCGGACGGCAGGCCTGGAGCCATGCCAAGGGCCCCAGCTGCTGTCGGTTCGGGCGAAGGTGAGGGAATCGGCGGCGCTTGAGCGAGGTATCGAGAGATAGGCCAGCCCTGGCCCCGCCCTACACGGTGGCGGAATGGGCCCGTGAGCCGGACGAGCGGGGTCGAAATGCACCCGACCAATCGCCGGCAACCTCGGTCGTGATCCTGACGAGCCGAGGCAACCACCCCCGTGACAGGCACGGAGGCCGATCGACGCGGCCGGGGTGGGATGGATGGATAGCACACCCGGCGGCGGGCGGGATCTTCAACACCTGAATCGCTTCAGGCCTGAAGGCCACGGAAAAAACCGCCCGTCGCCGGGTTCTTTCACACGGAGGGGGAGCAGATGAGGACGTCGATCGACGACTACCGACCGGCCCAGGATGACAGCGGGCTTCCGCTGTTCGCCGGCGCTCGCCAGAGCCATCCGGCGACATCCCACGCCGCGGCCCGGGCAGTCACGCCGAAGATGCGGCACGTTCACGAAGGGCTGATCCTGGTGGCCCTGGAGTGCGGCGCGGCAGGCAAGACACGGCTGGCTCACCTCACGGGGCTGACGGATCAACAGGTGATTCGACGCATGGCCACGCTGGAACGCGAGGGCCTGGTCGTCAGGACCGGGAGAGAGGTTCTCTCGGCGGCTGGTCGGGCGGAAACGGAATGGGGGGTGAAGTGATGCCGCTGGTCGTTGCCACATGGCCAAACAAGTCGGTCTCAGTTGTTGCGATTCGTGAAGGGTACTGCCTGAATGAACTATTCGATGAACTCGACGGGGTCGGCAGTCCATACGACGTAGTGTCAATGTTTGAGATTCCGATGCGATACGGAATCGTGATCGACACCTACATTGACAATGGAGCAGTAGGTGTCACAGAGGTCAACGACTGCCGAATTAAAGAGATCACGCACATGGGGTTTCAGTGGCCGACGTTTGCCGCCAGAGTAGAGGCCATGAAAGGCAACCGGGAGTGACTTACTATGGACGACGGATCGTCAGCAGAACTGCCGTTTTTGTGCGGTGTTTTTGAGCTAGTCAGCGACGATCCGGGCCGGGCCAGGAAGGCCATTTCATGCGTACGACACGCGGATTTTGCCGACGAGGAGCGGCGGATTGCGTTCCAGATGGTGTCGGATGTGTTGTCGACGGTTGAGGCACCCAAGCAACACGACCTGAGGCGGCACGAATTGTACGGCCGGTGCCGGGATACTTACTTTCAGTGCCTCACGGAATCGACTGCCAACAGGACCGCCTTTGGCCTCGGTGTTCTCCGCTACGCCAACCAAGTCCGGGCCGATGCCGTCCGTCGGCGTGTCGCCTTCGCGGGGATGGACCTCCAGTCCCTGACGGCATCCGGTCAGGCATCGTCGGCCGAGATCCTGGCGGCGGCCGAGGCGGTGAAGGACGCCGCATTGGCGGTGGAGCAAGAGAAGAAGCCTGCCACCCTCAGTGATGCGGTCGACGAGTACCTCGCCAACGAAACGACCCCGAAGATTCCAACGGCGTTCGCTCCCCTGGATCGGATCTGTGGGGGCGGGCTCCCCGTTGGAGGGCTGTCGGTGTTCGCGGCTCCCCCGAGCGTCGGCAAAAGTGCGTTGGCCCTCCAGGCCTGTCTCGGGGCCCTCGACGTTGATCCCCGCCTCCGTGTCGTCTGGTGCATGGGCGAGATGACGATGGAGGCCATGGCCCGGCGGGCAACGTGTCACTGGTCGACCCGCTACGGGCAACATCGGGTGTCGATGGAGAGCGCCGAGCGTCGGTCGGATCTGGCCCGCGGATCGTCTATCGGCTTAAAGATGACGGTCGGTGACCGGCTCCAGCTGGTGGCCCCGCCGCTGTCGATCGGCAAGATCGAGGACGCGGTGGTCGAGTTCGGGGCCCGGCTCCTGATCATCGACTACATCCAACTCGTCGAGATGGAGGCCGCCGACCGGCGAGCCGAGATCGATGGAGTGGTGAAGCGGATCCGCCGGCTGTCCCTCGAGCGAAATGTTGCGGTGTTGGCCATCTCCAACATCTCCAAGGGTGTCGGGGCCGACACGCGGATCGGCTCGATCGGCAAGGAAAGCTCCGAGCTCGACTTCGCGGCCGACCTCCTGCTCCTCGGGGATCCGGACCTCGAACGTGACCAGGACGGGAATCGGCTGGTGCGGTGGATGTGCAAGAAGAACCGGCACGGTCCATGCGAAGACATCATCACCCGTTTCGATGGCCAGCTTCAAACTTTCTCAGATGCCCATGTTTCGCCCGTAGACGACTTTGGAGGCTGGAGGTAACCAATGGCATCCGAGAAGCCAAAAGCCGTCAGCGGCGAAATGCGGAGGCGACACGAGGCGATCGTCAGGAGTGGCATCCTCTCGACGGTCCGCTCCGAGGGTCGGCTTGTGTTCGTCATCGCCCTGGTGTGGGCCGACTACAAGTCGTGCCAGTTCACCATGTCGTGCCGAGGGGCCGCGAGCATGGCTGGAGTCCAGGTCAACTCGATCCGTCGAGGCCTGAAGCAACTGATCGACGTCGGCATCCTTGAGCAAGGGCCGAGCAAGCGGGGCCGCGGTCAGTACCGATTCAAATCCCCACCTTCGGGGGCGCACACACAGTGTGACCGGGGGCGCACACCCCCGGTGACCGGGGCGCACACACAGTGTGACCGGGGGCGCACACCGGGAGTGTGCGCAGCGCACACCGGGGGTGACCCCTATTCCTCAATACTCCTCAAGGAATCCTCAAAGATTCCTTGAAGGGTTCCGGACACGGCCACGGCCAGGAGGCCGTTGCCGCGTCCACCCCGGCAGCAGTTGCCCACCGCCCCCCCTCGTCTACCCTCGACCCCAGTTCGGTTTCCCCACGGAGGATCTCCAATGCGACGGATCGTAATCGCTGTTGCCCTGTCTCTCATCGCCACCCAGGCCCACGCCGGCCCGTTCTCACGGCGCTCGGTCACGACGACCAGGGCGTCGAGCTGCACCGGCGGCAACTGCTCGTCGGCGTCCTCGAGGACGGTGACCCGCGGCGGCGGGGCTCAGGGCCACGCGGAGTCGATGGCGGCTTCCGGCTCGATGGTCCACGCCGCGAGCCATCCTGGCTACGAGGGTGTCGGGGTCGGCGGATCGCCGGCCGCGGCTCTCGGGGCCTGCTGCAACAACGGCGGCGCGGTCCTCGACGAGGGCGTGGCGCAGGGGCGGGATGGCAGGTGGTATGCCTGCCGGAGGTACAGCCAGCGGTGATCGAACAGACGCCAATCATCCAAGGGCAGGATCGGCTTCGGCCGGGATGCGGGTTCGAATCCCGCTTGGCGTCCTCGCGGTGTGGCTCGTCAAGACGGCGGCCACGGTTCGGTAACTCGAAGGGATTCTCACGATGCGTCTGATTTCGACGGCGGTGGCGGTGGCGGCTCTGGTCCTCACGGGCGGCTCGGCTCAGGCGGTGGCGACGCGCACGACTCCGCGGGCGTCGGCCAACGCGGTGGCCTCGACATGGCGGCACTGGTGCCACATCACGCGAGCCGGTGTGGTGCAGCAGGGGTACGTTCAGTGGTTCGGGCTCGGGGATTCAGTCGCCTGGAACAACGCGACCTACCACAACATCGCCGGGCAGCCGGTGTCGGCGGCTGGAGCGACTGTGGTGTTGGTCGGGCAGCCCTACCAGGCGAAGTGAACGATGAGACGACCAAAGACTCTCGACATCGAGGACGGTTGGGCGGAATGCGTATCGGCCGACGAACACCCGATGCGTCGGTCGTGTGTTGGGCTCGGGATGATGCCGTGGCTGTCGGCGGCTCAGTGCCGCCGACTAGCGGCGTGGTTGATACAGGCGGCTGATTGGATCGAAGCGAAGGAGGAGGGGCGATGACTACGAATCGGGTGGCAGCGACCTACGTCACTTACGAAGGCCGGGAGTATCTGGTGTCCACGATCAATCGGCCGAGCTCCGTGCTAGGCGACTGCTCGATGTACGCAGAGACGATGGTCTGGCCTGTGGACGAGAACCGGGATCGGACGCAGCAGGAGTCGCTCTATCAAGCGGAAGACGCCTGCGGCTCCGTTCACACGCATTGCCAGATCGTCTTGAAGATCGCTGCCGGACAACTCGGGTTTCAGGTCAGAGCGAAGGATGAGGGGCGATGAGCGGTACATTCACTCTCCCGATCAAGCAGACCATTTGCCCGTGCAATGGCTGCGTGATGATCCGCTGCGACGGCGAGTGGTGGTGTCCGCATATGGGCGGAACGGTCGAACAGCATTTCCAGTGGCAGGCAGCGAACGAGCTGCCGCCGATTCTTTGTAAGTATCGGAAGGAGGAGGGGCGATGATGGCAATTGCAGTTACCAGCCCGGCTGTCGGGCGCTTGGCGGCGGCCCTCGGCCTGGAGCGTTGCCGAAGGGCGACAGTCACGCTTGGAGTCGATGAGGTGGTGATGGTCAAAGCCGAGCAATACGCCGAGGTCGATCAACTGACCCGGATGTCGGTCGAGTTGGAGACGAACGAATATGTCGTGATCACTCGACACGAATACGAAGTTCTCAAGTCCGAAGCGAGACTGAACGCGCTCTTGCCGAGGGAGTCATCAAATGGCTGAGCACGCATGGTGCCGCGACATTCCCCGAGACGAGGCCGTCCGCGCAGCCGAGGACGGGCGGGATGGCCCGCTGCCGACGCTGGAGGAGGCGATTGCCTCAGTAACAAATCATGACGCGCCGCCGGGCGCGAGAGTCAGCGATAGGCAGTGCGCAAGCCCCGCTGACACCGGCGCAAACACAGAGGTGTCCCGAGCGGGACAATTCGTGCCTCCGCAGGCCCCGCAGCCGCGGAAATGCACCGAGCGGGGCAACTTTGCCGCAGCGGCGAAATGCTCAGCGGCGCTGAGCGAAACGGGCGAGGGGCAAAGCGTGATGAGGACAGGGCGAGTGAGTCTTTCGCTCCAGCGTATGGGCGAATTGATTGAAGAGCGTGACGCGGCGATCCGCGAGCGTGACGCGGCGATCCGCGAGCGGGATGAGCACAAGGAAGAGTATTACAAGCTGCGCGGCGAGCGGATCACGCAGGCCATCGCGGCTGACCGATTCGCGTCTGCTGTCCAAGAGGCGGATACGCTCCGTGCCCGCGTGGCCGACCTTGAAGAGCAGTTGGAAAGCGTGGCCGATCGCGCGGCGGCTGCGGAAACGGCTCTGGAGTCCGCACCGGCCGCGAGCGGCGCGGCGGGGACGGAGCCGGTGGCGTGGGGTATCCGGCGATCAGACGGAACGTGGTGGGAAAGCTGCCGTGCGACCAGAGACGCGATGTTGAGTGTGACTACCGGCGGCGGAGATGCGAACAACGTCGTGTCGCCACTCTACGCCGCCCCGCAGCCCGCGCCCGGCTGGCTGATGGCGGAGGAGCGGGGCTCGATCTGGTATGCCATCGAGGGACTAAGAGAAGCGTCCAGCAGTCGCAATGACGGACACGCGAGGACGTTTGAATCCCTTCTCGCCCGCTCGTCGCCGCCGGAGGTGGTGCTGCCGGAGTGCCCATATGACGGCTACACAATGCTCACGGCGGAATACGTCTGGTGCGAGTGCGTTGCAGTGTTCACCGCAGCCCTCGCCGCCGCTGGCGTGCCTGTGAAGGAGGTGGGGAAGTGAGCGAGCGCAAGACCGACGACGCGACGCTGATCGAGGCCCTGCGAATCCTCGCCCGCACGCTCACGACCGAGGACGGCGTGATCCCCGCGTGTCTGTCCGAGGCGGCTGATCGGCTGGCCGAGCTTGTGGAGGAGCGGCGGTGGGTGCCCGTGGCGGAGCGGTTGCCGGAGGAAGGCGTTGAAGTTCTGTGTCTGATCCAACCTGAATGTGCGTGCGTTGGTTATCAAACGAGAGTCTTCGGGCAAGTTGTCTGGAATGACGAAGGAGCTCTGTTTCGTCCAACCCACTGGATGCCGCTGCCGCCGGGGCCGGAGGCGAACGGGAAAACCGAGTTGCCCACCGACTGATCGTCCGTACCGTCGTGATCCATGGACTGGATCACGCTCGAGATACCGACCCGCGCCATCCCTCAGCCGCGCCACCGCGCGACCCGTGGCGGCCGGATGTATTTGCCATCCTCGGCCCCCGTCCGGGCCTTCAAGGCGGCGGTCATCGCTGCGGCCGAGACGCGGTTCCGGAAGCCTTTGGCGGGGCCGGTGAAGGTCGAGATCACCGGCCTGTTCCGCAGGCCAGACTCCCACCTGACAAGCCGCGGTGAGCCGCGGAAGGGAGCCCCGTCGTTCCCTGGGCGGAATCTTGGTGACATCGACAATCACGCGAAGGCGATCCTCGACTCACTCAACGGAATCGCGTGGGACGACGACGCCCAGGTCGTTGACCTCAGGGTGTCGAAGCACTGGGCAAACGTAGACCTCACGACCGTCTCGATCTCAGCGTGGGGGGCCGACCATGCCCGCTCGAGGTAACCGTACCCTCCTGACGCCCGAGCAGGAGCGGATCGTCCGCGATGCGATCGCCCGCGGCCTGACCCAGGACGAAGCGGCATGGCTCGCCGGTGTCTCACGCCGGCTGTTGGTCACCCGCCTGCAGGACCAGCTGGCAGACGTCAGGATCGGGCAGGGCCGCGGAAAGAAGCGGCGGGCTGAGGTCGATCCAACCGAGGAAGAGATCGAGGCCATGAAAGCCGAGATCCGCAAGCAAAACGGCCACGCTCCACCGCCCGACGACTTCACCGACACGCTTGGGTGGTGAATCCTGGGGCACCATGGCAGACGCAACCCAGACTCCCGGCGCGGTCAACATCGGCTTTCGCCGCGGCGATGAGTTCCGTCGCACCCTGACGGTAAACCTCGACCTGACCGGCTACACGCTCACCTGGGAGATCTACGGGCTGCGTGACGACACAGTGAAGCTCTCGGGCTCGCTGTCGTTCACGACGCCACCCCACGCCGTGGGCCTGGTGATCTCCGAGACTCAGAGCGGATCGCTCGTCCCTGGCACCTACGGATTCCGGGCCGTCTGGATCGCCACGGGCTCGATCCAGCGGACCTTCCTCGAGGGTGTGTGTGAGGTGACGCGGTGACCGACATCAGCGTGACGATCTCCGACGACCCCGTCTCCGTTTCGGTGAGCAACGCCCCGGGCCCTGCCGGGGCCTCGTCGTTCTTCAAGGGGGTTGCGGCAGCGTGGCCCCCGACGGCAACGCCGACGGCCGGCTGGATCTACACCCTCCCCGACCCCGTCCCAGCCGGCACCCCGGCGGGGTTCCTCGCCGGTTACGGGGCGCAGTGGGACGGGCTGACATGGACGAACATTGGACCCGTGCGCGGCCCTGCGGGGCCGGCCGGCCCCCAGGGTGTAGCCGGCTCTGCCGGCTCCCCTGGTGTGGCTGGCGCGCAAGGCCTGCAAGGCGACCCCGGGCCGGCTGGCCCGGCGGGAGCCACCGGAGCGGCTGGAGCGACCGGCCCAGCCGGCGCGGCTGGTGTTGCCGGCCCCCAAGGCCCAGCCGGCGTGGCCGGTGCCACAGGCCCGGCGGGATCATCCGGCGTTGTGACCGTGACGGCACCGCTCACCAACAGCGGGACGAGCTCGGCGGCGGCGCTGGGGATCGACGTCGGCACCACGGCCGGGACGGTGGCGGCCGGGAACGATCCGCGGTTCTCCGACGCGAGGACGCCGACACCCCACGCCTCAAGCCACCAGACC
Source organism: uncultured Planctomycetaceae bacterium (assembly GCA_903951635.1). Classification (GTDB taxonomy): domain Bacteria; phylum Planctomycetota; class Planctomycetia; order Pirellulales; family UBA1268; genus QWOP01. The sequence goes on from CAJBCV010000178.1 coordinate 7,974, forward strand.
GGAGAATCGGACGCCGTCGCCGCTGTGGTCGTCACGCCGGCTTCGCTCGCCGCTGACCAGAACGACTGGTCGATCGGCACCGGCGACATCTTCCGCGTGTCCGGGACCGCCGCTAGGAACGTGACCGGCATCGCCGCCGGCACCAGCGGTCAAGCGATTCTGTTGGTCAACGTCGGATCGTTTGCCATGACGTTCAAGCACCAGAGCGCGAGCAGCACGGCCGCGAATCGATTCACCGTCCCCTGGGCTGGCGACTGCATCCTTGCCGCAAACGGCGGCAACGCCGTCCTTGTGTACGACGGCACATCATCCACTTGGCGCGTCCTCTGATGGCCCTGCGATCCTACCTGCACAGCACCTTCGACCCGCGCCGCATCCCCGGCCTACAGGCCTGGTACGACGCGGCCGACTCGTCCTCGATCACGCTCGACGCTGGCCGCGTCTCGCAGTGGTCTGACAAGTCGGGCAACGCTCGACACGCGACCAATACGACGAGCGGATCGACGCAGCCGAGCTACACGGTCGGCGCAAGGAACGGCTTGAACGTGTTGACGTTCGCCGCCGCCAGCGTGCAGAGGCTGACGGTGCCAAGTTCGACGGCAGCGTTCAATTACCTGCACAACGGTACGCCGTCATACTTCGCGGCAGTGAGTCGATTCGGCACAACCGCGAACCCTAACGCAGCTTATATGCTGTGCGGCAACTCCGGCGGCGCGAGCGCTAACACTGGGTTTGTTTGCCTCTACGACGACCGCTCTTCTGCGAGCAGAAACAACGCCAGCAACGTCGGAATATCGCGCGGTGTACTCGGTCAATTCGCGGTCGTGAGCTTAGTAAACGACATCATTGTGCCTCAAGAGTTCGTAGTCCAAGAGCATCTGCTCTCGGCAGCAAATGCTACGGCCTCGCAGCGGTCGCTCGTGAGTATTGATGGAGCAACGTACCAAGGGGCAAATACGCTCACTAGCGCCCCTTCGGCTGGCAATGCTACGTACTCCATGCAGTTAGGAGCCGCGGGCGACAACGCGCTCCCGCTCCAGGGCGACATCTGCGAGTTGATGTTCTTCTCGCAGCTGCCGACTGCCGCCGCTCGGGACATGATCCGCCGCTACCTCGGCGCTAAGTGGGGAGTCACCGTTGCATGACGACCCACCGATTCTTTGCGACCTCTGACGCGACTTACGAAGCGATGCGGGCCGCCGTCGATTCGGCCTGGGGCTATCCAACACCGCAAACGCTGACATGTGTGCCGCCGGCCGTGGAACAGTGGCACGACGACGAGGGGCGCGTGGTGATCGCTCTCACCCTCGACTGGCTCGCCTGGGAGCCAGTGCCGAGCATGATCGGCGGGGCGATCGTCGCTGGCGTCGTGACCGAGATCGACGAGGCGACGTTTTGGCGAGCCGCGCCGATGCCGGAGATGTGACCATGCCAGCAAAGATTCCATCGTGGCGTCCCAAGCGGATGACCACCACGACGCCCACCAAGGAAGTCCGTCACTACCACACGGCCGACTGGCGAGCCCGAAGGACGCGGATCCTACTGCGGGACGCGATGAGATGCCGCGAGTGCCGGCGAGCGGTGAGCGGGCGCGAAGCCCATGTCGACCACCTGGTGCCGCTCGAGGACGGCGGGACCGACGACGACGCCAACCTTCGCACCCTGTGCGATCGATGCCACGGGAGGAAGACGCGGGCCGAGCAGAGGCGGCGCGGAATCGCGTGAGAAAAAAAGTGGGGGTGGGGGTGCCAAAATGGCATGAACCGCCCCAAAACCCCAGGCCCAGCCTGCGTGTGCGTCTGGGGAGTTTTCGATTTTCTTGGAGACCACATGGGAACC
>CAJBCV010000179.1 GCA_903951635.1 uncultured Planctomycetaceae bacterium
CTGCGACGTCACGGTGCAGTTCCACTACGTGCGGACCGGCAAGTTGGAGACCGATTCGAGTCGGGTCGGCATCTGGCTCGAAAAGCAGCCGCCGCGCAACGTAATGAACATGATTTACCTCTCCGGCGATTTCGCGGTGGTTCCGCCGGGCGTCGGCGATTTCCGCGTCACCGGCAGCTACACGCTCCCCGAGGATGCCGATCTCGTGGGGGTGATCCCGCACGCGCACCAGTTGGCCCGCTGGTTGGCGATCAGGGTCCATGTGCCCGGCGAGGAGCAGACGCGTTTGCTCCTCCGGGTGCCGCAGTGGGATTACAACTGGCAGTCCCCCTACAATCTCGGGAGACCGGTCCGGTTTCCCGCCGGGACGCGGTTTGAAGCGGAGTGTTCCTACGACAACTCTGCCGCCAATCCGCGGAATCCGTTCGATCCACCGCAGAACGTCTGGCACAACGAGACGATCAACGACGAGATGCTGCTGCCGATGTTCACGTTCACCTCCGAGCGGCCGCTCGATCCCAAGGGCGACTCGTTCAAAAAATTCTTCTCAACGATCGTGCGATCGCGGTTTTTCCGTCGGCAGGTCGATCACCGCCACAAGTTCGTCGCGGATGCCGAGGGCAACGTCATCGTCTCCCCCGACTACGATCCCGACGATCACCACTACTAGCTTCCCATTCCATCGCCCATGACACTCGCCATCAACACTGGCCTCTCGGTCGTAGCCCACGAATTGACCGTGACGGTGCGGCAAGGCCCTACCGGCCGGGAGCGGAAGACGCTCCTCGATCGTGTCAGCTTCCGGATCGAGCCGGGCGAGTTTGTCTGTGTGCTCGGTCCCAGCGGGGCCGGAAAGAGCACGTTCGTGCGGAGCTTGCTCGGCGAGCGGGAGATCGCCTCCGGCCGGCTCCTCATCGGGGGGCACGACGTCTTTCGGGAATCCGATGCGCTCCGCGGCACGATTGGCTACGTTCCCCAGCGGGACATCAATCCGACGGCCCTGACCGTCGAGCGGGCGCTCCACTATGCGTCGGAGATCAGGCTGCCGGCGGGAGCGTCGGCGGCCGAGCGGCGGGCTGCGATCGACCGCGTCATCGCCGAGGTCGGCCTCGGGAAAGTTCGGGATCAGGCGATCGGCGATCTTTCCGGCGGGGAGATGAAGCGGGCGAGTCTGGCGGCCGAAATGCTCGCCGCACCGGGCTTGCTCGTTCTCGACGAGGCGACCTCCAGCCTCGATCCTGCCACCGAGGCCCGGATCATGGCGCTGCTGTCGGAGCGGGCTCGGGCGGGCACGACCGTGATCGCGGTCACGCACCACCTCGACAACGTCGACGAGGCCGACAAGCTCCTCATTCTCGGCCACGGCGAGGTCGTCTGGTTCGGCTCCCGCGTCGACGCCCTCGGCCACTTCGGGGTGGAGCGGCTCGCCGATGTCTACGTCGCCATCGAAGACCATCCGCCCGGTTTCTGGTCGGCCCGCTGGGAGGACGCGATCGCGCGAGATTCACGTCTGGCGGCGACTCGAGCGACCGGCGATGCCGCGGGGAAAGCCGCCACGCTTGCGACGGTGTCGATTCCCGGATTCGGCCGGCAGTTCGCCTCGTTCCTCGGCCGTGAACTCGAGACGCTCCTTCGCGACACGGTCGGCCTGAAGATGTCGATCTTGTTGCCGATCACACTGGCTGTGGTCGTCCTCGCCGGCTTCTCGTCCACGCGTTTCCAGAATCCGCTCATGCTCACGCGGTTGCTCGATCCCGGCGAGAAACAGGTTCTCGCCGACGTCTGGGGCGAGGTGACAGAGGCGATCGCCACCGACAAAGTCGGCGATCAGGATGCCAGCATTTCCGCGCAGATTCGCGTCTTTCTCGACAGCCAGCCGAAGATGCTCGCCCATCTCCGCGAACCGTCGACCGAACGGATCGTCCGCGATGCCCTGACCGACGCCATCCCCGTCGCCCCGGATCGGGAGATCATCGATCCGGGGGGCACGTTCAAATGGCTCTCGCTCATGAGCATCTGCATGGTGATCCTCGGGTTCGTGACCGGATTCCGGGAGATCGTCAAGGAGCGGCCGATGCTCGACCTCGAGCGGCGGCATGGCCTGTGGTTCGCCGGCTACGTGGTGGCGAAGGTCGTGGCGCTGGCGATCTGCCTCGCCGTTCAGGTGGCGATCTTCAGGACGACGGTCGAACTCGGGTTTCTACTGCGCGAGGCCCTCGGCGGGGAGTCGCCCGCGGACATCTACCGGCGCGGGGCGATCATCTCGGCCTCCTACAACTGGCTCGCCGCGGTCGCCTGCGCGACGATCGGCCTGGTCGTCTCGGCCTGCGTCCGTTCCACCGACAAGGGGGTGCTCGCGGTGCCGCTCCTGATCACGCCCCAGATCCTCCTCGGAGCGACGATCCTCCCGATCAAAGGAGGGCTGCTGAAGGTCATCGCCATGCTCTTCTCCCCGCTCTACTGGGCTCACCGTGGCTGCCGCAGCGAGGGGCCGGGCGTGCCCGAGTTCTGGCAGAATCTCGGCGACTACGATCCGGCACTCTGGATTCCGTACGCCGCCCTCCTCGCGCAGATCGTCGTGGCGACGCTCGTCACGATCCTCGTGCTGCGCGCTCAGGAACGGGCGGTCCTGGGGCGCAATCGCGCCCTGCAATGACGGGCCTGACCGCTCGCGTTCAATTGCACCCCTCGAGCGCCTCGCAGCGAGGGGGCGCCCGTGTTCCGAGAGCCGGCGTAGCCGACCAGCGGAGCCATGGATGGCGGAGCGCAGGCGGGTCCGAGAGAACGGAGGCCACGAAGGCCGCAGTGAGCGTCCGGCGACGGGACACGGGCGACCCCGAAGCCGCGTTTGAGCCGGGACCCTTTGTGGCGGGCCGTTGGGTGGCTCTTGGGTAAAGCCCGGTTTATTTCCTCCCCTTCTTCCCCTTCCCGACCTTCTTTGCGTCTCCCTTTGCGGGCTTCGCCTTCGGCTCGTCGTCCGCGTCATCGTCCTCCTCGTCGGAGGCTTCCCCTTCGACGGTGGCGATCTTTCCACGCTTCCCCTTCGTCGGCGGCTTCCGCCCCGCGGAGATGTCGTCGTCGACCGCATCGGCCGCAGCCTGGGTGAGGCCGACCTCGCCCGGGGCAACGATGATGCAGTTCTTGCCGAGATCGAGTTCGTCCTCCTCCTCGACGATCGGGCGGCCCCGGTCGTCGTATTTGACGTCGGCCTGGGCGGTCTTCTTCTTGGCCAGCGCCAGGAGATCCTCGTAGAGCTTCTTGGCGTCGGTGCCGTTGATCGCCGAGACGGCCTGCGCCACCTCGCCGAGATAGCGGAGGAAGATGCTGCGACGCTGGCCTTCCTGGGCGACGCGGAGGCGGCGGCGCAGGTACATGCCGAGGTTGCGCCCTACGGCCTGGAGGGCGAGCCGGATTTCTTTTTGGATCTCCGGGTAGGAGGCGATCGCCTCCTTCGATTCACTCGTGAACGGCACCCAGACGCTCGCGACGTGGACCATCACGGTCACCGGCCCCGAGGGGAGGCTGCCGCGCGATTGGGAGAGGCCGTAGGAACGCCAGTTCGTGGCGAGGATCGTCTGGGTAACGGCGCAGGCGGAGTGCTGGAACTGGAGCGGCACGCGGTTGGCGAACCGCAGCACCGTCATGTTCGAGCCCTCGTCCATGTTGACATGCTGCATCGCCGAATGGAGCGTCGCCAGAGCGTCCTTCTTGAGCTTCGAGGGGGACTGGCGGCTGGCGAGCTTCGCTTCGTCGAGGATCTTGTCGGCCGCCTCGCCGCTCATGCCAGAAAACGTCGTGGTGAGGAACTGCCGCAGGCTGCGGGCATCGCTCTCGCCGGCGATCTCCGTGAGCGCCTCGAGCGATACCTTCTGAGCGCCGGGCCCGCCACCGTAGGCGAGCGACGCCTCGATCACGAACGGGTTGCCGCGGTAGACCCCCGGCGGCCGCGTGGCGGCGGTGAAAAACTCCCCCGGCACCACCTGCCGCAGCCCCGCGAGCAAGCGCTGCTCGCCGATCGGCACGATGCAGTCGGTGGCCGGCGGCGGGATCTTCGTTTCCTGGATCGCCTTGTAGAGGGCATCGGCCTCGCCGCGGCCGAGCTTCGCGCAGCTGGCCCGCGTGGAGAGCTTGGCCGTGTCGCAGATCTTCCGGGCGATCCCGGGGGAGACACGCGAGAAGGAGCTGGTGAGGAACTGGGCCAGCGTCAGCTTGGCGTGCTCCTGAAGCATCGTCACGAGGCGACCGAGTTCGACGCCGTAGGGATGCGGCTTGATCTCCTTCGGCTCCGGCGGGAGATCGTGCGTCGAACGCTCGAGGATCCGCTCCGGGCCGTCGGGCCCCTGGAAATGGATGCGGCAATGGGGATTGGCGATCGCCGTCTGCTCGAGATACTCCTCGACGCTGCCGCGGCCGCGCTGGAACTTCGCCTCCATCTCGATCGTCACGCGCGTGCCATGATCGATCGCGTGACCGAGATCGTTGGCAGCCACCCACTCGATGCCGTGCTTGGCCATCAATTCGGCGCCCGCCTTGCCGGGAGGGAGGTCGATCCCCTCCCCCTTGCCGTTGAGGATCTGCGGCTCGTTGGTCTTCGTGTCGATCCGCAGTTCGTAGTAGTGGGCCGGCTCCTTGGCGGAGATCTTCGAGATGATCTTTACCGGCTTGCCGGTCGTCAGCACGCCGTACATCCCGGCAGCCGAGATCCCGATCCCCTGCTGGCCGCGGCTCATTCGTAGGCGATGGAACTTGGAGCCGTAGAGGAGCTTGCCGAAGATCAACGGGATCTGCTTGCGCACGATGCCCGGGCCGTTGTCCTGCACCCCCATGCGGAAGCGCGAGATCGAATCGCTCACCGCCTCGATGTGGACCCAGATCTCGGGGAGGATGCCCGCCTCCTCGCAAGCGTCGAGCGAGTTGTCGACCGCTTCCTTGACGCTCGTGAGGAGCGCCTTGCGGGGAGAATCAAACCCGAGCAGATGGCGGTTCTTCGCAAAGAACTCGCTCACCGAGATGTCGCGCTGACCGGCCGCGAGGGTCTGCGCCGTGGCCCGGCGCTTCGCCGGGGTGGGGGGGGGCGTGTCGACCGGCGTGGAGGCCGTTGTGGTCGGCTCTGCGCCGGGCTGATCCTTCCCGGTCGCCGTGGCTTGAACGGTGGCTTTCTTCACCGCCGCGACGGCCGTGGAGGTAGCGGAGCGGGGGGGGGGCTGCTTGGCCATGGTTTGGTGGAACGCGAGGGAAGACGTGGGAAATCGTGGGGAAACCCGGGGTATTGGCCCGCATCGGGGCCGGGATCCGGGGGATCGGCATGTGGGAAGTTGGGCAGAGTATAGCGGCTTTGCGGGGGGCAGTTCTCCGGCCGCGGCGACCCTCCGGGGACCGGGGACCTTGCCTGCTGGGAAGAGGCGTCACAGGTGTCGTGCCACGACTGATTCGTCGATTCGTCACCAGCCGAAACCCCCTATGGGCCGGTGAAGACCGGTGCACCAATCGACGTCTCGGAGGTGATGCGATGACTCTCTCTGCTTCCTGGCGGCGCGTGCTGCCGGCCCTGCTCGTGGCGGTGGTCGGCGTCTGCGGATCGACCGCAGCTGACGCGGCCCCCATCAACCACGGCATTGACGCTCCCACGCCGGACGTCTTCTCCAACTACTGGGTGCCGCCGGTCCCGGCCGGTGCGTCGCCGGGCTTCGGCGCACAACTCTACGTCGCACCGCGGCCGGTGCCGCCGCGTGTCGGCCACACCTGGTACACGTACCCGCCGTTTCTGCCGCACGAGTTCCTCTACAAGCACCATCGCAAGTATGTCCGTCCCGCCGGTGCCACCGGACTCCGCACCGAGGTCCGCGCGGTGTGGTGGTGAGCCCGTCGATCGCGGTCGATCGATACCTTTCAACTCCCTTCTCGACATCTCCCTGCAGGATCAGTCCATGAAAGCGCCCGTTCTCCCCCGGCCGGATGCCCTCGCCCGCACCGTGCTCCTCGTCGCTCTCTTTGCGACCCTCGTTGCGGGTCTGGCGACGGTGGCCCGCGCCGGGGACAAGGCGACCGAGAAACGCTACTTCCTCCGCGCCAAGGGGAAGAGTTGGCACAGCGTCTGGTATGACCCGTCGATCGGGCGTCCGATGGCGCTGGTCGTGCCGCCGACGGCCGAGTTCACCTCCGAATACGCCTGGGGCGTGCCGAGTTCGCGGGTGATGCCGCTCTATCACCAGTACCAGCGTCCCTACCCGGGGCCTGGCGCCGTTCCCGGACAGGGGGCCGGCATGCTGCCCACTCCCTACTGGCCCAGCGACACCGTCCAGTTCGGTGTTCACAGCGTTCGCGGGCCGTGGTGACAAGGGGCTCGAGGGACGGGGCGCGGGGGACGATCGGCCGGCCGATGTCGCGGGGACCTCAACCGCGGTCGGCGAGGCGCTCGATCGCCGTCCGCGCCCACGGGCTGTCGGGGGCGAGTGCCACGAACGTGCGAAGATGCCGCGTGGCGTCGGTCGCCCGGCCGGCGTTCTCGAGGATCCCGGCGAGATGCCAGTGGGCGTCGGCGTAGTCGGGTTGCTGCCTGAGGACTCCGTCAAGGGCCGCCTCGGCGAGCTCGTGATCCCCCAGTTCGGCGAGCACGCACCCGAGGCCCGTGCGGGCCTCGAGGTGATCGGGGTCGAGTTCGATCGCTGCGTAGTAACGCTCCCGAGAGGCGGTCAGATCGCCGACACGGTAGAGCAACTCCGCGAGCATGAACGACACCCGGGCACTCGGGCCCCCGGCCTGGAGGAGCGCCCGGAGGGCCTCGGTGGCCGGTTCGAGTTCTCCCGCCGCCTCGAGGTCGGCCGCCATCGCGAGCAGTTCGGCTTCCGCCGGAGGAGCTTCGCCGTCGAGGGTAACGCCGGTCGCGGCGGATGTGACCGGCGCGGACCACGGGAGGACGGCGACCGGCGGGAGTTCCTCCGCAGTCAGATCGGGGGTGTAGAAGCCGAGCTGTCGCTGCCCGCCGGCGCCGAGCAGGGCGTTGCCGCAGCGGAGGCTCAGCCGTCTGCCATCGACCACGATCCGCTCCAGATCGCGGGCCGCCCCGGCCGCCCCGCGTGGATGCAGAGCCGCCAAGCGGGTGTCGAGGTCCCGGAGGCCGAAGCCCGCCCGGAGCAGTCTCGCCAGCCTTTTGGCCACGACGAGCTCACCGAAATCGAACCAGTCGATACCGGCATGGTGGTGCGTGGGCTGCAACAGCCCCCCGCGGACCCAATGTCTGACGGCGGCCACGGAAACCTCGAGGATTCCCGCCATCATCGCCACGGTATGGTGGCCACGGACGCCGGCAAGCGCGGCGCTGTCGCCGTCGATGATCGCGTCGAATTGGCGCTGGGTCGGGATCAAGGGCAAGGTTTCGGCATTCCTGCGGTCTTCAGGCGGGCCAATCCATGACCTACCCCGACCGGAGTGACCGGGGAAATACCGAGAGCTTCCCCTGGTCGATGGCCGCCACCTCCTGTGGCGGATGTCGGTCTCCCTGAGCCGCTAACGGCCGGCAAAGGGCCGGCTGCTCGTCGTGTCGGCGGTGGGGAAGTCGTCGGGAAGCTGCTGGGTCACCTTGCCGGTGGCCGCCCACTCGGCGCCGCGCTGAAAGGCCGTCATGAAGCCGACGCACTCCTGCGATTCGTCGGCATGGCCCATCGGTGTGTGGAAGACGCGTCCCTTGCCATGGTCGACCACGATCAGCATCGGCTCGTGGCGATGGGTGACGTCGGAGTGGGCGGTGGCGAGGATCTGCATGTTCCGGGCCGGGCCGCGGAGTTTGTCGTAGAGCTCGTCCTTGACGTGGAGCCAGACTGGCGGCATCCCTGCCGTGATCGGATGCGCGGAGTCACGCACGATCACCGGGAAGGCCCACTGGGCGCCGTGGTTGCCACCGGGGCCGGGGGAATCGTCGCGCACGGTGCGCCCGGCGTCGTCGAGGTAGACATACGGTCCGCTGCGCTCGTTGCGGTTTCCCCAGCCACCGAGGCCAATCATCTCGTTGTAGGCCGGCCACGACGGGAACGAATTGTCGGCGGCGTGAACCGCCACGAATCCCCCGCCGCCAGCCACGTACGCCTCGAAGGCCTTCCTCGTCTCCTCCGGCCAGTCGGCGGCGCCGTGGCCGAAGTTGCTCACGACCACGGCATACCGGGCGAACTCCGGGTGGAAGTTCGGATCAACGCCCTGCGGAGCATGGGTGACGACGTCGACGGTGAACAAGCCCGTTGCCTCGAGGGCCGCCTTCATCATCTTCGTCGTCGTCGGCCAATTGCCGTGGTTGTTCTGACCATCGACGATCAGGGCCTTCATCGGCTCGGCGGCTCCTGCTCCATGGGCAGCGAGCATCCCCATCACGGTCAACGCGATCATCACCACTCGACGTCTCATCGGATCCCTCCGGTTCCCACTCCGCTCCATAACCCCCCCCGTCAGCACGCCACCTGCCCTCGCCATCTGCCAAGCGGGTTCAGGCTCGGCTGACCGCCACGGCCGTCCGCAGATTCGCGTCGATCGCCGCCAGGAAAGCCTGGGTGTCGAGGTGGGCCTGGCTCGGCCCGATGAGGATGGCGAGATCCTTCGTCATCTTCCCCGACTCGACCGTCTCGATGCAGACCCGCTCGAGGGTGTCGGCGAAGTGCGTCACGGCCGGCGTGCCGTCGAGCTTGCCACGGTGGGCCAGCCCACGGGTCCAGGCGAAGATCGAGGCGATCGGGTTGGTCGAAGTCGGCTTCCCCTGCTGGTGCTGGCGGTAATGCCGCGTGACCGTCCCGTGGGCCGCCTCGGCCTCGACGGTCTTCCCATCGGGCGTCATCAGCACGCTCGTCATCAATCCGAGCGAGCCGAATCCCTGGGCGACGATGTCGCTCTGCACGTCACCGTCGTAGTTCTTGCAGGCCCAGACGTAGCCGCCCTCCCACTTGAGGGCCGAGGCGACCATGTCGTCGATGAGGCGGTGCTCGTAGGTCAGCCCCTTGGCGGCGAAGTCACCCTTGAACTCGGCGTCAAACACTTCCTGGAAGATGTCCTTGAAGCGGCCGTCGTACGCCTTGAGGATCGTGTTCTTCGTGGACAGATAGACGGGGTAGCCCCGCGCCAGACCGTAGCGGAAGCTCGCCCGGGCGAAGTCGCGGATCGAGTCGTCGAGGTTGTACATCGCCATCGCGACGCCCGACGACGGGAACTCGTAGACCTGCATCTCCATCGGCTTCGAGCCGTCAGCCGGCGTGAAGGTGAGCGTGAGCTTCCCGGCGCCGGGGATCTTCACGTCGGTGGCCCGGTATTGATCGCCGAAGGCGTGGCGGCCGACGACGATCGGCTTCGTCCAGCCGGGGACGAGTCGCGGGATGTTGCCGATGATGATCGGCTCGCGGAAGATCACGCCGCCGAGGATGTTGCGGATCGTGCCGTTGGGGCTCTTCCACATCTTCGAGAGCTTAAACTCCTTCACGCGCGCCTCATCCGGCGTGATCGTGGCGCACTTCACGCCGACACCATGCTCGAGGATCGCGTGGGCGGCGTCGATCGTGACTTGGTCGCCCGTCGCCTCGCGGTGCTCGATCGAGAGGTCGTAGTACTTCAGGTCGACATCGAGGTAGGGAAGGATCAGCTGATCCTTGATGAACTGCCAGATGATGCGAGTCATCTCGTCGCCATCGAGTTCGACGACCGGGCCTACGACCTTGATCTTGCCAGGCTTGCTCACGCGCTGCTCCAGGGAACCGGTGGGGTGACGGAGCCTCTCGGCCCCCGACGAGCTTCGCCCTTCGTCACCGCGCACGCGGGATCGTCACGGGCCGACGCTCATGAATGTGGGCTGAAACTAACCCTTTGGCCTCAGCGTGACAACTGACAGGGTGATCCTGTCGGGCAGCGCGAAGCGCAATGACACCGACAGAAAACGAAATCGGCCCCGGACAAGCGCTCGCCGCTGCGTCCGGGGCCGAGGTTGTCGCGATGGCTGCCGACTTACGCTTGCGTCAGGTGGACCGGTCACCGAAGGGAGCGACGTACCGCGACGGGCGGCTGCTGGTCCCGGCGGTGGGGAGATCCCGATTGTCGGTTGCCGGAGGGGCCGGGGAGACCGACGGACCGCTCGGTGCGGCGGGTTGGTCCTTCGGAGTGCCGAACTTGAGGGTCGGATCCTCGGCTTGGGCGCCGTTGACGGCCTCGACCGGCGCGGTCGTGGCCGGGGCCTTGGCAGAAGGGAGGGGAATGACCTCGATCTTTTGAAGCGGTGGGGCCGCGGCCTCGCCGGGGCCCAGTGGCCGCTCGGCAACTGTCTGAGCACCGGAAGAAGCGGGCGAACCCACGGCGGGATCGGCATGCTTCAGCGGCGATGGGCCCCACCCCTCGGCGTCAGGCTTGGCGGTCTCGGCCGGCGCGACATCGCGGAACGTCTTCAGGGGGGCAGCCTCGGCAGGCGTCAGGGCCGGCGCGGCGGTCGCCGCAGGGGCGCTGGCCACGGGAGCCGGAGCGGCGGGCTTCGCCGAAGGCAGCGGGGTGATGGCCGTCGCCGGCACGACGCCACTGTTGCTCGTCGCACTCCGCGGGGCCGCCGCGGAGACGGCCGCCGCCGGGGCGGTCGGGATCGGATTGCCACACGGGTCGAGCGGCACGCGGAGAACGACCGTGCGCGGCGAGCGGACGGTGTAGGTGTAAGGGGTGCGCTTCTCGACCACCCGCGGGACCTGGGCGGTGCGTTCCTCGTTGACCATCTTGCAGACCTGCACGGTCACCGGCTCCACCTTCTCTTCGGTGACGAGTTTGTAGACCTGGACCGGCACCTTCCGGACCTGCTCCTCGGCCACGTACTTGCAGACCTGAACGGGCACCTTGTTCTCGACCCGCTCGACGACCTTTTTGACGGTCTGAACCGGCACCTGACGGACCTGCTCCTCGGCCACCATTTTCGTGACCTGGACCGGCACCTGCTGAACGACCTGCTCGTCGACATAGCGGACGGTCTGGACGGGGACTTGCTGGACGACCTGTTCGTCGACGTACTTCATCGTCTGCACGGGCACCTGCTGGACGACCTGTTCGTCGACGTACTTCATCGTCTGCACGGGGACCTGCTGGACGACCTGCTCGTCGACATACCGCATCGTCTGCACGGGCACCTTCCGCGTGACGACGCGGTTGACGACCGTCGTCTCCGGAACCTGCATCGCCACGACATTCGGCTGATAGACGCGATTGACCTGATTCATGACGACGCTCGGCGTCATCGTCCAGGCGTAGCCGCCGGGCTGCCAGTTCGCCAGCCCGGTGTACGGGTTGACCGCCCAGCCTCCCTGCACCCAACCGAGTTGCGTGCCCCCTTGCGCGACCATCGGCGTTACCTGATCGACGTAGCCGCCGCGATCGGCGTAGGCGGTCTTGTAGGTGGTGACCGGTTCCGCGACGGTGTAGGCTTCCTCGCGCTCCGCCGTCTCGTAGACCGGCTTGCGGACGACGCTCACCTGCTGCTGCATGACGGTCTCGGCGACCGGCTTGCGGACGACGCTCACCTGTTGCTGCATGACGGTCTCGGTGACCGGCTTGCGGACGACGCTCACCTGTTGCTGCATGGCGGTCTCGTAGACCGGCTTGCGGACGGTGCTCACCTGCTGCTGCATGACGGTCTCGGCGACCGGCTTCATGACGGTGAACCGCTCCTCGCGGGTCGATGTCTCGACGACGTCGCGCACCTGGTCGTAGCTGCGGTCCTCGACGACGGTCTCCCACACCGGCTTCATGACCGTGTAGCGCTCCTCGCGCGTCTGCGTCTCCCAGACGGGGCGCTGCACGGTGTAGCGGCGTTCGCGAGTCTGGGTCTCCCACACCGGCTTGGCGACGGTGTAGGTCTTCGTGTCGTAGACCGTCTCGTAGGTGACGCGGACGGCGTCCAACTGCCGCTCGTCGTACACCGTCTGGAAGTCGAGCCGATAGGTCTGGGAGGCGACGGGAGGCGCGACCGTGACCGTCTCTCCGCAGCAGGCAGCGTCGGCCACCGGATGGAGGAGCGGCAGCGGCATGAGTTGCGAGAGGGCCACGAGCATGGCGCCGAAGGTGTCACGGCGCCGACGCCGGGCCGGGCGGACGGCCGGAGGGGTCGACGTGGACTCGGCAACTCGGGACGGGATGTGCATCGTTACGACCATCGGATCTCCTCTTGGAAAAAGCACCCCCGAGACTAATTCCGTGAACGCGGTCTTCAAGCGGTTTGTTCACTTTTTTTCCGCGAAATTCCGGAAAAAAAGGCCCTTCGAGCCGGCGCCAACGGTGTAACCGTTCCAGCTTACGGCCGCGGGCAAGGGGGACGGCCGGAGAGCCGACCCGGCGGGGCAGGCGGGGGGGGATCGGAAGACTTGCCGGGCCCGCTTGCCGTCACTCCATCGTCTTTTCCAGGAGCCGCAGGCTGGTGGGGTCGAGGGCGGCGATGTCGGCGATCCGGTAGCGGACACCTGTGGCGTCCACCACGAAGGCGCTGCCGTCGGGGAGACGGTCGATGTCGTCGATCGTGGCCAGGATGAAGCGACGCTGACCGCGATCGGTGACCACGCTCCACGCCGGGGGGTCGTCGTCGCTGATCGCCACGATCCGCTCGATGAACGGGAGAAACTCCCGGGTCGCAAGCTCGGCGAGGATGCTCGTGCGGAGGGGCTCGGGGACCTCTTCCAAGGAGTCGAGCCAAGCCAGCTCATCGCCGTCGGCGGAAACGATCGCCACCGGCCCCTGGGGGGCCGTCACGGGGAAAGCGCGGAGGACGTCGACGTCGTCGAAGACCCTCCCGGTGCCATCGACGAAATCGACATGCCCGTGCGGACGGCGGACGAGTCGCCAGGCCGGTGCCGGGGATGACGAAGGAGTTGGGGAATCGGTGTGGGGCATCGGGGGCCTCGGCATCTCGGGAGGGGTCAATGCCCTGCGGCGGCTTCGGCGGCGGCCTGTGACTGGGCGTTGTAGAGACGGGCGTAGGCGCCGTCACGGGCGAGGAGTTCATCGTGGGTGCCGATCTCCACGATTCGCCCGGCATCGAGGACGACAAGACGATCGGCGCGGCGGAGGGTCGAGAGCCGGTGCGCGATGGCGATCGTGGTGCGTCCCTTCACGAGTCGGTCGATCGCCGACTGGATCACCACTTCGGTCTCCGCATCGACCGCCGAGGTCGCCTCGTCGAGGATCAGGATCGCGGGATCGACCAGGAGCGCGCGGGCGATGGAGACCCGCTGCCGCTCGCCGCCGGAGAGCGACCCGCCCCGTTCCCCGACACGCGAGTCGTAGCCATTGGTGAGGGAGAGGATGAACTCGTGAGCGCCGGCGGCCCGGGCGGCGGCCACGACCCGCTCCGTCCCGGCGTCGGGGCAGCCGTAAGCGATGTTCTCCGCCACGCTCCCGAAGAACAGCAGCGGCTCCTGGAGCACGCAGCCGAGGTTGCGACGGTAATCGGAGACCGCCATCCGCCGCAGGTCGATGCCGTCGACGCTGACGGTCCCGCTCGAAGGATCGAAGAACCGGCAGACGAGATTGGCCAGCGTCGATTTCCCGGAGCCGCTCGAACCCACCAGCCCGATCATCTCTCCGGGCTCGATGACAAGGTCGATACCGCGGAGGATTTCGCGCGTGCCGTAGCGGAAGTGGACGCCCGACAGCTCGATCCTCCCGCGCACCCGGCCGGGGTGGACGGGGCGGGGATCCTCGGCCACGGTCGGCCGGCAGTCGATGATCTCAAAGAGCCGCTGGGCGCTCGCCGAAGCACGCTGGGCGGCCGGCACCATCCGCACCATCGACTCCACCCGCGAGTAGAAGCGAGCGATGTAGGCGAGAAACGCCGTCAGGCCGCCGACGGTCACCGATCCTTGGAATACCATCCAGGCTCCCGCCGCCCACACGACGAGCAATCCCATCTCGCTGAACAGGCTCACCATCGGGCCGAAGAAGGCCCACACCGTGTTGACGCGATCATTGGCCTGGAGAACGTGGTCGTTGGCGCCCTGAAAGCGGTCGATCTCCCTCCGCTCCTGGGCAAACGCCTTGACGACCCGGATGCCGGGGATCGTGTCGGCCAGAACGCTTGCCACCTCCGCCCAGGCGATGTTGGAGCGGCTGAAGCCCCGTTGGAGACGGCCCCGAACCACGTAGACGAGCCAGACGACGAGCGGAAAGGGAACGAGCGTGACCAGCGCGAGCACGGGATTGAGCCACACGAGCACCCCCGCGGTGAGGAGCACCAGCAGGCAGTCGGAGAGGAAGCCGATGAGGTTGACCGAGAGGAAGTTGTTGATCTGGTCGGTGTCGTTGCTGATCCGCGAGATCAGATCACCGGTCCGTTTGACGGCGAAGAAGTCGAGCGACAACGACTGCATGTGCGCGTAGGTCTTCACGCGCAGTTCGGCCGCCACCCGCTCGCTCACCCAGGCCAGCACCCACAGCTGCGCCCAGGAGAGGATCCAGGCGACGATCGCCGCGATCACGAGTCCGCCGAGATACCACCAGACGAGTGAGAACGGCACCGCCTCCCCTGCCTGACGCGGAATCAGCACACCGTCGACCAGCGGCATGGTGAGGTAGGGGGGCACGAGGGCCGCCACCGTGCCGGCGATGGAAAGCACCAAGCCGAGAAGGGCTGGCCAGAGATAGGGGCGGGCAAACGGTGCCAGACGTACGAGCATCCGCCAGGAAGGCGTGCCCTTGGAGGCGACGGCTTCGTCGGCGTCGTCGTCCCCGTCCTGGTCTCGGCGATGGACCGCATGGGGCTCGATGGAATCGGCATCGATCTCCTCGTCCGACTCGCCCCCTTCGACGTCGCCGGCAGGGAGGAGGGCTTCCGTCGACAGCGTCGTTCGCTGGCGCTGTCGGGAGGGAAGACGCTCGAAGGCGTCCTTGAGGGCGTGCATCCCCTTCGCCTGCGCGAGGGAAAACAGCCAGCGGGCCACGACGCGTCCCGCCGTCAACAGTTCGATCCTTCCCACGCCCCCTCGGATCCGGACGTCGAGGGTCGAGCGGTCGTCGAGTGGCCATGACATCGGCCCCGACGCCGGGGCGGGGAACGAGGCATCGGCCTCGTGCGATGCCGGAGGATCGGCAATGATCCGCCGATCGGTGAGGCAGAGAAAACCCTCGGTGAACCGCATCGCGGCGTCGAGATCGAACGTCGCCGTGGCGATAACCGATTCTCCCCTGCCGAGGACGGCGCCGCTTCCCCAGGGGACGCCAGGCACGGTGGCTGACGAATCGGTGGAGGAAGGGACTGGGGAGCGGAGTGCCATGGAGTGTGGAGGAGAAGAGAGAGAAGGAGGGACGGCTGTCGGGGGCCCCGCAACCACGGGCTCATGGGCTGCGAGCCGAAGGGGGGAGCGCTGACCGGGCCCGGAAGTGGGCGGGGGCGACAGGGGGAGCATTGTACGCCAGCCACCGTTTTGGTCACCGCAGCCGTCGCCATGACGCCGCCGGGCTTTCGGACAACGGAGGGGAAAAAATGAAAGTTTTTCATTCCCCCTCCCCAGCCTGCCGGTGGAAGACGGAACCTTTTACCAATCGGCGCGCGGCCGGCGTGACTCATGCCGCCCGCCGGAGCGACCGAAACCTGA
This sequence comes from uncultured Planctomycetaceae bacterium, assembly GCA_903951635.1. Lineage (GTDB taxonomy): Bacteria > Planctomycetota > Planctomycetia > Pirellulales > UBA1268 > QWOP01. The sequence goes on from CAJBCV010000179.1 coordinate 15,579, forward strand.
GCTTTGCCGGGGAACGCCGGGGGCGTCGGCAAAGGGCGTGAAGAAACAGGGGCTTGGCACGGGAAATGCTGTTTTCTTTCGACGTTGGGGGCAATTTGCACTCGTTCCGACAGGTCGTAGAATCTGAAGGTTGGTTCCAGTCACGGCTGGTGGCGGAGCCAAACCAGCCCGGTGATCGTCTGATCGCTTTCACCGGGATTTCGGGGATGGTTTGAGTTGGTGTTCGAATCATGGTGCCGTGGGGATCGGGTACCGCAAGCGAACGCGCGTCCGTGTGGCGTGCGGCGGTGCAAAGCGAACTCACGGTGTGGGATTCATTCGATCCATGGCCACTTTGGCCGGTCGGTTTTCGGTCGATAAAAGTCTTCTCTCGACTCTCCGCCGCACCGCAACGTCTTCGTTTGCGATCGGCGTCTCTTTCGCGGTGGCGGTGGACCACGGCCCGCCCTGATGTCGCTGACCCGGGCTGGCGCGGAACTTCCGCACCGGCCCCTGCGACCCATCGGGACACCACGCGGGTTCGTGCGACGCGCACGCCCACGTTGTCCCGGTGCAGGCCTGTCGTCAGCTTCGGCTCCTCGGAACGTCCGACGGGCGAAGCAGAGAAGAGTCCCCGGCCCCCGCTCGCGTCTGCGGTTGGGCGAAATGAAGTGAGCCGGTCCCCGTCCATGGACACCCAAGCGTCCTGTTTTTCCCCGTCAGTCATCCGCGCCACGATCGTAGGTGCGGCATGAGCAAGTTCGACATGCGGGCGGATGTGATTTTCGAGAACTTCCATCGCAATCCGGCGCTCCTCGAGCGCGGCTTGGGGTGTTACTCACTGCGAATGCTCGATTGGATCGCGGGGGATTTCCTCGGCTCGCACATCAACGTGATGGCGATGACCCGCTACGGGAAGGAGCCGGCCCGAGCGGAAGCATCGTTCGATTCGTTCTTTTCCTCCGAGAAGTCGACGAGGGTCCGGACCGATTCGAGCATGGACGAACTCCAGCCGTTCCTCGAGGAGAGCATCGGCCTCCTTCACGAGAACTTCCCCGAGTCGTACGTGCTCTGCTATCAGTCGTCCCGGCAGCTCGAACGCCTGGCGCGGCGGTATCCGAGCATCCGGATGATGAATCCCCCGGCGGCGATGTCGGAGCTTCTCAACCGCAAAACCTGGGTGCGCCGGAAACTGAAGGCCCTCGGGGTCCCGGTCATTCCCGGCGACGAGGTGCACCTCTCCCCCGACCTGTTCCGGGATCTCGTCGATCGCTACGGCATGCCGCTGGTGGTGAGTCTCGATCAGTCGGCGGCCGGCTCGGGTGTCCATCTGATCGAGAGCGAGTCGCAATTCCGAGCGGTGGCCGCAGCGAACCTCGGCGCTCCGGCCTCGGTCATGCAGTACATCGACGGCAAGAGCATGAGCCTCACCGGCGTGCGGACGCAGGATTACGTCATCCTCGGTGAGCCGTCCCTCCAGGTCATCGGCCAGAAGAGCCTGACGAATCTCAGCTTTGGCTGGTGCGGAAACGACTTCTCCGGCTCCCATCTGACCGACCACGAGGTCGAGCAGATGCGCGACATGCAGACGCGAATCGGCGAGTGGCTCGGCGAGCTGCGGGTCGGCAAGCAAAAGGGCTTCCACAGCATCTTCGGCGTCGACTACATCTCCGATGGCGAGAACGTCTACTTCACGGAGATCAATCCCCGCTTCCTCGGCACCACGGCGCTCGTCGCCGATCGCCAGCAGGAGATGGGGAAGATCCCGGTGAGCTTCTTCCATCTCGTGCCCCATCTTCCCGACGTCTACCTCGACGACGAGTTCGTGGCGGAATACAACCGCCGCGGCGATCCCCTCAACGTCTCCCAGATGTGCCTCCACAACATCATGGGTGAAGACGTGGTGGTCGAGGCTTCGATCGAGCCCGGCCGGTACAGTTTCGATCGCGGTCAATTGCGGTTCCTCGGCCCGGCTCAGCGGCTCGCCGACACCGAGTCCTACGACGAGGTGTTGATCACCGGAGAGATTCCGGTGGAGGGGACGCACCTGCTCAGGACGTCGGACGAGATCTGCAAGGTCTACACCTACAGTCCCGTGCTCGGGCGCGACGGCCGGACGCTCAATTTCCAGGCCGAGCAGCTCGTCAAGGCGGTCCAAAACTCCTTCCGGCTGTCGCCGGTCAGGAAGTAGCGAAGCGATGACGTTCCAGGAGCCGGCCGACACGCGGGTGGCGTGGCTGTCCGGGGCGGATGCCGCAGTCCGCGCTGACTTTCTCGCGCACGCCATCCGGCGCCTGGCCTACGAGCCCCGCGACCCCGAGCCCTGCGACATCTCCCTGGTGCCCCGCGTGGTCACCGCCGCGCGGCGGCGATTCCTCGAGCCGCTCGTGCACCGTCTCGTCCAGGCGTCGATCGATGCGGCGCTCGATGCCCGTGGGGACGTGCCTGAGGCCGACGACGGATACTCGCTCGCCTGGATCGGCGGGCAAGTCGGCCGCCTGCCACGGCAACTCGTCGGCAACGTACGTTTCGATTTTCTCCCGCAGGGAGACGATCTCAAGCTCCTCGAAGCCGGATGGGTGAACCTGAGCGCCGTCGACTACGCCTCGCAGGCGGCGGCCGCGCTCCTCGACACGGTGCCGGCACTCGGGGAGTCTTTCGGGGTGGAGCGTCCGTGCGTGGGAATGAAGCGACGTCTCGACGAACTCGGCGTGCGGACGCTCGTCATCCTCGTCAAGGAGACGCACACGCCTTACGCCGAGAACGATTGGGAGCTGATCCGAGAGGCCCTCCGGCCGATCGAGTCGGTGGTGCTCTCCGAGCGGGAGTATGGCGCCCTTTCCTGCCGCGACGACAAGCTCCATGTCGGTGATCTGCCGATCGACGCGGTCTACCTCCGCGCCCTCGACGGACCGGCCGCCTTCTCCGGGCCCCATGCCCGGCTCAACCGCGAAACGCTGGCCCTGCTTTTGGGATCGGATGTGATCTTCCTCGATCATCCGCTCCTCCTGCACGCCGAAGACAAGGATCTGTCGTTCCTCGTCGATCGGGATCCGGGGCTCGCGGAGGTGGTGCCACGGATGCGACCGGCACGCGGGGCCGTCGGCGCGGATGCGGCGCAGTGGGTGCTCAAGCTCCGTGACCGCCATTCCGGGGACGGAGTTTTCTTCGAGGCGTGCGATCTCGAACGCCATCGCGACGACCCCGGCGCGATCCTCCAAGAAAGGCTCGAAGCCAACTGCTTTCCGATCAACACCGTCCACGGGTATCAAGGGAGCGCCATCACCGATCTCGCCGTCCATGTCTCCTACCGGTACGACATCCCGGCTCGGAAGATCGTCACGGCCGAGATCGCCGGGTTTTTTTCGCGATTTGCCCGTGACGGATTGCGCGTCAACCTCTGTACCGGCGGGGGCATCGTCCCAGTGCTGACTGAAAGGGAAGATCGACCATGAGCAAACGTGTTTTTCGTGAGCTCGACCAGGGGCTCATGAACCGGCTGTCGGCCGTCGACATGCGGTCGTACGAGCAGAGGCTCCGCGAACTCCTCTACTGGGACGAGCGTGATCCGTGCGATGTCTCGATCCTGCCCCTCGTCATCAGCCGCGAGCAGCATGCGGCCTACGGGCGCGCCGCCGAGTGCCTGTGCGGAGCGGCGCTCGAGGCGTTCGCGGAGCGCCGGGACGCCGACCGCTTCTCCGGCGATCCCCTCCAGAAGCCGCTCCAAGGCTTTTCGCTCCGTCAGAACGTGATCTCGGGCAACGCCCGCTTCGACTTCGTCGAGCAGGGGGACGATATTCGACTGCTGGAGATGAACTTCGTCGGCGTGGGCACGGTAGGGCACTCGCTCCAGGCGACGCGGGCGCTGTTCGACATCGTGCCGGAACTCGCCGAGCGTTATCGCCTTCTTCATCCAACGCACGCTTTTCGCGAGCAACTGTTGCGGCAGGGGATCGGCACGATTGCCCTGCTCACGAAGGACACTGACCGGGACTTTTATGGCTCGTGGCTCGACCGGGTGATCATCGCCGAGGGCGTCAGACCGGTGGAGATGATCATCGTGCCGCGGGCCGAGTGGAAGGATTTCACGAGCGACGGCACCTCGCTCTCCTTCCGCGGACGGAAGATCGAGGCCATCTATCCCCGCGACCTGACCTGGAACGAATCGATCCGGGACGGGGCGGAGTTGATCCAATTCTTCCTGTCGAGTGGCGCGTTCTGCTACGACCACTGGTCGCTTGTCCTGGTGGAGGACAAGGATCTCCGTTTCCTCGCGGAAATCTCGCCCGCCGCCGACGCCTACCTCCCCCGCACGATCGACCTCGCGGCCCTTCCCCCCGGAGCTGATACCTCGGGGCTGGTGTTGAAAAAGAAGCACCTCCATGGGGGCGACGGGGTGTGGATGTCGCCGGCAGAATTGCCGCAGGAAAACCGCGACGACTACATCCTTCAGGAGCGTGTCGCCTTGAACCAGACCCGCGTCAAGACGCTGATGGGATGCGAGGGGGTGGTGTCCTACGACGTCGCCGCGCATGTCAGCTACGACTACGATCTCTCCAGCCGGCGTTTCCTCTCCTGTGAGGTGAGCGGCTACCTGTCCCGTTACGCGATGCAAGGCGACATCGTCAACATCTCGAAGGGTGGGGGAGTGATTCCTGTCCTCGTGGAGAAGAACGAAGCATGAAGAAGCGCACGATCGGTTGCATCGGTTACTTCGAGCAGACGGAGTTCGACTTCGATTTCGCCGTCGATCGTCGGCAGATCGAGTCGATGCTGGCCGCCCGGGACGACGACTTCCTCATGGTCCACTGGGAGGATCTCGACCTGTCGCTCAAGTCGCAGCACGCCTGGGACATTCGTCGAGGGGTGTGGACGGCGGCCGATTTCGGAGCCTGTGACGCGCTGATGATCCTCGAGGCTCCATGGCCGGGGACGACCCGGGCCAATTTCCCCCGGTCGCAGGAGATGCTGCGATCGATGGTGGCCCGCGACCTCGTCGTGTTGCCCACGGCACGGACGTTTCTCGATTTTGTCGACAAACGTTATCTCCTCGAACGCGACGACATGCCCTTTCCGCGCACCGTGCTCCTCACCGACGGAAGCGACATCCCGGCGCTCCTGAAGGGATTCGGGGACACCGTGATCGTCAAGCCGATCGTCGGCTTCAGTGGCCTCGGAGTGCTCAAGCTTCCCAACTCGGTGGATCGCGTGAAGGAGGCCCTCGAGCCCGGCCAGGAATACCTCCTCCAGGAGTATCTGCCCGAGATCGCCGACGGGGAGCGGTGCCTGTACTTCTTCGCGAAGAAGTTCCGCTATGCGATCGTGAAGCGGCTCCACGCCGGCGAATACATCGCCAACGCGGAGCATGCGGAGTTCGAGGCCTACCAGCCGACCGCCGCCGAGTTGGCCTTGGCCTGCGACGCCGTCGAGCGGTTCGGCAGCCCGTCCCTCATCGAACGGATCGACATCGTCGGATCGAAGGTCATCGAGATGACGATCGATAGCCCGGGCCTGGCGATCCACATCGCCGGCGTCGAACGCGAGGTGGGCCACTGGACCTACGAAGCGATCGACCAGTCGATCGACGCCCAGACTCGCGCGTGACGTCGGTCCCGCGACACTTCGTGCTCCCGCGGGGCCGGATCCTCGTCACTTGATCCCCGCCGGACGGCGGTCGAGGGCGCCGCGGACGCCGAGCTGCTCGGGGTGGCGGGCGATCTTGTCGGTGAAGACGCGGACGTCGTCGACGATCGGCCGCAGTTCGAGCGTGAGGTGGTTGACGTTGGCGACCGCCATCGCCAGTTCGTCGTAGACCTTCGGATCGTTGACGAGCTTGCCGAGGGTCCCCTGCGAGTCGCCGAGGGCCTTCGCGAACGAGGCGATCTCCTGGAGCACCGAATCGAGCCTGCCGATCGTCTTGTCGATCTGGGCGACCATCTCCCCGCCGCGCTCGCCGAGCGGCTTGGTGAGCCCCTCGAGATTGCGGAGGTTGCGATCGGCGGTTTCGACGGTGGCGCCGATCCCCTTGACGGTGCTTTTGAGTTCGCCAATCACCTCCGGAAGCGAGCTGATCGTGTCGAGGATCTCCTCGCGGGCGGCGGCGTTCCCGACCACGGCGTTGATGTTGGTCATCGCCAGGGAAAACTCGTCGAGCGTTTTCTCGGTCTTGTTCACGAGCTGCTGGAAGCGGTCGCCGTTCTCGGGATTGAGGAGCGTGCGATCGAGGTTTGCCGAGAGGCGGTTGACCGACTCGCTCGCTTGGACGAGCGAATCGAGCGCCAGCCCGAGTTTCGGCTCGAGCGAGGCGAAGACGTCGAAGGGATTCCGGGCCGCGGCGCCGCGGACGATGTCGGTCTGCCCCACCTTTTCCCGCTGGGGCTGGATGATCCCCGGGACGAGCGAGATCTCGGCGTCGCCGAGGATCGAACCGGAAATTCGCGCCTCCTCGTCCTTGTAGATCGGGACGGCGGAATCGATGTCGGCGACGACGTTCACTCCCCCCTTTTCGTCGAGGGCGACGTTCGTCACCCGCCCGACGAGGATGCCGTTCTTGCGAACGGGCGTCCCGGGGGTCACGCCGCGGGCGTCGGAGAAGTTCATCCGCAGCGGATAGGTGCGCTGGACGAGCGACGGGAGGTCGCCGAAGAGGACGATGAGGATGCCGGCGATGATCGCCGTGGCGAGCACCATGACGCCGACGCGAAACTGCATGACACGGTCGTTCATGATTCGTCTCCGGGCTCTGCCGCCCCGTCCCCGTCGGTGACCGCTTCCGTGGCCGGCGCGGCAGCCCGTTCCTGTTCGTCGCGGAGCTCGGTGAGCCGGTTGCCCGCTCGCCCCTCGACGAACTGGCGGATCCGGGGATCGCGGCAGCGGTCGAGTTCCTCGGGCGTGCCTTCGAACACGATCTGGGAATCGGTCGGGCCGAGCCGGAAGAGCGGGTAGAGCATGACGATCCGGTCGGCCACCTTCCGGGCGGTGTGCATGTCGTGCGTGACGACGACGCTCGTCACGCCCCCGCGGTGGCTGACGCGGAGGATCAATTCGTTGATGACGTCGCTCATGATCGGATCGAGGCCGGTGGTCGGCTCGTCGTAGAGCACGACGGGGGGCTCGAGGGCCAGGGCTCGGGCCAGGCCGGCCCGCTTCCGCATCCCACCGGAAAGTTGCACCGGCTTCTTTGCCGCCGCCGACTTCGGGAGCCCGACCTCGGCGAGGAGATCCTCGACGATCTCGGAGACCTGCGACTCGGGGATCCGCGTGTGCTCGCGGAGCGGGAAGGCGATGTTGTCGAAGATCGAGAGGCTGTCGAACAGCGCGGCTCCCTGGAACACGAAGCCATAGCGGGTGCGGAGGTGGGCCAGTTGCCGGTCGCTCGAGCGGGCGAGCGACTTGCCCTCGAAGCGGATCTCGCCGGCGGACGGCTTGACCAGCCCGATGAGCGTCTTGAGGAGGACGGTCTTTCCGCAGCCGCTCTCGCCGAGAATGACGACCGTCTCCGCGGCCCCGATCGAGAGGTTGATGTCGCGGAGGACTTGCTGGCTGCCGAATCGCACCGACACATGATCGACCTCCAGCACCGGGCCGGTGGCACGGTCGGTGGCGGCGGTGGCGGTGGCGACGGGAGCGGGCATGGTGGGTGTCGGAGAAAAGCGGCCTGACGCGAAGGCAGGGGATCAGAGGAGGCGGCGCGGCCCCTCCGGCCGGAAGAAGTCGTGGACGTTGTTGAGCCACATCCCCAGGAAGAGGTCGAGGACGAGGATCAGCACGAACGAGTGGACGAAGGCATTCGTGGCGGCCCGGCCGACCCCTTCGGCGCCTGGCTCGCTGTGGAAGCCGTGGTGGCAACTCACCAGGGCGATCGCCGCGCCGAAGAACAGGCTCTTGAAGATTCCCATGAGGAAGTCGAAGGCGTCGACGTACTCGCGAGAGTTGTTCCAGTAGTGGTGGTAGTCGATGTTGAGGACGATGTTCGAGTAGAGGTAACCCCCGAGCACCCCCATGAAGTCGGCCATCACCGTCAGGGTGGGGATGAGGATCAGGCAGCCGAGGAAGCGGGGAACGACGAGGTAGTAGAGCGGGTTGGCTCCCATGCTCTCCAGCGCGTCGATCTGCTCGGTGACACGCATCGTGCCGAGCTCCGCGGCCATGGCACTTCCCACGCGCCCGGCGAGCATCGTGGCGGCGAGCACCGGACCGAGCTCGCGGACGAGCGAGAGGTTGATGACGGAGCCGAGGCGCGTCTCGAGGCCGAGGGCCTTGAACTGGGCGTAGCTCTGGACGGCGAGGACCATCCCGATGAACAGCCCGGTGAGGGCGACGACCGGGAGCGAGAGGACGCCGATCTGATAGAAGGCGGGGAGGAGGACGTCCCGCCGCTGCCGCCGGACGAAGATCCAGCCGATGGTCCGCAGCGCGAACAGCGTGACATCGCCGATGCCGGTGACGTGGTCGAGGACGATCGCGCCGAGGGTGGCGATGAGGCCGGCGAGCCAGTCAGCGACCCCGCCTGACGGGGTCGGCAGCGGGCCGCTCGGGGCGAGATCGGTGGGGGATGATGCCATGGCGGTCCGGCCGCGCTGGGCAACGCGGTTCTCCTTACCGGTGGCATCGGATGGAACGGCTCGGCAACTTGAGCCGGTCGTGCGGGCTCCTGTCAGCCCCGGTGGGCTGGGAAAGCCGGGGCGGATGGGATGGCCCTCGGGAACAAAAAAGCGGGCCCGGCGCTTTCGCGCGGGCCCCGCTCGAGTAACGTTCAGAACAGGCCGGAAGCGGGGCTACTCCCCCTTGGCCTCGCCGTCGCCAGCCGGGAGCGCTGCCACGGCGTCGGCGGTGACGATCCCGATGAACTTCAACTGCTTCTTCCCGGCGACCTCGATGCAGTCGACCTGGATCGTGTCCTTGCCGGTGAACTCCCCCTTGAGGAGCTCCTCCGAGACCGGATCCTCGATGAAGTTCTCGATCGCACGACGCAGTGGGCGGGCGCCGAAATCGGTGTCGGAGCCCTTCTTGATGAGGAACTGCTTCGCCGCATCGGTGAGCTCCAGCTTCAGGCCGCGCTCGCCGAGCCGCTCGCGGACCTTCGCCAGTTCGATGTCGATGACCTGCTTGAGATCCTCGACGGTGAGGTGGTGGAACACGATCACGTCGTCGACACGGTTGAGGAACTCCGGGCGGAAGAACTTCTCGATCCGCTCGTTGACGCGCTTCTTCATGCTGTCGTAGCCGGCGTCGTCGTCGGGCTTCTGGAAGCCGAAGGCCGACTCGTTCTTGATCGCTTCGGCCCCGGCGTTGGTCGTCATGATGAGGATCGTGTTGCGGAAGTCGACGTTCCGGCCGAAGCTGTCGGTGAGACGCCCCTCCTCCATCACCTGGAGGAGCATGTTGAAGACGTCCGGATGAGCCTTCTCGAGTTCGTCGAGGAGCACGACGGAGTAGGGGCGGCGGCGGATCTTCTCCGTGAGTTGCCCCCCCTCTTCGAAGCCGACGTAGCCCGGCGGCGCGCCGATCAGCCGGCTGACGTTGTGCTTCTCCATGTACTCGCTCATGTCGATCTGGATGAGCGCGTCGGCGTCACCGAACATGAACTGCGCCAGCGCCTTGGCCAGGAGCGTCTTTCCCACGCCGGTGGGGCCGGCGAAGATGAAGCAACCGGTGGGCCGCTTTGGATCCTTGAGCCCGGAGCGGCTGCGGCGGACGGCCTTGGCGATGCTCTTGATCGCCTCGTTCTGCCCGATGACCTTCTTGTGGAGCTCGTCCTCCATCGCCATCAGACGCTTGCTGTCCTCGGTCGACATCCGGGTGAGCGGAATCCCGGTCATCTTCGAGACGACCTCCGCCACCACCTCCTCGTCGACGACGCCGTCGGCCTCGCGCGACTTGTCGCGCCAGTCGCGGGTCATGTTTTGCTTCTTCTTCTTGAGCTTGTCGGCCTGATCGCGCAGCGCCGCCGCCTTCTCGAAGTCCTGGTTGGCGACCGCTTCTTCCTTCTCTTTGTTGAGGCGATCGACCTCCTCGTCGATCTCCTTGAGATCCGGCGGCTTGGTCATCGCCTTGAGGCGAACACGGGCCCCGGCCTCGTCGATGACGTCGATCGCCTTGTCGGGGAGGCAGCGGCCGGTGATGTAGCGGCTCGAGAGCTCTACGGCGCTCTCGAGGGCGGCGTCGGAGATCTGCACCCGGTGGTGCGATTCGTAGCGGTCGCGCAGGCCTTTGAGGATCTCGACCGCCTCCGACTTCGTCGCCGGCTCGATCATGATGATCTGGAACCGTCGGTCGAGGGCCGAATCCTTCTCGATGTATTTGCGGTATTCGTCGAGCGTCGTGGCGCCGATGCACTGGATCTCGCCGCGGGCCAAGGCTGGCTTGAGAACGTTCGAGGCGTCGATCGCCCCCTCGGCGCCACCGGCACCGACAAGCGTGTGGAGCTCGTCGATGAACAGGATCGTGTTCTTGGCGCGGCGCACCTCGTTCATCACCGCCTTGATCCGCTCCTCGAACTGCCCGCGGTACTTCGTGCCGGCGACCATCATCGCCAGATCGAGGACGACGATCCTCCGATCGGCGAGGATTTCGGGGACATGGCCGTCAACAACCCGCTGGGCGAAGCCCTCGACGATCGCCGTCTTACCGACGCCGGCTTCGCCGAGGAGAACGGGATTGTTCTTCGTGCGGCGGCAGAGAATCTGGATCGCGCGTTCGATCTCCTTTTCCCGGCCGATCACAGGATCGAGCTTCCCCTGACGGGCCAGTTCGGTGAGATCGCGGCCGAAGCTGTCGAGGGCCGGGGTCTTGCTCTTTCCCGACTTGGCCGTGGCTTCGCCGCTGCTGCCGGCTCCGGCGCCCGACGTCGCTCGACCGCCGAGCCCGGCGCGTTCGCCACCCTCTCCCTCCATGCCGTGGCCGAGGAGATTGAGGACCTCCTCACGGACATCCTCGAGCTTCAAGCCGAGATTCATCAACACCTGGGCCGCCACGCCCTCCTGCTCCCGGAGCAGGCCGAGGAGGATGTGCTCGGTGCCGACGTAGTTATGGTTGAGGTTCCGCGCCTCCTCCATCGAGTACTCGATCACCTTCTTCGCGCGGGGGGTTTGCGGGAGCTTCCCCATCGTCACCATGTCGGGGCCGCTCTGCACGAGCTTCTCGACTTCCATGCGGATCTTCCGCAGGTCGATGTCGAGGTTTTTGAGGACATTGGCGGCGACGCCACTCCCCTCCTTGATGAGCCCGAGGAGGACATGCTCCGTGCCGATGTACTCGTGGTTGAATCGCTGGGCCTCTTGATTGGCCAGCTGCATCACTTTCCGGGCACGGTCGGTGAAACGCTCGTACATGGGGAGTTCTCGGAGAGAGTGGCTTTTGAGGGGGCGGAGGCTGCCGCCAAAAATGGCAGCCGCAATTTCCGCCCGACATAACGGTGCAAACCTTACGCCAAATCGTTCGGGGAATTCTAGGCGGCAGCCCGAATCGGGCAGGGGGCAGCGGGGTTGGGGCCAGTGTCAGCGGGCCGGCGGGGGCTGGACAGGCTGGCGGGAGGTGGCCGAAACTCGCTTCAATCCGGCCCGGGGAACGGCATCGGGCCGATTGCCCCTGCTGTTCGTGGCCCGAGGCCGGATGGTTCGCTGCTGCGCTCAGGCGGCGCGATTCGCGACGGAGTCGGTCTCGCGTTCCTCGCCCGGCAGGCGGAGCACCACTGCCTCCGGGGCGTCGTCGAGCCCGGCGGCTTGGTCAGCGGCTTGCCCCGCGGCTGGCGTCGCCTTCGTCTCGTTGAGACGCTCCAGCTCCCGACGGATGACGCCCTGCCAGGGGCGGCCAGCGTCGCTCTGGGCAAGCTTCTCGAGGGCCGCTCTGGATTCGTTCCTGCGATCGACCCGGCGGAGGAGCGTCGCCAGAAGGAGCTGGGCCTCGCCGTCGGTCGGCGCGACGACGAGGAGTCCGCGGAGCTTCGTTTCAGCTGCCAGCCAATCGCGGCTCAGATAGGCGTCGCGGGCGGCAACGAACAACGCCTCGGCGGCTTCATTCCGGCCCGTCGGCAACGGCGGCGGGAAGGTCGTCACGGCCGAGAGCGTGGCCACCGCCCACACGCCGGCCGTTGCCGCCCACAGGCCGAGGGCGAACTCCGTCGCCACAAGTTCGGTCCACACCCATGTGAGGAGGATCGCCATGTCGAGCGCGACGGCGAACGCGAGGGCGAGGACGAGGCCAGCGACGCTGCCGCGCAGCCACAGCCACGGCAGCCCCGGCCAGAGGAGTGTCAGATAACGGGTAGAGGTCACGGCCGCTCCGGGCGATCGGGGCCATGGGGGGCTGGCAAAGCCGGCGGGGCAGGAGTGTAGGGGGCGGGCGAGGGGAGGCCAAGGCCGCTGGAATGGCCGAAAACGCCCGGATTGGCCGCTGAAGGAGCAGGGGAGGCGATCCGCAGGGAGGAGGCGGTGGTACAACACGTTGATGGCACTTCCCCCCGGCAACCACAGCAGCCCCACGCCTCGGCAGCCCGAAGACGAGGGGCACCCCGAGGAGGAGATGAGGGGCGAACCGCAGGGCGGGGCCGGGGCCTGGCGGGCCCTCGATGCTTCCGCCGATCGGGCCGCGGTCGTGCTGGCCCGGGCGGGCGAACGCCTCGCCGGGATCTCGCTCTGTGTCCTCGTCGATGGCGGGGAGGATGCTCGCCGTTTCGGCACCCTCATCGAGGGCCTACTCGACGCCGGGGTGCGGATGATCCAGGTGCGCGACAAGTCACTGGCCGTTCCCGCCCTCGTCGGTCGCGTCCGACTGGCAGTCGAGTTGGCCCGACACCGGTCGGGGGCCGACGCCCTGATCATCGTCAACGATCGTCCCGATGTCGCCGTGGCCGTGGGGGCCGGTGGGGTCCACCTCGGCAGCGACGACATGCCCCTCGATCTCGTGCGGCGCGTCACCGGTCCGACGGCGGTCGTGGGGTGCACCACGCACGACCTGGGCGAAGCGCTCGCTGCCGTCCGCGGAGGAGCCGACTATCTCGGCGTCGGCCCCTGCTTTCCGTCGTCCACGAAATCGTTCGGGAGCCATGCGACGCGGGAATTTCTCGCCGAGGTTGCCGCCACGATCGCGCTCCCGGCGTTTGCCATCGGCGGCGTCTCGCTCGATCGCCTCGACGAACTCCGGGCCCTCGGGTGGCGGCGCGTGGCCGTGGCCGCCGCGATCACCCGTTGCCCCGATCCGGCCGCCATGGCGGCCCGGTTCATCGAGCGGCTTCAGTTGCCGCCGGGGGCTTGAGGGGATCTCTGGGGCGATAATCCTCCGGAATCCTTGAGCGCCTCAACCAGGGCGGCCGCGATTTCCGCCTCGTCCCGGTTGCGGTAGCCGGCCCAGACGCGGCGGATGCGGCCATCGGCACCGATGAGGTAGGTGGTGGGGAAGACCTCGAAGCCGTAGGCCTCCGAGAACAGCATCCGCACCATGCCGCGGGGGTCGCACCAGGGCTCGATCGCGAGTCGCTCCCGGTCGAGGAATCGCTGCGTGTCGGCGCTGATTTCGTCGAGGTCATCCGGGCCGCCGGAGCCACACGACACCGCCACAAGTTGGAAGCGATCGTCGTCGGCCAATCGCGCAGCGATCCGTCCCAGCCCGGGGAGTTCGCGGCGGCAGGGGGGGCACCAGGTGCCCCAAAAGTTGAGGAGCGTGACGCGGCCAGTGAACTCGGGCGCGGGGCGGCCCGGATCGGAGATCGCCACCAACGGCACGCTCCCCAGCCGCTTGCCGACGGCGGGGTGGGGCATCTGCGGCCCGGCACACCCGGTTCCGAGGATCATCCCGACCACGGATCCAGCCAGGAAGCCCCGGAAGAGTCGGGCCGGGCGGCAGAGGAGGGGGAGTATCATGAGGGAGGAAAACCGAGGGATGGGAACGCGGGTGGAGGCCGCCCTTGGCAGCCGGGGCATGGGGAGCCACAGCGGGGAGGAACCCAAAGTGTACGAGGTTGAACTGAAGTTTCCCTTGGCCGATCGCTCAGCCGTCGAGGGAACGCTTGTCAGACTGGCGGCCGACTTCCGCCCGGTGATCGAGCAGGCCGACGTCTACTTCGCGCATCCTTCACGGGACTTCGCCCAGACCGACGAGGCACTCCGGCTCCGTCGCGAAGGAGAGGCCGTGGCGATCACCTGGAAGGGGCCGCGGATCGGCCAGGGAGCCAAGACGCGGCGGGAGATCGAACTTCCCTTGGCAGCAATGCCCCCGGCGTTGTCGGGGCCGGCCACGCTCGAGGCCTGGTCGGAACTCCTCACCGCGCTCGGATTTCGCCGCGTCTGGGAGGTGGTGAAACGTCGCCGGCCCGCGCGGCTGCTGTGGGAGGGGAGAGCGGTGGAGGTGGCGATCGACACGGTGGCCGGGCTGGGGGACTTCCTCGAACTGGAAATCGTCACCAGCGAAGCCGAGATTCCCCAGGCCCACGCCTGCCTGCAATCGCTCGCCGCCAAGATCGGGTGTGGCCAGCCGGAACGGCGGAGCTATCTGGAGAGGCTCCTGGCTGCCCGTCCGTCCGATTGACCGGCTCAACGGTGCTCCCTCGTCGGCAGGGATTGTTGCCGATTCATCGTGCAGCGACTGCCTGCAAGACGCGCTCTGGCCGGTGGGCCCGCACGCTGCATCGACAACCATGGGCGGCGCCGGACAGGACGGGTGGAAAACCGTCCGAGTGGGTCGATCGCAGGCCGTTTTCGCTGTTTTTTGGCCGCTGTGAGTCCCCGCAAGGTCGTCGATCTCCCTGGTCAGTCCCGGCGCAGAAGAAAATCGAATTGTTGGCACAGCATTTGCCGATCCGTTCGTCTCGCTGTTGCAATCCTCATCATCACCAGATCTGTTTTTCCTTCCTTCTTGCGGGGTGATCTCATGGTCCTTCAAGGTTCGAGCCGTGCCGGAAAGCACCGTCACGGCTTCACGCTGGTCGAACTGCTCGTCGTGATCGCCATCATCGGCACGCTCGTCGGCCTCCTCCTTCCGGCCGTTCAAGCGGCCCGCGAAGCGGCC